>JBEKOA010000176.1:0-9436 GCA_049522255.1 Occallatibacter sp.
GCGCGTCGCAGGTTGAGCAATTGAGGGAAGAGCGGGCCGAAACACTGAGCCATCCGAAGGAAACTTCAGAGCAGGTTGAGCAGCATGCCGCGAAGCGAATTGAGGCCATCGAGCAGGAAGCCAAAAGAGAGATAAGCCTGATCGACCGCGCTATTGCCGAGGTCAAGGTAAAGTACGAACAGGCCAAGCAGTACGTGCGCGAAAAATTCGAGGGATGGCGGGCGCAGAGCACGCCGGAAACGCCAACACAGACGACAGGAGAATCTCCGCCACGAGCGGAAATATTTGTCGAGAAATTCCGCCGCGAAAAGGCAGAAAAAAGTGAAGATCGGAAGAAACAGCAACAGGACAACCAAACTAACAAACCGAGGCACACACAATGAGATTTCCAGGAATCTTCGGAAGTAAAAAAAGCCCAGAGCAGTTGTGGGCCGAGAACAAGGCCAAAGAAATACACGGCCAGCTACAGAAAGCGGGAAACAAAAACTTTACCGTCACCGTTGAGGTGCCGCAGAAATCCGCAGCTCAGGAGGCGCGGGAGAGGCAATCGCAACCGCAGAAGCAATCATTTATCGAGCGTTTCCGCTCCGAGCGGTCCACGCAGATTGAGGCGCGGCAGCAGCAGCGGCAACAACAGAACCAAACCCACAAACACACGCAGAAGTGAAAGGAGACTTCTCTTGGCACAGCTTTTTCTTTTGATACCTCTGGCAGTGGCGTTCTGGTACTGGCAGAAAACTTCAAAGGCGCTTGGTATGTCTCTAGGAAACCAGATGTGGGGCACGTTCTGGCGCACCTGGGTCTACTTCTGCTTGTTGAATATCCCCATCGGCCTCCTTATTCGCATACTGCAACTGAACCGGTTACTCCCCTTCATCGATTCAAGCCCCGGCCCCGTCCACACATTTTTCTACTCGACTTTGGTTGTCATCGGTACGGTCTATATCGCACTTGTTGCCCGCTACGCGGCGGGAAAGTGCAAAATGCCAGGCAATAATGTAACGCCGCAAACGTCGCATTTGGGTGGCGCACTTGTGGCGGACGCATCGGCGCAGCAGAAAGCAAACGCTGAGCAAGTGCGTAGTCTCATGGCGAACAAAAAAGAGAACGAGTACCTTCCGAACGTCTTGCTCGCCGGTCTGGGCTGCCCGCTCGAAAGTGAGGCGCGGCACTTCAAGATCATGGGTACGACCGGCAGCGGGAAGAGCGTAGCTATCCGTTCGATGCTGTCTTTCGTGCAGCAGCGAGCCCCCCATACGGGCGACCGTGTTGTGATTGCCGATCCGGACGGCGGCTATCTTGCCCGCTTCTACAACCCAGGGCGCGGCGACGTGATCCTTAACCCATTCGATGCGCGAAGCGCACACTGGGCACTGTTCAAAGAGTTGCGCAATCCCTATGACGCGGACCAGTTTGCAGCCTCGCTTGTCCCCGATCTAGGAGGCGATAACAGCGTGTGGGCAGGATACGCGCGCACGCTTGTCAGCAGCACCATTCAAGCACTTTATGCAAGCGGCGATGTGACGACCCGTGATCTATACGACGCAATCAGCGTAATGAACAACGCGGAACTTGGCGAGTTGCTTTCGCACACAAGTGCGAGCAGGTTCTTTGATGGAGCAGAAGACACACTCGGCAGCATCCGTACAAACGCATCCCAGGCTTTGCGTGCCTTGAGCTACCTTTCACGCGACGATGCATTTTCCATGACCGAGTGGATACGAGGCGGTCGCGGCTGGTTGTTCATGCCCTACAAAGCGGACCAGATTGCGGCTCTGAAACCGATCATCACAACCTGGATGCGGACGGCCATCTTCTCAACATTGAGCCTAAATGAAGGGGATTCGCGGTTGTGGTTTGTGATTGACGAGCTCGACGCGCTCGGCAAGATTGACGGACTATCAGACGCGCTCACGCGTCTTCGCAAGTTCGGCGGCCGTGTTGTCCTGGGCTTTCAGTCCATCGGACTGATAGACACGATCTACGGCAAGGGCTATGGCGCAACGATCACCGAGAATGCAGGAAACACTCTGATTCTTCGGTGCAGTTCGAGCGATGGAGGAGGCACGAGCCGTTTTGCTTCTTCCTTGGTTGGAAAACGCAAAGTCAGACGCCTCATGGAGTCTTCCACGCAGAGCAGCGGCAGCAGCAGCGGCGGTGTGCACAGCGGCAGATCGTCTGGTTATTCCGAGCAGATTGTGGAAGAGGACGCAGTGATGCCGAGCGAAATTGAACAATTGCCCGACATGAACGGCTATTTGAAGTTCGCCACATTGCCAGCGTGGAACCGCATCAGCTTCGCGTACGATGGATTGCCGGTGAAGGCAACAGCCTTTGAGCCATCACAGATGGTACACGCGTAGTGTGAATATGCAACGCTTCCAGGCCTTCAAATACGAACTCCGGCCAGACGGCCAGCAAGAGCAGCAAATGCGCTGCTTTGCTGGCGCGTGCCGGGTTGTATTCAATGAAGCACTTTTGTTGCAGACGAAACGCTACGAAGCTGGCGAGAAGAAGCTCAGCTATGCAGGACTGTGCAAGGAACTCACGTCATGGCGTAACGGTGCCCCGCTCCCATCCGGGCGCATAGCGCCCTGGCTGGCTGAAGCGCCAGCCCAACCACTCCAGCAGTCCTTGAAGGACTTGGAACGTGCCTACACCAACTTTTTCGCCAAACGTGCCGACTTACCCCGCCGAAAAAAGAAGGGACGATCCGACAGCTTCCGGTACCCCGCCCCGGAGCAGTTCAAGCTGGACCAGGCAAACAGCCGCATCTTCCTGCCGAAGTTGGGCTGGGTTCGGTATCGCAATAGCCGGGAAGTACTCGGCGATCTGCACAACGTCACCATCAGCCAGCGGAACGGCAAGTGGTTCATCTCTATCCAGACCGAGCGCGAGGTCGAGCAGCCCGCCGCCCAGGGCGATGCCGTAGGCATCGACATGGGCATCGTCCGCTTTGCCACCCTGTCCGATGGCACTTTCGTTCCGCCGTTGAACATCCATAAGCGGTATGCTGCCGATCTGCGCAAAGCACAGCAGGCCATGAGCCGCAAAAAGAAGTTCTCCAACAACTGGAAGAAGGCCAAGGCCAAGGTCCAGAAAATCCACGTTCGCATCGCCAACGCCCGCCGCGACTACCTGCACACGACCTCTACCACCATCAGCAAAAACCACGCGATGGTTTTCGTCGAGGACTTGAAGGTGAGCAATATGTCTCGGTCTGCCGCTGGCACTGTTGAACAACCCGGCAGGAATGTCCGTGCAAAGTCTGGCTTGAATCGGTCGATACTTGACCAGGGCTGGGCAGAGTTCCGGCGTCAGCTCGAATACAAGATGCTCTGGGCCGGTGGTCAGGTCCTGCCCGTGCGGCCAGAGAACACTTCCCGAACGTGCCCGCAGTGTGGGCACGTCTCCAAAGACAACCGCAAGTCGCAGGCTACCTTCGCTTGTGTCAAGTGCGGATTCACTGAGAATGCCGACCTCGTCGGCGCAATCAACATTCTAAGGGCGGGACACGCCCGGTTAGCCTGTGAAGTGAGCGGTGAAGCAATGCTGCCAGCAGCAGGAACCCACCGAAGCGACTCAGAAGCAGCCCAACGCTGCGCCTGTGCGCCGTAGAAGTCTTCGGCCTTTAGGCCGGGGAGGATGTCAAGTTCATACGTTGAATATCGATCTAAATGAGACCAACCAACCAAGAAAGAAAGAAAAGGAGTGAATCATGGCCGAAGAAAAATCACCTCCACAACCGTTACCCGGTTTCAGGCAGATTCTTGTGACTCCCAGCGCAAAGCAGCACGCCGAATATGCGGCAGGGTGGCTGCGAGAACACCCTGATCACCCGCACAGGATTTACATTGAGCGGATACGAGAAGCGGCGGAATCTCACCCGGAAAATCTGACAGAAGAGATCGTGCGGTTTAACGAAGCTATTCAATCCGAGAAAAAGCCGGATGGAGGCACGGGCGCGCAAGAAATTCCCGACCTCCCCTAATTTCGTTTTTTCGGCTGGCGGCAGGGTCCTATCGCGCGGCCTTTGCGCGATGGGTGCCGCCGGACGAAAAATGCGCGCCTCCACTGCGCCCGCCCCCTATGCCAGGTGCATCCTCTATATAATTGCTTCAACTGCCAGTTCCCCTCACCCAAGCCCCGCAGCACAATCCTCCCCCTACGCCCTGAATGCACGTAAATCAGATCGATTCCCTCAAAACTGGCAAGAGCCGGGAGGAATCCCGGCTCATCGTCTTTAGCAACGGACTATCAAGCCGCTACAGCTACACTTAGCTTCTCTGCGATTCGTTTCTGAAACGTCACCGAGTACAGCCAAGGAATAAGAGCCACAAAGAAGAGGGAGACAACGGTACCAAACGGCCAGAAGTAGGTCAGGAGTTCGATGGTAATTCCCAACGGCCACAAAAATAACGGAGACCCTCCAGTCATGACCCAGTGTGCAGCATCGGGGTAAGTATTTCTGAGCCTCCACGCAAAGCGGAGAGTTCGCATGTGCGCGTCGGCTTCCTCACTGCGACCGAGAATTCGCGCTATTGGGCTGGACGGGTAGACGTTTGTATCGTGAATGCCGTATTGCACATGAACCAGCTCGTGATATAGAGCAAATGCTATACGTGGAGCTGTGTTCGTCGTCTTGTGATTGATGTAAATATTCCCGGAGGTCGTCATCGTTTCCGCTAGACGTGAGTTGGGCATATGCAGTGCATTCATCTGCGATGAGTCCGCAATATCGATTGGCATTCCGCAGTTCCGGACAGTCGCGGCTTGATCTGGAGCATACTGCGCAAGAATCGCAAGTGCATCCTCAATTTGGGGGAGGTAAGTGCGCCCAGGCCGCCAATTCTCACGCGAGAAAGTGGAGACGTGTTGCTGCTTCATGTCAGGGATTGTTCGATAGGTGAAGGGTACTAGAAAGACAACAATAACGAAGAGGCTCCAACAGAGCTCCCAGTAGTGCCTCATGACCCAGTTTGGCGAGCGTTTAGTGTTTGCGTTCATGCGGTTCTTTACTCTCCCGGTTCGCTGGCTGTGAGCTTTAAAGATCGCTTGCCCAGTTGACCGTGGCGTGGAGATCTTCGACGTGGGCAAATATTTTGTCATTTGTAACCAGCACGGCTCCAGCGGCTATGGCCTGTGTGGCAATCAACAAATCCATCGATTCGACTGTGATCCCCTTGGCTTCGAGTTTTGCGCGTGTGAGCGCATAAACTGCGGCTTCTTCCGATCCCCAGGGAAGAATCTGAAAGTGTGTAAACAGGCTCTCGATGGCAGAGCGCCGGGAGCGTGACAGATTGCGTTTTGCCATTCCGAAGCGGACCTCCGCTTCGGTCATAACCGAGAGGCAGAGGGTGACACTATGGTCTTGTGACAGGCGTAGAAACTCGCTCCGCGCCGCTGGCGAAATGCTCTTGGCGATGTAGCTGAACATATTTGTGTCGAGCAGATAGGTTGTCGTCATGCCGGTTCCTTGCCCCACTCGTTTAGCAGCGCATCCAACTCAGGCCGAGATTGCGGCGGGCGATGATCGCGGTCAGCATCGCTCAGAAAGCCCTCGGGGAATGGCTCGGCGTCAAGTGCGGCGAAAACTTCCGGAAGAGGAAGGATTTCAGACAGAATTACGTCCCCGCTCTCAGCATCACGGCGAACGGTGACCTCGGAGGAGCGAAAACGGAAGTTAACGGGGATGGTGACGTGTTGGCTACGTCCGCTCATAAAGACGCGAGCACGGGCTGTATTTGGAGTCATAAGCACTACCTCTTAGCTGTACAGCATAGCAATACAGCATAAATTAGTCAACTGTACAAATCTAAACCAACGTTTAGAATTTGTACAAAGGGCAATTGTCGCGGCACCGCCGCGACAATTGAGGCGCTGCCGTGGCTGATTTCGTTGCCTATTATCGTGTTTCGACCGACCGCCAGGGCGCGAGCGGGCTGGGCCTTGACGCGCAGCGTCAGGCCGTCGCCCACCAAGTCAACGGTGGCCAACTCGTGGCCGAGTTCACCGAGATCGAGAGCGGACGCCGACACACGAACCGGCCTCAACTGCTTGCCGCCCTTGAAGAGTGTCGCAAGCGCCGCGCTACCCTGCTGATTGCCCGCCTTGACCGGCTGGCCCGTAACGTCGCTTTTATCGCCAACCTGATGGAGAGCGGCGCGGACTTCATCGCTTGCGATATGCCCCAGGCCAACCGGCTGACCATCCACATTCTTGCCGCCGTCGCCGAGCACGAGCGCGAGATGATTTCCCAGCGAACGAAGGCGGCGCTGGCCGAGGCCAAGCGCCGAGGGACCAGGCTAGGCAATCCGCGCATCGAGGCGGCGCGGACGTTGGCTCTGTCCGCTCATCATGCCCACCGGCCAGAGCTGGAGGTATTGACGCTCATGGTCGAGTGGCGGAGCCAGGGGAAGACATTGCGGGCTATCGCCCGCGACCTCAACCGGCTCAATATCCGGCCAGCCAGGGGCCGCGAATGGTACGCCAGCAGCGTCAGGGACCAGATAATGCACCAACAAAGTTAATACCAAAATAATATCAGTACGGATTATTGTGGTATTTTATAGATATTCAATAAGTATTGGAGGGGTATCGGCATGATAGTTGTTGTCGGGGGAATCAAGGGTGGCTCGGGCAAAACAACGGTTGCCACCAATCTGGCCGTGATGCGCGCGCTGTCAGGCTACGATGTGTTGCTGATCGATGCCGATGAGCAGGAAAGCAGCTATACCTTCACGCAGGTTCGCAACGAAACGGTAGGGGATGCCGGATATACCTGCATCAAGCTCACCGGCATGGCCGTGAGCAAAGAAACGTTGAGGCTTGCTCAGAAGTACCAGGACATTGTGATCGACACTGGGGGCCGCGACACCACAAGCCAACGAGCTGCGCTCGCTATCGCCGATCTGGCCGTGGTCCCATTCAAACCCCGTTCTCTCGACGTTTGGACTATGGGAAGTGTTAACCAGGTCGTCGAGGCGGCAGCCGCAATAAACACCAAGCTTCTGGCGATTACGATCCTGAATCAAGCAGATGCTCGTGGCCATGACAACGACGAAGCGGCTGAAATTCTTCAGGAGGGCAACGCGCTGAAGTTTTCAGGCATAGCCTTGGGAAATCGCAAAGCGTACAGCAATGCGGCGGCGGCGGGCCGGGCTGTGACCGAAATTGTTCCAGTCGATTCCAAAGCGATTGCCGAGGTCCAACAGCTATATCAGTATGTATTTGATACTGAAACGAGATCAAATATATACTATTCTAATACCGAATAGGTTGGAGGGTAATACCATGACAGTCAGACGCCCACCGATCCAGTCCATGGACAAAAAGACCGAGGAGTTCATTAGCCAGGGCGGAAGCACCGCAGCCAAGGCAGAGGTTGCCAGCAAGGCTGAGGCTACGGTCAATGTTCGTCTTCCGGTCGATGTTCTTGCCCAGGTCGATGAAATTGTGAAGCGGAGACGCGCCCGGATTCCACGCCATAGCTGGCTGCTGGAAGCGATTTTCGAGAAACTTGATCGCGAGCATAGCGTGGTGAATCCGTGAACAGCAGGAACCCGCGCCGCAGTGACGGCGAACCAACGGCGATCAACACCATCGTCACGGCCAAGATGCGGCGCGCCTTGGTGGGGCCAACACCCATTCAGAGCCGTTTGATTGAAACGGCCGCTCGTTGTGCCCAAGAGCAGGATGACCAGTCAATCCTGTACCAGCACAGCGTCTTTTGCCAGACCTGCCTTCCGCATCGCAATCCAGGCGATGATGTACGGGTATGGGAACGTGTCAACGGTAGAACCCATCTGGAGGTAATGGCCGGCAAGGCCATGCACCCCAAGCAAGAGCGATTAGTCGAGTTGGGGCTACCTTTCGGACCGAAATCCCGCATGATCCTGATGCACATCAACCAGCGGGCGCTTCTTTCCCAGTCTCCGGTGATCGAGGTCGAGGACTCTCTGACACAATTCGTTGGGAAGATGCTGAAACTGGCTCCCAAAGGGCGCAACATCAACATCGTCAAGGACCAGCTCGCGCGCCTGGCCGCGGCGTCGATCCGTCTGGGCATTGTGCGCGATGGACACGCAATTACGGTCAACTCAAACATCGTGTCGGCTTTTGACCTCTGGTTTCCAAAGGATGAACGCCAGCGTGTCTTCTGGCCCTCAACGGTCTCTTTGTCGCTCGACTACTTTCAGAGCCTGATGAGCCAGGCGGTGCCGGTGGATGAGGCGCATATTGCCGCGCTGTCCCACAGCTCGCTTGCTCTCGACATCTACAGCTGGCTGGCGCAGCGGCTTCACCGGATACCGACGGAAAGGCCACAGACTGTTTCGTGGATTTCCCTCCATGCGCAGTTCGGACAGGGCTACAACCCAGAGCGCATTGACAAGTTCAGGCAGGTTTTCCGTGTGGCGCTGAAAGAGGTTATGACGGTCTATCCCGGTGCCCGTGTCGAGGACGACAGCGCCAAGCCAGCTCGCCGCCAGGTGCAGAACGGAGGGGTGCTCTGGAGAGAGGAAGCAGCCAAGGGGCTGAAGCTCTACAACAGCGCCCCCCCAGTACGGAAGTTGCTCAAGTAGGGGTAGCCACATTGCCCGAAAGCCACGACCACTTTGGTGGTTGATATATTGCATCTCCACGGTGGATAACCACTTAGAAGAAAAGTTTTCCACGACCACTTTGGTGGGGAATCCACGACCACTTTGGTGGATTTCTCACGACCACTTTGGTGGGGAATCCTCTATATAGAACCTCTATGTTTTTCCGGTAGTCTCTCCACCCTAAAGCTGTGAATCGGTGGAAAACAAAATAAGGAACGCCCTAACGGGCGATCAGCGAGCTTCGCTCGCATACGGCGGGAGGGCGCTAGCGCCCCTACCCGCACCCACCCCGCGCAAGTACAAAAGCAAAAACTTTGCTGCGGATGGTGGGGTTGGTCCAGCCTTTGAGGCTGCAATTAGAACCATGCTGGATCAAACAAAATGCCCCGGTGACGAGCCGGAAGATGTTCGGCCTACCCCTTTCTATCCAAATCCGGTCAGCGGGCGTTTTGCTATTGGCCCACGGATCATGAATCCGTAGCCCCGTTCATTTTCTTCGCCTCAAGCCCACGCAGCCGCGCCCACTCTTCGTAGGCTGTCTTCCGAGTCCAGGTCGGGACGCGTTCGAGCAGGACTCCGTCAAACTCTCGATCCTCGACTCCGCTGATCCACTGATTCTCTTCGCTAGCAGGAGGAGCACTATACCGCGTGTTTTGCGGCAACTGTTCGTAAAGCTCCCGCAAACGTTGCTGAACTTCCGGACTCACTTTTTCTTCCGGCATTCGTTCCCCAAGAATATTGGAATCATGCGCTCTGGCGGCACGACCCGGCTTTGTTTCGCTGCGATTACCATTCATATTCTGGCACATGAATGACCCCGTGGATTAGGCGCT
>JBEKOA010000177.1:0-9377 GCA_049522255.1 Occallatibacter sp.
ATGAGCCCGGAAACCCACCCGATTGTAGATCTTACCCAGGCGGATCTTGACGCGATGCTGAAGCGAGCGTTGCGTAACACGCTGATTCTAGGGCTGGTTTCCGCTCTTGCAGTGACCATTGGCGGGGGATGGCGCGGCGGGGCGATGCTGGCGACGGGCACTCTGATTTCGGCGGCCAGCATCTGGGAATGGCAACGCCTGGTACGCGTCATGAACGCCAGAATGGACCATCAGAAGACGCCCGCGAGCGCCCCGGTCGTGGTTCTCTTCTTTGTGCTTCGGCTCACAGTCTTCGCAGGGGTCATCTATGGTAGCCTGAAGTTTCTTCACGGCTCGGTTGCGGCGCTTCTCTTTGGCCTTGGTCTTGCGGTATTGGCCATTGGCTGGGAGGCGAACCGGTTGATGCGCGGTTGATGCGACAGCGGATGATCGAGGGTGGAACGAACAAAACCGAATCAGGCTCCGAGGCGACTTCGATTCTGGCCCGGAGACGGAAAGAACTTGAGTTTTCATGCCGGAATCCTTTGTACTCGTACAGTGGCTGAACGCCTGTTTGATGGGCATTGAAGTCAGGGCCTTTGAATCCATCGGGCTTTCTCCGGTCGTGGCTGCGGAGAAGGCTATGGGGATCAACCGGGCCTTCGCGCTGGAGTTGCTGGTGGCGGGTGGACTGATCACCTATTTCCTCCTTGTCCGTGTTTTTCTATCGGTGGAAAAGGCCAACCCCGCACAGCAGATTGCAGAAATACTGCATGAATTCATCGGTGGCCAAGCAGAGCAGGTGATCGGCCACGGCTATGAGCGCTTTCAGGCCTTCGTCACCTGCATCTTCCTATTTGTGCTGATCAATAATTTGAGCGGGCTCATCCCCGGCATCACAGCGCCTACATCTTCGATCATGGTGACGTTGGGCCTTGCCGTTTGCTCATTCATCTACTACAACTTCCACGGAATTCGCGAACAAGGGTTGATCGGCTATCTCAAACATACTGCCGGACCGATCTGGTGGATGGCCTGGCTGATCTTTCCCATTGAGACCGTCTCTCACTTCGCGCGCATCCTATCGCTCAGCGTGCGTCTTTACGCCAATATGTTTGCCGGCGATATGCTAACGCTGGTGATCTTTTCGATGTGCCCAGTGGGCCTTCCGCTCCTATTCATGGGACTGCATATTGTGATCTCTTTTATTCAGGCGTTTGTATTCATGCTGCTGACCATGATTTATCTGTCGCTGGCAGTGGCGCACGGCGACGATCACAAGCGCAGCCCCGCCGAGGACGTTTTCTAGAGCTATCACACAAGATTCCGCCGGAGAGCGCTTCCGCTCCGGGCAAACGGTAGGCTGCAAGCGTGAGGGGGCCAGCACGGTGAGCTTCAACCACCCACTGGCGGCCAATTCAAAGAGAAGCTGGAGAAACACATGCGGAAACTACAGTATTTGTTTATGGCCCTTTCGGCGCTTTGCTTCGCTGTACCGGCCTTTGCGGATGGCGGCTCTGCCGTCGTCAGTCTGGTGCCGATCGGCGCTGGTTTAGGTATGGGCCTGGCAGCCGGTCTGTGCGGCATGGGTCAGGGACGCGCCGTAGGCTCGGCCGTCGAAGCAGTTGCCCGCAACCCCGGAGCGCGCCCTGCCATTTTTACCTTCCTGGTTCTTGGTCTCGCTCTGATTGAGTCTCTTACACTGTTCACCCTGGTCATCGTTTTCGTCAAGATGTAACCGGATTGGCTTCACGATGTGCAAACCGGCCTCACCCGCATCGGGTGGGGCCGGTTTGCTCTTTTCACCATTGCTGTCATGTTGGCATCGAGGGATCCCACCCTAGCCACAAAAACAAAGACGTGGCGAGGGTGGGGCACCCTGGGGCCTTAGATTCTTTGTGAACCTGCCCTCGATGAGCCGGACTTTACCTGGCTGGCTCTCCGCCGCGCAGCATCTGAATGGCTTGCTGGTAGGTGAGGCCTGCAGGCAGCGGAGTAAAGCCGGTATAGTCCTGCACGGAGTCGGAGTTTTTGGTCTTGAAAAGGACGCGGCCGTTCATCCTCAACTTGAGGTGCACGATCCGCCACTGATGTCCGCCGACATCGGCCTGCTCGATCTCGACCCAGCCGCCTTTGTCCAACTCGCCCAGGAGGCCCCAGCCGAAGTTTTTGTCCTGCTGCAGGCTGCCCGCCAGGCGCACCACGCGCTCCTGGACGGGGTCGATCCATATCTCCCCGGCCATGGCGGTCAGCACCTGTGTCTCGAGGTCGGGCGGGTCGAAGTTCGGATTGGGTTTGAAGGTGAATTTTTCCACCACCCCTGCGGCCGTCGTCCCCGTGCCGGCAAACTGATAGAGAAACGCCGTCGGCAGCACGCGCAAGACCTTCAGGGCGCGCTCGGTATCGCTGTCTTCGCTCTGCTTGCGATGCTGCTGGAGTTTGGGATCGCTGAGCAGCGCATTGAGCCGGGCTTGTTCCTTTTGCTCGTCGGCCGGTGTCAGCGGGCGGTCGTCGATGGCCACCAGGCGCGCCACAAAGCCTTCGCGGGTTTCAACGATCTCCTTGGTCGAGGTGAGCCTTGGACTGGACTTGCGGAGACGGTAACGCATCGGGTGGTTCACATGGCTCAAGTCCTGGGCAGCGCGGGATTCGGTGGCCAACGCACGATTGACCAGCGCCTGAGCCTGGGCCGGCGCGAGAGCGGGAGCAGACAGGCCATGGGCCGCGGCGGCCAAGGTTAGCGACAGCAGAAGTGCAAAGATTGTGCGCACAGAGTCCAGTTTAGCGGGCATTGGCCTTCCATGGAGGTCAGGTTGAGTTTCTTGATTCTTTAGACGCGAAACCGGCCCTGGCGTCGCATTTAGGACGCTCTAGGATTGAAGCAAGTGGTCCTGGTTGCGTATAGTTCGTGCAGGACCAGTTGCAACGGGAGAAATCCCGTAGACTGAAGGCAGACGGCTTTTTCCTCACGTCGATGCAAGTGAGCAGCGGCCATGCAAGAGCGACGGGCCGCACAACCTCAGAACAACCAAAGACACCGGAAGGGATCACACAATGGCAGTTGAAAACGCTCCAGCGCGTATCGGCAAGACCGTGGTGATACTCGGAGAAGTGAAAGGCAGCGAAGATTTGATTGTGGACGGGAGGGTGGAGGGGACGGTGAGTCTCCAAGAGAGCCGGTTGACCATCGGCCCCGAGGCAACCGTTGCCGCCAACCTTTCCGCCAAAGACATTCTCATCCTTGGCCGGGTGCAGGGCAACCTGGTTGCCAGCGGCCGTGTCGAGTTGCGCGCCGGCAGCGCTGTGGAAGGGGATATCCGCGCCCTGCGCTTGTCTGTGGAGGACAATGCGGTCTTCCGCGGCAGGGTTGACCTCACGCAGGGCGTCTCCAAGGGACCCAACGGCGCAAACCCGCCCCAGGCCGGTGGAAGCAATTGACAAAGAAATGCGCCGGTTCGACAGCAGGTCGCTGGTTGAGCCGCGAAGGGATTTGAGGTTGCTTAGCCGTTGGTTTAACAAGAGACAAGGGAGCGGTGCTGCCGCTCCTGTTGGAGACCTCAGCGGGCCTCGGATACCGCGCCACTCGGGCGGTTGGGCGGCATTGCGCCAGCGGCTTAGGAATGAGGCCGGCCTGCGCATTATTGACATCGGCTTCACCTCTCCGACGAACATCAACTACCTGACCGGCCTGGGCCACAGCGTTTTCCTGGCCGATGTGGTCCAAGACGCTTGCACCGGGAACTGGCAGACAGGGATCGACCCGGACGGCAATCCGGTGTGGAATATCGAGGGGTTTCTGGAGCAGGCGCTCAGGTTTTCCGGGCGAACATTCGATGTGGTTTTGTTATGGACCGCGCTCGACTATCTGCCCGAACCGTTCGTAGAGCCGGTGGTGACGCGGCTTTTTGAGGCCACCAATGCGGGAGGGCAAGTGCTGGCCTTTTGTCACACACGGACGCAAGGCGATGAGACGGCGCACCACCGCTTTCACGTCACCGAGGGCGACGATGTCGAGATGCAGTTGACGCAGCAGTTTCCGATTCAGCGAGCGCTAACCAATCGCCGCATCAAACAACTGTTCGCCGCCTGGTCCGACTACAAGCAGTTTCTGGCCAAGGACAGCGTTTCGGAGCTGCTTATCACTCGCTGATGGCGGGAACCGCTGACGGCATCAACGGATCAAGCAGCATTGAGTCAGCGGCCTCCCTGACAAGACCAAGCAAAGGAGACATCATGACGGCATTGAAGGGCACCCGCATTACGTGGCTTGGACATGCGACCGTGCTGGTCCAGACCGCCAAGGGAACGAACATCCTGATCGACCCGTTTATCAAGCAGAATCCCCGCTACCCGAAGGATTTTGCTCTGCCGGAGAAGATCCAGTACATCCTGCTGACGCATGGTCACGACGACCATATCGCTGACGTTGTCCCGGTAGCTGCGGAGCACGGTTCGACGGTGGTCGCCATCTATGAGTTGGCAAACTGGGTAGCTGCCAAAGGGGTGGAAAAAACCATCGGGATGAATCTGGGCGGGACCGTACAACTGGGTGAAGTGGCGGCGACAATGGTCGAGGCCAAACACTCCTCAGGAACGCTGGATGAGCGGGGAAGCCACTATCTGGGAGTCGCGGCAGGGTTTGTGCTGACCATCGCAGATGGTCCGGTGCTCTACCATTCGGGCGACACGGCTCTCTTCGGAGATATGAAGCTGATTGGCGAGCTTTACCACCCCGAGATCGCCATGCTCCCGATTGGAGGGCACTATACAATGGGCCCCAAGGAAGCGGCGCTGGCTGTGCGTCTGCTGGGCGCGGAGACGATCCTTCCCCTTCACTTTGGAACCTTTCCACCGCTGAAGGGAACGCCCGAGCAGTTGGCGGCCTTAGTCGGCGGCAACGTCAAGATCGTGCGATGGGCGCCCGGAGAGACCGTCTAGGATTGGGGATATTCACTATGGGTGTAGAGAGCAGGGTGGACTGGGAGGTCCACGCGACAGCCGGCCAGGAGGCCAGCGCTACTCATACTTGCAGCAACCGGCAGCCTTGAGCCAAACAGGAGATCCACGCGATACAGGCAAAATGCCTTAGAGGTAGCGGGAAGGTTTGGGCGGCGTCAACTCGCGGCCGGATGCGGCAGCGGCTGCCGGAAGCCGGGATAGATCCTGGCCGCCAAGCTGTACGCTGGCGGGAGTTTGAGCGGCTCGGTAATTGCGCAGGTCGCGCAGGATCTCCTGTTTATCACGTGCATACTGGCCGGCCAGATGGGTCAAGGCATAGGTGATGATGTCGCTGTGGTGCAAATCCTGGACCGAGGGGTCGCGGCGCATGTTGAGCCACAGACGATGCACCAGTTGCACATCATCGGGACTCAGGGCAGGCGCATGCGGGCCGATATAGAAGACCTTGGTTTCGCCGTCGTGGCCAATGACATAGAAGTTGAACTGGCGTTTAGGCTCCGGTAACGCCTCCCATGCCTGGCCGAGATAAAATGCCTGATCCTCGGCAGTCATTGAACTGGAGACACCGGAGACCACCGAGTCCACCTCCAGCGAGTTGGCGCCCTGCACCAGCGCGGCGAAGACGTCTCCGGCAGGAACCACCAGCAGCGAGACCTTTTTACCAAAGCTCTCAGCCACCGAGACGGCTTTGGTGAAGACCATCTGCTCGTGTTCGCTGAAGCTCTGATCCTCGGCGTTCAGATACTCGGGCCCGCCCACGCCCATCATGCGGATGCTGATGACCACCACATCCTGATCCACGGTGCTGGTGTGGGCCAAGGTCCACTTGAGCGCCAGGGGATTGGCTGCATCGCGCATGGTCACCATGACGGCGCCGGGGCGAATAGCCACCGACTCGCGGCTCACCGTGTCCTGGTGTTCAAGCTGAAACTGGTCTTTCATCTGCCGCGCAGTGAGGGCGTGCTTGCGCAGGTTGGCGCGCTCTGAGACGGTGAAGATGATGAAGAAAGCCGCGGCAAACAAGACACCGCTCACCGTGGCCACCGACTTGGTGAACAGGTTGACAATGGCGGTCGTCAACAGGACCAGAAAGACCGAGAACAGTCCGATGGGGATCTCGGTCTTGCCGATGCGGATATTCGGTGGAACCTTCCAGCCTCGTTCGCCGTGGTACTTCCAGCGCAGCACCAGCATGGCCAGGCTATTGAACGTGAACGACCAGATGACGCCGAAGGCATAAGCCTCGCCCAACATAATGACGTCGCCGCGGCTGGCGATGATCGTGATCATCTGGAGGATGAAGATCATGTTGACGATGCGACTGCTTGTGCCGTACTTGGAGTGCGGCTTGCGGAACCAGTCGGTCAAGACACCGTCCTCGGCCACGCGCATGAGCACGCCGGTCGAGCCGATCATCGAGGTGTTGATGGCGCCGGAGAGAATCAGAAAGCCGACCAGCACGACGAAGATGCGGAAGGCTATGCGCCAGAACAGCGGACCGACCATGTACATGGCCAGGCCGGCGATCAGGTTGTCCTGGTAGATGTGCGTCCGCTCCCATGCGGGAATCAGCATAGAGGCCAGCAGTGTGGCGCCGCCGGTAAAGATCAAGCTATAAAGGGCGATGACAATCGCGGCTCGCTTGAGGTTCTTGAGCTTCGGGTGCTGGATCTCGCGATTGACCTGGGCCAGACTCTCTTCGCCGCTCATGGCCAGCACGGAGTGGCCAAAAGCCATCAGGATGCCGAAGAGGCCGAGCAGCGGCACCAGCGGTGTTCCCCGGAGGAATCCCAAGGCATCCTGGCTGAATTTGAGATGGGAGGGTGTTGGCGGCGGCGGCAGATGAACGCCACGAATCATCACCGAGAAGACGCCCCATGCCAGCAAAATCACGACCATCACCGTGGTAATCTGCATGACGCGCAGCGCTTTGCCGCTGGACTCTTCGATGCCCTTGATGTTCTGCCACCAGTAATAGATGGTCACCACGGCCGCAAAGACCGCCGAGGTGTGATCCATATTGAATTGGAAGGGAATGTTATGAACCGGGTCGACGATCAGAGCGGGGGGGAGCCAGTGGCTGGTGTTGGCAACCGTCAACAGCTCGTTCATCAAACCTGTAATATATTGGCCGGCGGAGACGCCTGAGATCGGTCCGGTCAGAATGTAATCGAACATCAGGGCCGAGACGCTCAGTTTGGCGAAGGTGCCGCCCAGGGCTTCCTTGACCACGCGGTAGACGCCGCCGCGGGTGAACATCGAACAGCTCTCGACGTAGACAGCGCGCACCGCGAAGCTGAAGAGCATGATGCCGAGGATGAACCAGGGAGCGGCAGCGCCAACGGCCTCTTCGGCGATGCCGCCGGCGTAAAAGGCTGAGGAGCCTAAGTCGCAGAGAACAATGGCCGCCGCGCGCCAAAAGGAGATGAACGTCAGCATCACTGAAGATGCCACGATCAGCCGGACGCGATCGGAGGGAGGAGCAAAAGTCGTTCGGGTAGATGCCATTGTTGGTGTGCGGGCGCAGTGGCCGCTTTCTCAGCTGGAGAGAGCCTGAAACTTCGTCCGCCCTGCGCTGAGTTTATTGCTGAATCGAGACAGAGTCAATGTGAATAAAAAGTGAGGTTCAAGTGAGGCTATCCGTCTAAGGCTATCCGGCGCGTGATTCAGGCGGTTCGTCCTTGCCGAAGAGTTCTTTGCCGTCTTCAGCGAAGCTGATGAGGACGACGATGGTCGAGCCCGCCAGCCCGACAAAGAACATGATTTCCAGAAGCCGCATTGCAAGAATCGCCAAGAACATAAATAGATTGTAGCGTGATTCCGGCTCACTCGTCGCCTGCACGCCCAATGCGATAAACTCGGCGCAGTATGCAGCCGACATCCTGGAAGTTTGGAAGCTGGAAGTTGTGGGCCGCGGCGGGTCTCTCCGCAGGCCTGCTCGAATTGCCCTTTCCCATCGCCGGGCCGATGCCCGCCTGGCGGTCGATCTTCGCGTGGATTGGACTGGTTCCGCTGCTTTGGGCCGTCCTGTCGCCTGAATGTGTGGATGGACCGCGCCCGCTGCGCCGCGCCTTCCTGCTCTCCTATCTCTGCGGCGTGCTCTGGTACATGGGCAACTGCTACTGGGTGCGCGACACCATGCTCCACTACGGCGATATGCCGCTTGGAGCGCCGACGCTGCTGCTGATTGGCTACAGCATGGTGCTGGGGCTCTACTTTGGGCTTTTCGGCCTGTTCGTCGTGCTGGTGCGGCGGGCTTCGGGCAGTACGCGGCTGGCGCTGGCTGCGGCACCGGTTCTTTGGGCCGCGCTGGAGTTGGCGGCTGCGCGGATTACCTCCGTGCCGTGGGATCAATTGGGCTATACGCAGGTGGACAACGGGCTGGTGAATCAGCTTGCTCCTTTCACGGGCGTTTACGGGATTAGCTTTTTGCTGGTGGCTGCGAATGCGCTTTCCGTAGGTGGATTTCTTACTCGATTTCCATCACAGCCGGTCACGCCGGGAGTGCCGCGATGGAGATTGAAAGCGCTATTTGGCGGCGAGGTCTGGAGGACTTTCGGCGGATGGTTGCTCTGGTTTTTGTTTTGTGGCGGCATCTTCTGGCAGCCACCCAACCCCGCCCCCACGGCCACTGCCGTCCTGATCCAACCCAACCTCGATGTTGCGGGCACCGGATATTGGAACGGGCCTGGCGAGTGGGAGAGCCACATCGCCCAGTTCAAGCAACTTGCTGACGAGCAATGCAAGAGCTACATCGCTGGCATCCCGCAGACCGGTGCGCCGCAGGGCGAGATCGTCTGCCCGCCGAATCCCACCTATCCCGATCTCATTGTCTGGCCCGAGTCTCCCGCGCCGTTCTTCGAGTCCGATGCCCGCTTTCAGGGCGCCATGACCGAGATTGCGCGTCAGGAGCATGCTCCGTTGATCGTCAACGCCGTCGGTTCGGAGTTTTCTCCCGATGACGGAGGCCGGCGGGATTATGTCTCCGCCGCCGTCTTCGCCGCCAACGGAGACGAGATCGGCCGCTACGACAAGATGCACCTCGTTCCCTTTGGCGAATACATTCCCTTCCAGAACCTGCTGACCTTTGCCCACAAGCTCACCGGGAAAGTGGCCGCCTACACGCGCGGCACCGAGCACAAAGTCTTCATCCTGAGTAGTCAGAATGGCCAGCGGCATCGCTACGGCGTCTTCATCTGTTACGAGGCGGTCTTTGCCGATGAGGTGCGGGAGTTTTCGCAGATGGGCGCCGAGGTGCTGGTCAACATCAGCGACGACGGATGGTATGGCGACACCAGCGCTCCGTGGCAGCACCTGAACATGCTGCGCATGAGGGCCATTGAAAACCGCCGCTGGATCTTGCGCGATACGAATAACGGCGTGACCGCGGCGATCGACCCCTATGGCCGCGTCCGGCAGAGCATTCCCCGCCATGCCGT
>JBEKOA010000178.1:0-14899 GCA_049522255.1 Occallatibacter sp.
CTGCCGAAAACGCGACATCGCAAGATCCCGAGCTGCTTCGGATACTCCGCTCAACTCTTGCATGCAACGACGCTACGCCAAATAACTCTGAAATACAACGCCAAGTAATTCTGAAAGTGACACTTACTCCCAACCCGTGGAATGGAGATTCGCGGCAGTAACGAGTCATGCATCCGCCGGGATATACTTACATATCCCCTTTGAGGCGCTTGATTTCGGCTTTTGCGGACGCGCGCCTGCATCGGGACACCGCCTGGTTGACGAGCGAAATGCGGTTGTGCTCTTCTCGTGAGGAAACAAAGGTTGACGATCTCGCATAAGCGCTGGCTGACCGCCCTTTGGCTGCTATTCATCGTCTCGTTCGCGCTGCTCCATGCCCTGCATCTCGGCGCCGATTTTCCCAACCACACGCCGTGGTTCATGGATTGGGCCAAGTATACCGACGAAGGATGGTACGGCAACGCCGCCATCCGAGCCCATCTCTTCGGCAACTGGTATCTCGCGGGGGACTTCAATCCCGCTCCTGCCTTGCCTCTCTGGCCGTTCCTTGAGTGGGTGCTCTTCTTCTTCACCGGGGTCACGGTGGAGGCGGCACGCGGACTGGCCGTCGCAATCTTCTGCTGCAATCTGCTGTTGAGTTATATCTTGCTGAGGGCGCGCGGTCCGCGCTGGGTGGCGATGCTTGCCTTGACGCTGATCGTCACCAGCCCCTTTCTCTATTGTTTCAGCCGGCTCGCGATTCTTGAGCCGCTGTTGACTGGCCTCACCCTGGCAGCCCTCAATCTCTCCGTCCGCCTGCCCCGGATGCGCCGCCCCGTGGCCGCTTCGGTGGTAATTGGCCTGCTCTTCACGCTGATGGTGCTCACCAAGACCACCGCCGTCTTTCTCTTGCCGGCGCTGGGCTGGGCAATGCTTCTGCCGCTCTGGGATCGCCGAAAGCTGATCGTTCGCTGCGCCCTGGCTGCCGCCGGCGCATTTTCCGCTGCTTATGGCCTTTGGATGGCGCTGATCATTCACTCGGGCTTTTACGCCGACTATAAGTATCTTTTCTTTGTTAATAAATACGCCAAGCCGAATGAGTTAATCTGGCCGCTTGTAAGCCTTTGGTGGTCCTTTCATGGCGGGCTGTGGGTGGGCCGCATCCTGATTCCACTGGCCGGCCTGGTGACCCTGGTTGCATTTGTGGTGGCAATTCGGGGCGTGGTCCGGTCAAACCTCCCGTCGCAGCAACGCGGTCTGTGGGCCCGTACTTTATTTATGGACCCTGTCTTTGGCGCCTCGCTCCTGGCGGTGGCCGGATATATCTGCTTCATGACCTATCAGAATCACCCTCAGCCGCGCTATTTTGCCGTGGTAGCCGTCTTCAGCTTTTTCGTAGTTGCGCAAGGGGCCGGAGCGCTGCTCTGCGACGCCATTCCGGCCATTGAGACGAGCCCGCGCTTCTCACCGAAACGGCTCTTTGGCACGGTGGTTGTCGCCCTGGCGGTCCTGACTTCGGCCTTTAATGGTTTCCAAACGCTGAACTACGCCGCCCATCCGGAGTACACCTTTGTCGACGCGGCCCGGCGGCTTACCCAATACATTGATGCCCACCCAAACGGCAACCGGCTGCTGTTGACGATCAGCAGCGACCAGATCACCCTTGTCACCCACCTGCCCACTCTATGCGACGACTTCGGTACGCAGGATCTGGCAGAGAAGATGGCCCGCTATCAGCCAGGCTGGTACGCGACGTGGAACGACTTCGACCCCGGCACTCTGGCCGACATTCACCAGCACTTTTCGCTCGAACAGGTAGCCAGCTTCCGCGCCTTCGACGACCCGGGGCGCAACCTGCTGGTGCTCTTCAAGCTGCATCCTCTTCCCCATGGCCAGGAGCGCGATCAAGGCGATCAGAACCTGCAGATCGTGCTTCCCGGCGACAAGATCGAGATTCCCCTTGAGTAGAGAGAAGAAGCGGCGCGAGAGCCATTTTGGGGCGAAGCATTCCATTCCCGGAATCCTATGGGAATCGTTGTGATTGCAGTCACTCGACAGTGCTGGGACCGGATGATAGCCTTCGGATGACTATTCTTGCGGAAAATTCTCGTGTTTTCCGGTTCCGTTCGCGGTAAGCCATCAGCAATTCAGCTTGAAATCAGCTTGGGAGGATTTGTGACTGCACAGTATTGGGTGTGTATCTTTCTGGCCGTCAGCGCGCTTGCGCTGCTCATGGCCTTCATCACTAGACGCCAGATGATCGGCGCTTTGGCATTTGTGAAACATCAGTCGAAGACCGTGGCAGCTCTCATGGGCGCGCTGCTGCTTCCCGCACTCGCCGGCGCGCAGGAAAAGGCAGGAGGCGAGGCCAGCCTGACCCTTCCAGATTTGTCGATCGTGAATTTCTTCGGCATAAATGGACATAACCTTCTGGAGATCGGATTGATCTTCTGCTTCGCCGGCCTGCTCTTTGGTCTGGTGATCTTTGTGCAGTTGAAGAATATGCCGGTTCATCAGTCGATGCGCGACATCTCCGAGCTGATCTATGAGACCTGCAAAACCTATCTGTACACGCAGGGCAAGTTCATTCTTTGGCTTTGGGCCTTCATTGCGGTGATTATCTCGGCGTACTTCGGCTGGCTGGCGCCAGTGGGAAATGTCGCGGTTACCCTGCCTATCATCCTGGGCTTCAGTCTGGTCGGTATTGCGGGCAGCTACGGTGTAGCGTGGTTTGGAATTCGCGTCAACACCTTTGCCAACTCACGGACCGCATTCGCCGGATTGCGCGGCAAGCCTTTTGCAATCTCTGAGATTCCACTGAAGGCCGGCATGAGCATCGGCATGTTGCTGATCTCTGTCGAGCTGCTCATCATGCTCTTCATCCTGCTGTTCATCCCGGCCAATTACGCGGGTCCCTGCTTCATCGGCTTCGCCATAGGCGAGTCGCTGGGCGCGGCTGCTCTTCGTATCGCCGGCGGCATCTTCACCAAGATCGCCGACATTGGCGCAGACCTGATGAAGATCGTCTTCAAGATCAAGGAAGACGATGCCCGCAACCCCGGCGTCATCGCCGACTGCACCGGCGACAACGCGGGCGATTCGGTTGGACCCAGCGCAGACGGATTCGAGACCTACGGCGTTACTGGCGTGGCCTTGATCACCTTCATTTTGCTGGCTGTTCATGATCCCAAGACGCAAGTGCAGTTGCTGGTTTGGATCTTTGTCATGCGCGTGGCCATGCTGGTCTCTAGTTCGGGCGCATACTTCCTCAACGGCTTGATCTCCAACGCGAAATATGCGAATGCCGACGAAATGGACTTTGAGACGCCGTTGACCTGGCTGGTGTGGATCACCTCCATTGTTTCGATCATTCTTACCTTCGTCGTCTCCTTCTACATGATCCCCACCCTCGGTGACGGGTCGCTGTGGTGGAAGCTTGCTTCGATCATCTCCTGCGGAACCCTGGCGGGCGCGATCATCCCCGAGTTTGTCAAGGTCTTCACTTCCACCAATTCAGCTCACGTGCAGGAAGTCGTCACTTCGGCGAAGGAAGGCGGCGCGTCCCTGGGAATATTGTCGGGACTCGTGGCCGGCAATTTTTCCGCCTACTGGCTGGGACTGAGCATGGTTGCGTTGATGGGATTGGGCTATTTCTTCAGCAGCCTGGGCGGCTCCATGGATGTCATGATGCTGGCTCCCGCGGTCTTCGCCTTTGGCTTGGTCGCCTTCGGCTTCCTGGGAATGGGGCCGGTCACGATCGCGGTGGATTCCTACGGCCCGGTGACCGACAATGCACAATCGGTCTACGAGCTGTCGCTGATCGAAACGATTCCTGGGATCGAAGCTGAGTTGAAGAAGGACTTCGGCATCGACCCCAAGTTCGAGCGCGCCAAGTACCTATTGGAAGCCAACGATGGAGCCGGTAATACCTTCAAGGCTTCTGCCAAACCAGTGCTGATCGGCACTGCCGTGGTCGGCGCTACCACGATGACCTTCTCAATCATCATGGCCCTGACCCACGGACTGACCCAGGACGTCAATAAGCTCTCCCTGCTGCACGCGCCCTTCATGCTCGGGCTGATCTGCGGCGGCGCGGTGATCTTCTGGTTCGCCGGTGCTTCCATGCAGGCCGTCACCACAGGGGCTTACCGCGCGGTTGAATTCATCAAAGCCAACATCAAGCTGGAAGGCGAGGAGAAGGCTTCGGTTAAAGACAGCAAGAAGGTGGTCGAGATCTGCACCAAGTACGCGCAGAAGGGTATGTTCAACATCTTCCTCGCTGTCTTCTTCGCGACACTTTCGTTCGCGTTTATGGAGCCGTTCCTGTTTATCGGCTATCTGTTCTCGATCGCGATCTTCGGCCTGTATCAGGCGATCTTCATGGCCAATGCCGGCGGCGCATGGGACAATGCGAAGAAAGTCGTCGAGGTCGACCTGAAACAGAAGGGTACGCCTCTGCACGACGCGACCGTCATCGGTGACACCGTCGGCGATCCGTTCAAAGACACCTCGTCCGTGGCCATGAACCCGATCATCAAGTTCACCACCTTGTTCGGTTTACTGGCGGTCGAGCTGGCCGTGACGCTCACTGCCAGCAACCCTCTGCTCACACACGTGCTGGCAGTCGCATTCTTCCTGGTTTCGGCCTTCTTTGTGCACAGATCGTTCTATGGCATGAGAATTGAAACCAAGGAAAGCAACTGATTTCTGTCGTCAATCCAAAACCGGTCCTGACTGGCGGACAACTGAAACACCTGAGCGGCCTCACGCAACCTGGCGTGAGGCCGCTCGGCGTTTAGGCAGTCGGGTTTGGTGATATGATGGCTGCGCGATCAAAGGCACATTCTTTGTAGCTCAATCTCCAGCGTTGTATGGCGCGGGATTTCGCGCATAGTGAGGATGGAAGATGCGTTTTCATTGGTATGCGGGTGTTGTGCTGACCGTAGCGGCATTGTCGTTGCCTCTTGCGGCCGCGGCTCAAAGGTTTCAGGAACCGACAAAAGACGAGCTGCAAATGACATCGGACCCCAAGGCTCCGGGCGCTCCGGCCGTTTTTCTCTATCGCGAGGAGACCAGCGACAACCGCAACCATTACATCAGCAGCTATGCGCGCATCAAGGTGCTCACCGAGCTGGGCAAGGAGTGGGCTACTGTCGAGGTGCCTTACGTTCCCGGCGCCAGCGAGATGCCTGTCATCGAAGGGCGCACGATTCATTCCGACGGCACCGTCATTCCGCTCGCCGGCAAAGCCTCTGACCTGCTGGTCTTCAAGAATCACAACAACCACGTGAAGGCTGCCGTTTTCAATCTGCCCAGTGTCGAGGTGGGCAGCATCCTGGAGTACAAGTGGAGCATTTCGCTGACCGGGGGCAAAGTCACCGGGGTTGAAATAGGAGATGAAGACTACTATTCCAGTGCGTTGGCCAGTTCGGTTCCCGACTGGGACGTGCAGCAGTCGATCTATGTCCACAAGGCGCATTTCTATTGGAATCCCTATAGCGACTTGGAGACGAATGTTCTGGGAAGTGGTGTGGATCATTACGTCGATGGAGAACGCGCCCACTACATACTTTTTACGCAACGCCTGCCTGCTGGATTCACGACAACCAGGAATCCCAAGGGCGACTTCACTCTGGACATTCAGGATGTGCCGGCTTTTGTTCGCGAGGCGAATGCTCCTCCAGAGAATGCCTTGCATTACCATGTACGCTTCTTTTACACCCCCTATAACACCGCGGATCTTTACTGGGAAGACGAGATCAAGCGCTGGTCGGGACAATTAAACGAGTTTGCCAGCCAGAGTTCGACGGTCAGGGATGCGGCCAGCCAGATTACCGCGGGCGCCGATACGGCCGAGGCCAAGGCGCGCAAGCTCTATGACGCCGTGCAGGCCTTAGACAACACCGACTTCTCTCGCGCCAAGACCGAAGAGGAGCGCAAGCAGCTTCATCTCAAAAAGGAGTTGAAGAAAGCGCAGGATGTTTGGAATGAGAAGAGCGGTTCGGGCAATGACATTGCCGCCCTTTATCTGGCAATGGCCCGCGCTGTAGGACTCAATGCGGATGGGCTGAAGGTGGCCGACCGCAATCAACGCATCTTCGATCCCAACTATCTCTCTTTGTACCAATTCGATTCCCTGCTGGTGGTGCTTCACATCGACGGCAAAGACATTTACGTTGACCCCGGCGAGAAGCTCTGCCCCTTTGGCCAGTTGAAATGGTCCCATACGCTGGCTGGAGGAATTCAGGAGAACACCAAGGCGCCGGTCTACACGCCGCCCAATAACGTCAAAGACGCCATCACCGCGCACGCCGCCGATCTAACCGTCGACGCGCAAGGCGGGATCAGTGGCACGGTTAAAATCCTGATGAACGGCCCGGCGGCCCTGCATTGGCGCCAGCTTAACCTCACCTCCGACCCGGATGAAGTGAAGAAGCAGCTCAACGAGTCGCTGCACGATTTGCTGCCGCAGGGAATCAGCGGAGATGTAGACAAGATTCAGGGGCTGGAGACTTCAACCGGCTATCTTTCGATCTCCGCCAGGGTCTCCGGGCAATCGGGCAGTTCCACCGCCAAGCGCCTGATGCTTCCCGGTTTTTTCTTTTCGACCGGTGCTCGTCGGCAGTTTGTGAGCGAAGAGAAGCGCGAGACCGCGGTCGATCTGCACTATGCCGAGCAGGTGATTGACGACGCGGTCTACCACCTGCCAGCCGGATTCACAGTCGAGAGCGCTCCGCAACCGATTCAGTTGCCCTGGCCAGACCACGCTACCTTGGTGGTGAAGACCACTCCCAGTGCGGGATCCATCGACATTCGTCACACCTTTGCCAGCTTTGTCCCTCTGATCGAATCCAAACAATACCCCGCCCTGCGCGACTACTACCAGAAGATCGCCGCCGGCGACCAGCAGCAGTTAGTGCTGGTCAAAACGACGGCCGGGGCGGGGAACTAGGACCTGTCAAGACCACTCAGGCGGACGGCGTTCCACCCGTATCGCGCAAAAAACCGCGCGACGGGTATCCCGGCAGGCAAGCGAGAGATCTGGCCTAGCTGGAGCCCCGAGGACAGATCTTCGATCCCGGGGTTGAGTGAGCATCGCCCACGATACCCTGGTCGGGTTCACACTATGCCCAAGAAAACGCTTTCATCAGCGGCCGTGATGCTGACGCAATAATTCCACAACATCATTGTTGTCTTTAAGGGCGGCGCTCTTTAGAGGTGTGTTGCCGAGGTTGTCTCTGGCGTTGACGTCGGCCTTGCCCGCCACCAGCAACTCCGCTACATCCACCCGGTCATTGAACGCCGCCAGATGCAAGGGTGTGTCACCGTCTTTGTTTTTGCCATTAATCTCGGCCTTGTGGGCCAATAACAGACTCGCCATGTCCTTGTCGCCCATCTGCGCAGCCAGGTGCAAGGGCGTATTGCCCTCGGCGTTTTTGATGTTGACCTCAACTTTGCGGGCCAACAGCAACTCCGCCACGTCGGTGTGGCCGTCAACTGCAGCAAGGTGCAAAGGCGAGTAGCCTGCATCATCTTTGGCATTGATTTCAGCCTTGTGGGCCAGCAGTAATTCCGCCACATCAGGGCTGCCCATGCGCGCCGCGAGGTGCAAAGGCATGTCGCCGTTGTTGTCCCTGGCATTGACTTCGGCCCCATGAGCCAGCAGCAACTCAGCAATGTCCGTGTGGCCGCCCAGCGCCGCCAGGTGCAGGGGCATATTTCCGTCGTTGTCCCTTGCATTGACATCGGCCCTGCGGGCCAGCAGCAATGCCGCCATGTCTTTGCGGCCCATGCGCGCCGCCAGGTGCAAAGGCGTCGCACCGTCTACATCTTTGCTGAAAATCAGAGCCGAATCGCCATTGAGCAACGCCGTGACCTTGGGCAGGTCACCTTGCTCAGCCGCTTCATGAATGGGGCCGCAGAGGCCGGGAGCGCCGCAGGCTAGCGCCGCTAGCAAGACGGCGGTGAGGCGAAATTCAGGAGATGGAAAGAACCCACTGAGGAAAGTGCGCATCGTCATGCTTCCTCCGAATCCCCCGCAAGTATACCTGAAACCTGCCTGAAGGTGGGAGAAAGAATCCGAGCGTAAGCTCGATGAGCGCAGAGTCCCCATCGCGCCCTCTTAGCCGCAACCCGCCTGAACCGAGGCTCGCTATTCCACAATCCGGTAGGTAAACTCCTCGATCACCGGGTTGGTGAGCACCTCGCGGGCGATACGCTCGACCTGAGCTGTGGCGGCCTCGGCCGAGAGGCTCCCATCAAGCGAAAGCTCGAAGTACTTGCCCTGCCGCACTGCGGTTACATCCGCAAATCCGATCTTGCGCAAGGCGTTGTGGATGGTCTGGCCCTGCGGATCCAGGACCGAAGTCTTCAACGTGACATAGACATTTGCCTTCATCATCCATGATTATAGAATCTCCGGAAGGCTGTTGGTCCATTGCCCCATTTCCGGTTCGATTCCCCGCACCTAGCCGAGTCCCACCCGAGGAGAAACAGACAAGATGGTCAATTATCTGGAGTTGCCGATCGGCGACCGCTCCCCCGAGGTCTTCCGCGCCGTCATCGAAATCCCGCTCGACGGAACGCAGAAGTTCGAATACGACAAGCAGTTGCACGTTTTCAAGCTGGACCGCAACCTGCACTCTCCGGTGCATTATCCCGGCGACTACGGCTTCATTCCCTCCACGCTGAGCGACGACGGCGATCCGCTCGACGTGCTGGTGCTGGTGCCGGGCCCGAGCTTTCCGGGCTGTGTCCAGGAGGTGCGTCCCATCGGCCTGCTGGAGATGATGGACCAGGGAGTTCTGGACGAGAAGGTGCTGGCGGTCGGCAAAAACAACCCGCGCTTTGCCAATATCTGGAACTACACAGACATTTATCCGCACATGCTCAAGGAGATCACGCACTTCTTTTCGATCTATAAAGACCTGGAAGGCAAGCGGGTCGAGGTAAGAGGCTGGCACGATGCAGCCTACGCCCGCGACCAGGTACAGCGCTGCGCCAGGCAGTTTGAAGAAAACAAGGCGAAGCCGGCCACAAAGAAGGCGGCCAATCACCGTTGAAACCGGTCGAGTCCAGTGCCACAAAATCGCGCAGAACTGCGTGGAGCAGAGGCTCCAAGGCGCAGCCTGGGCAATTTCCGGTATAATCCCCAACAGGCCCGGAGAGATGGCCGAGTGGCTGAAGGCGGCGGTTTGCTAAACCGTTATAGGGTCAAAAGCTCTATCTGGGGTTCGAATCCCCATCTCTCCGCCAGAAACCTTTCCAGAGTATCCCAAAGAGTCCAATAGAAATACGAGATGCTTGGCTTTTGCCAGGCTTTGCGTATCTCTGCGCCCAGAGCCGGATCAGGCTCGCCTTGGACAGTTTGATTGCGTATCTCTGCGCCCAGAGCCGGATCAGGCTCGCCTTGGACAGTTTGATTCGTTCAGCCGATAGTATTGCCAAGATGCAATAGATATCGACATCAATCAGATGTCAGAATCAGAAGGAGTTGAGAATTCATATGGCACGGTTTCGCGCATTTTCGCAAGGAGTTTTTGTCAACGGTCAGACGGTCTTGTCTGTAGTGAAAGGCATGGGAGCCTTCGCTCAAATGGCCTCTGATATTCTGGCGCGCCATGGAATCAAAGACCCCGATCCGACGGGGTGGTATCCGCAACAGGCATGGCTGGACGCCTTTGAGGAGATTTCAAAATCAGTTGGCCCCAGGACCCTGGATCGAATTGGAATGAGCATTCCCGAGAGCGCCAAGTTCCCGCCGGGAATCGATAGCGTGGAGAGCGCACTGTCATCGGTCGACATCGCCTATCACCTCAATCATCGTGGAGGAGAGATTGGCAACTACACGTTCAAGAAGACCGGTGAGAAGCAAGGAGCGATGGAGTGCCGCAATCCTTATCCCTGCGACTTCGATCACGGCATCATTCAGGCGATGGCCAAGCGCTTTGCTTCGCCCGGTGCGGCTTTGGCGGTAACGCACGATGCTACGAAGCCGTGCCGTGCCCATGAAGGCGAATCTTGTACTTTCCTGATCTCCTGGTGACCTTGTCGGTCGAGCGATCAAAAAGGAGAGCGAGAACCCTCATCGTTTTTTCGCGTGATGATGGAAGCCGTCAAGGCTTCAAT
The DNA here is from genome assembly GCA_049522255.1 of Occallatibacter sp. GTDB lineage: Bacteria > Acidobacteriota > Terriglobia > Terriglobales > Acidobacteriaceae > Telmatobacter. The sequence continues at coordinate 10,108 of JBEKOA010000178.1, forward strand.
ACGAGCAACGTCAAGACTTATCAGGTCTCGATTCTGAGACCTGATAGGCCGCAACCTCTCCCGACTGCGGTTCAACTTCTGCCTAATTGTGATCCCTGCCCGACACCTGGCGGGGCCCCAAATGGCGCGCCAGCGACCACTTCAACTCGTCAATTCCCTCGCCTGTCACAGCGGAGATAGCGTGGAACTCCAGCTTTCTGCGCTTTGCATGGGTCGTCAGCTTTTTGAGCTTTTCCGGGTTGGCAGCGTCGATTTTGGTTGCGCAGACGATCATGGTCTTATTGGCCAGTGGGTGGTTGGGCTTGGAAGGCTCTTCGGCATCGTCGGCGAATGGGTCGAACTCCGCTTGACTCATACCGCTGGTAAAGCTGGCTAACTCCTTGTTGATCACCTTGAAGTCTTCGACCGGGTCGGGGCGGCCCGATGCGTCAGAAACATCAACCAGGTGGAGCAGCAGGCTGGTGCGCTCGATGTGACGGAGAAACTGCGTTCCAAGACCGGAGCCAAGATGCGCGCCCTCGATGAGGCCCGGCATGTCGGCGACAACGAAGGACTCCTGATCGGGTTCCTCACCCACGGTGACCACGCCGAGGTTCGGCTCCAGTGTGGTGAAAGGGTAATCAGCGATCTTTGGCTTGGCGGCGGAGATACGCGAGATGAGCGTGGATTTGCCGGCATTGGGATAGCCAACCAGGCCTACATCCGCCAGCAGCTTCAATTCCAGACGATAGTGGCGCTCCTCGCCCGCGCGGCCCAGTTCGTGCTCCCGCGGCGCCTGGTGCGTGCTGGTCGCGAAGTGCTGGTTGCCGCGTCCGCCTCGTCCGCCTTTGGCGATGACGAGCTGCTCGTCGGGCTCGCTGAAGTCGTGAATCAGCTCGCCGGTCTCCTGATCGTAGAGGCTTGTGCCGACAGGGACTTGCAGAATGATTGAGTTGCCGTCCAGGCCGGTGCAGTTCGAGCCCAGGCCGTGTTCGCCGCGCTGCGCCTTGTGTTCCGGGTTGTAGCGGAAATGAATGAGGGTATTGTGGCGCTGCGAACTGACCATGATGACATCGCCGCCTCGGCCGCCATCGCCGCCACTTGGACCACCGCGGGGAACGAACTTCTCCCTCCGGAAGGCCATGCAGCCGTTGCCGCCGTCGCCGGCCTTGACGCGAATTTTTGCTTCATCGATGAACATGGATTACCAGGGATCAGGGGTCAGAGATCAGAGCTCAGGGAACTCCGTTTTGCGGACTACGGCATCCATGTCAGCCAAAAAGTGAGATACCGTCTTTCCAGTTTACCGGAGGAGGCTTACAATCGCTTGCAACACATTTAATAAGGAAATCAGCGCGGCCAATCTGAGACGGATCTCTGTCTTGACCTGGCCGGGGGGACTCTTCCCGAATTCGGACCCGCCACAAGAGCGGGCCGGAGAAGAAGACTGCTTTTTCCCATGGTCTGCCGCGAGCAGGGGACTCGATGGCAGCGGTACGGGGCAACTGGACGAAAGCGCTCACGTTAGCCGTGCTCCTGTTGGGCGCGAGGAGGGTGAGCCTTGCCCAATCGATTCAAGGCGACGGGACCGGTTCGCTCGCCGGCCGACTGACCGACCTGCACTCAAACCCTCTAGAGGGCGTCAGCGTCACCCTGCGCCATGAGACCACCGGCGCCGAGGCCACCACAACCACCGCAAAGAATGGGGCTTACCACTTCAGCGAACTGGAGCCGGGCGAGTATTCGCTCGAGGCCAAAAGCCCAGACCTGGGGCGTGGCAAGCTGGAGGAGATTGTCGTTGCGGGCGGCCACGAGTCGCGGGCGCAAACGGCATTGGATTTTGAGCCGCTACCGCACGCCTCGGTTCATGTGACGCTGCGAGAGACTGAACCGGCAAAAACCGAGGAGCAATTCGGAACGCAGCGGCCTGCCATTACGTCGATGGCTCGGCCAGCGAGCAAGGTGATTGTGGGGGCCACACCTCCACAAGCACCTGCCGTTTCCAGGAGGCCCGTGGAAGTAGCCTCTCCTGCGCCAGCTCCCATTCTGGAACCTGGCGTAGCTACCCAGCCGTTGAAGACCCCCAATGTGGCTAGCCAGAAACAGAATTCGCTATTGCCGGAACCCGCAGTGCCAGTTCCCGCGCACGCTGTTCCGGCAAACGCCGCTGCGGTTTCGAGCAAGCCGAGACAGCCTGTACCGGGGCAAGCCGAGCTGACTTTAGCACGGCTGGGATCTCTCAAACCAGCTCTGTCTGCACCCGGGCCGGGCATGGTGAACCAGGCTTTGTCCATAGGGCGAGGCGCTGCCCTCGTGGCGATAGCCAGTCGCGCGGCACAGGCGGCAGCGATGCAGATTGCACAGGCTCGTTACCAGCCCGTTCTTGCGTCCTCTGAAGAGAGCGGACCAGCAGCCCCGGTACAGACCACCAGGATAAGCGCAGTGGAGTTGCAGGCTTTGCCGGTCAGCGGCCGGCACTGGCAGGATTTTGTCCTGGACAACACACCGACATCCGCAACTCCGGCAGCAGGTCAAGCGGAGATCTCTCTGCAGGGTGCGGGCCAGCAGCGAACCGCATCCGAGATGGGCGGAATTGACCGGGGATTGGCCTTTGGCTCGACTAACTCGTCTGGACAGGCTTCGCAAGGGCAAGGACCGATGGGCCAGGGCGGAGACGGGCCGGCTGGAATGGCAAGGTTGGAATTGGAGGCCATGGACTTGCGGTAAGCGAGGCGGCAATCCGCGCAGTCGAGACGGCAGCCGGCAACGTGGAGGCTGAGGTATCCAGGGCAGCCGGCGGGCGCATGAACGTAGTGACCCAGCGCGGCGGCGATCAGCTTCATGGTCAGGGATTCATCTTCGACCGCCAGAACGCCTGGGGCGCGCGGAATCCCTTTACCCAGTGGGTGAAAGAGATCGCTCCGCTCGACAACTCCGTTCCGATCTTCTCCTCGCAGTCCTATACTCCGTCCGACAATCCCTCCTACACTCCGCCGGACCACGAAATGACGTGGGGCGCCGGCGTGGGCGGCCGCATCCGCCGCGACAAGCTCTTCTGGTTTGCGGCTGTGGATGGCTATACCCGCAACGATCCGGGAATCGCTACGGTGAGGCATCCTTGCCTGGGATACGACAGCACCGGAGTCTGTATAAGCGGCTTTTTTGCCAACCCGACCGACGATCAGATGCAGGTGCTGAGTGCTCGGCTGGGATTGCCCGGCGCCAATGCGGAGGCCGAGGAACGGGCGAAATACTCTTGCATGTTGGAGACATTGGCCGGAACCCTGGGCGGGGCAAGTTCAAGTTGTTTAACGGGTGTCCCGCTCAGTCCGCTGCTCGGCCCTTCTCCGCGCACCGCCATGCAGTGGACCGGCTTTGGCCGGCTCGACTGGCAGGCTGCCGAGCACCATCGCTTTACGCTGGAGGGCATTGGCGCGGATTGGAACGCGCCAGGCGGAGGGCTGACTCGGGTTTCCGAGAGTTACGGCAACCACAGCTTCGGGTCGAGCCAGGCCAGCCAGGAGTGGCTGCTGGGCCGTTGGGAAGCCTTCATAACCCCTAATCTGCTGGCCGTGACCCAGGCCTCCACTGGACACGAGGTCCAAAGCGCGCGGCCTTCGATCCCATCCGACCTTGAGAAGACTTTTCTCGCCGGCGATGCATGGGGACAGTTGCCACAGATCGTCGTGGATAATCGTTACGGACTCACCATCGGCAACCCATCGCGCTTCGGATCGGGCAGCTATCCCGACGAGCGCCTCTACCAGGGGCAGGAGTCGTTGGACTGGATTCACGACAAGCTGTTGCTGAAGGCCGGCTTCGATTTCAGTCATAACTTCGACGCGACAAGCCTGCTGCGCAATCAGACGGGAACTTACACCTACTCCAACGTGGAGAATTTCATCTCCGACGCGCTGGCGTTTCAAGATTTTGGAATCTCTGGGGAACTGGACCCCGACAACTGGCACACCTGTGACCAGACGGGCAAGGTATGGCGCGACTCGGCGGGCGGCTTGAACGGTGGAGGCCCCCTGCCCTGCTACTCGTACTACTCGCAGACCCTAGGCCCAGCCGATTGGCATATGAGCACCAATGACTGGGCGGGGTATGCGGCCACACAGTGGCTGGCTGGCAAGCTGCTAGTCGTTTCAGCCGGGTTGCGCTGGGAGCGGGAGCAGTTGCCGCCGCCGATAGCCGCGCTTCAGAACCCCGTGAATCTGCCGACGCCGCGGCTGCCCAGTCTCGGCAATAACTGGGGTCCGAGGGTGAGTCTCGCGCTGGGAACCGGCGAGAGCCATTTGCCTTTGCTGCGGTTTGGATACGGCATCTACTTTGGCCGCACGGATAATGCCGCGGTCGAGACGGCGCTGACCCAGACCGGCTCGCTTGCCGGCGATCTAAGCTTTTTTACGCGGCCCACGGACGATCTTCCAGGCAACGGTGGCGGCGCTCCCCCGTTTCCCTACGTTTTGCAAGGCGCGCCGGGAAGCATGGTCAAGCCAGGAGCAGTGGGATTTGCGCCCGGCTTCCGCAATCCGGAGGTGCATCAAGGCATTACTTCAGTAGAAGAAAAGCTCCCCGGCCGCGTCGAAGTGACCGCCAGCGCGATGGCAAGCCTGGGACGCCGTCTGCCCATATCGATGGACACCAATCTCGATTCCCCGGCGCCACTCCAGACCATCACTTATGCGGTTGAAGACTCGACCGGCAAAGGCCCCATCACGGCTACGCAGATCAAGGTTCCCTTTTATGCTTCATGGCCCTCACCAACCGGGATTACCAGCCGCCCGAATTCCGACTACCAGCAGATCAC
>JBEKOA010000179.1:0-9302 GCA_049522255.1 Occallatibacter sp.
AAACCAAAACACTCTATCCCTACACTAATCAATTACCATATAAAACATAACACTCCTCCATAAACGACTGCAAGATCAGCGTAGCCGCCACCTGGTCTACCACGCGGCGATGTTGCTGGCGGGGGTGGCCGGCCTCGTACAAGATCTGATGCGCCTCGCGCGTCGTCAGTCGCTCGTCCCACAGGTGGATGGGCAAACCGGTTAGCTCACCCAGTTCGGCGGCAAAGGCCTGCGTTTTGGCGGCCTGCGGGCTGACGTCGCCGGAGAGATGCACCGGGTTACCGACCACAATACCGGCCACCGAAAACCGCCGCGCCAGTCGCGCCAATGACCGCAGGTCTTCGCGCCGGTTGTGCCGCCGCTCCAAAGTGAGAACCGGCTGCGCCGTGAGGCCCAGCTCGTCCGACACGGCCACGCCGATGCGGCGGTTGCCGACATCGAGGCCGAGGTAGCGGGGATGGAGAACAGCTTCCAGCTTCTAACCCCTGAACTCTAGCTTAACGTCTGGCGCACCTGCCGAGCGGGATCAAGACCGCCCCACGCAACACCGTTTCACAGAGGCCGATTGTGCCGATCACTCCGCGTCTCGCCTCTACTCCTTGCCAGTATGTACGAACGAGGTGATATGTTCCGCAAATCGAAGTGACAATTTGAGGCATACGTCTGGCCGGGAAGACTGAGCCGTACGGTTGGGGGTCGCGGTCTCCCACCCTTGCAATAGAAAAATCTCGCAGGGATAGGGCACCCATTCTTTGAGGGTTGGTTAAGTGTGGGCCGCACGCCCCGAGGCGGGCAGAGCGGCATGTCTAAGGATGGGGATCGGGCTGCTTAGACTAAAGTCGCAAAAATGTGAGCCGATACACTGATTACCTTAGCCCAGGGAGAGACAATCATGCCTATAACATCCGAGCAGGCGATCCGTTCGTTGGCCTTGGTTTCCACAAGACCTTTGGAAGAATTCAAGGATCATATCAACGCCACCTGTTGTCAACTCACCGGCTCGACCTTGTCCTACTTCGCCACAATCGACGCCACTGAGCGCGTCCTCACAATGATTGGATGGTCGAAGTCAGCGATGATGAGCTGCGCAATGATGACCAAGCCCATTGTCTACAAAATGGAGGATACCGGCCTCTGGGGCGATGCCGTGCGCGAGCGCAAGCCGGTGATCACGAATGACTACAAAAGCCTGGTCAAGCCGACCAAGAAGGGTTATCCGCAAGGTCATGTGAATGTGCGCAGACACATGAACCTTCCCATCTTCGAAGGCAAGCATATAGCGTTGGTGATCGGCGTCGGCAACAAACTGGCAGAGTACACCAATGACGACGCCAAGACGCTGCAGGAGTTCATGGATGCGGTATGGAAGCTGCTGAAACCCAAGCTTTGATTCCGCCTTTACCGTGTGCGGTTGTCTCCCACATCTCAAAATCGAGATGCGGGCCCCGCCTGGCGTTCGTGGTCTCCCACCCTTTCCACGATGAGACTGTGGAAAGGATGGGCCACCCAGACTTTTTAGGGCGCGCCACCCGCCGATCTGGTTGCCGCACTTAAGGAGTCCATCACCTATTGCGACACGGCCTACAGCAGCATGAATGACACGTCGGGCGCTCAGATGATCCAGTTCTTCGGACGCAGCATGCCGAAGCTAGGAGTGCTGATCATCAACAACATGCACGATATGGAGCACTACGGAAACCTCGTCACCTACATGCGAATGAAGGACATCGTTCCTCCAAGCAGCACGCCGCCGCCCCCGGCACAGGGGAATAGTTCGCCGCCGAAGGATTGAAGCGCATTTTGGCCGGCAACTTCCACATCTCGGAATCGAGGTGCGGGCAAACTGCTTGAGGCAAAATGCGGTCGAATCCCATGATTTTGGCCCGAAAATGGGCCAAAAATGATCGAAATGCGGCCAAATCCGTGGTGCATGTTTACCTATAAGTCAACAGTATGATGTATTAAGTTGTTCATTTATTGATATTTATCAGAATAGAGTGGCGGAAAAGTGGCTCAAAAAGGGGGTGGGGCAGGGCTGTTTTTGGCTGGATTTTGAAGCCCGCATCGGTATGGAAGAAGCTTTGCTTACGGACATCATGCGCCCTCGGAGCTTAATTATCCGCAAGCTCCTGCGCCACCTGCGGAGGGGCCAGTTGCCTTCGGCGAAGCTGATTGAGGTTCATCGTCTCCCACATCTCAGAGTCGAGATGTGGGCCACCCGGTCTTATGGGTAAGTCAGACCTTGGCCGCCCGCCCGCCTGAATCCATTAGCGATTGCCTATCAGGCTCAGAATGATTGCGATGCCGATTATCACAGCGAAGAACACGATCAACTCAATCTTGTTATCGCTTACGCCACCTTTTTGAGTTGTATTTGCGACGCTCATTCTCGCTTCCATCTGTTCCTTCTCGATCTTTTGGTTCTCTATCATCTCGTCGTAAATCGAATAGTCTGGATCTGCGAGCTTGCCGAAAAGTGAATTCGTGGAGATTGATTTCGAAGTCTCGCTAATTCCCGCGCCGAAGGAACCCACTATTTCTGAGTAATGCTCATGCCAAGATTCCTCCAGCCCTTCAGGTTCAATATGTCCATCAGTCGCAATACCCCATCGCGTCGTCCGGGTAGTACGGCGTGTGCACCTATTCTTTCTAAAGAACTCATAGGTTGATGCCGCATGTACTTTGACTTCTTCGGGGCTAAGAGTCAATATGTTCTCCTTGAAGCCCGATATGTTGCGTATTGCCCACGCAATCTCCCCGACGGCCAAACCCGCCTCGGTCAAAACCCACAATCGGTCCTCCTCAATTCCTAACCCCTCAATCATCAAGAGATTCGCACACATCGATGCGGCAATCAGCGATAATGCCTTTGCATGGTCTCCGCTCTCGATTGCGGTTGAGAATCGTGGATCGTTATACATCGAATCTGCTATATCTTCGATTGCGAAGCCGGCTTCATTAAGTTGTCGGAACTCGTTTAGAAAAATGGGAAGTTGATCGCCACCGATACCGCAAGCACGTAGCTCCTGAATATTGATGGGTATTTCGCACATGGTTGTTTTCTCCACCATTCCAATTGTCCCTCATCTGACCAGTAGTTATCGTTTATGATTAATGTTTGAGAATTGAGAACTCTGTTATCGTCATTTCATCGCCGAGGATACTATTGACAGATATGCATTGATCACTTCTTTCAGTTCTCTCTTAGTTAGGCTCCCAGCCGCCGCCTTTATTTTATTAATAGATCTCATTTCATATTGCATCCTCATGGGCTCACTTAAGGGCTTCTTGCGTGCATTTGTGATTAGATGCCAAGCGTCCAACGCGGAATTCGAGAACTGTTCATCTCGAAAATACTGTGATCCTTCAAAAATCGCTTCAACCCGATTCCTGAGCGAAGAATCATATTTCGGCGCAAGCAAAATTCGCCCGAGAACGGAGCAAATGAATTTGATTTTAACTGTTGCCATCTTCGGTGATCCTTCTTTTTGGAGTTGTTTGGCTTCAGGTGCCCCAGGTCTCGATTTTTGAGACCTGGGAAACCACGAGAAGCAGGTCCTTCGACTTCGCTGCGCTTCGCTCAGGATGACAGCAATCAGCGAGGTTACTCCTCTTCTTCTTCTATTGGGCGTTTGGCGTTGGCTAGGATTTTTTCGGCCACTAACTGCGGGACTATGTCGTAGTGGTCCATCTCCATGCGGTAACTGCCCTTGCCTTGAGTCATCGAAGTTAGAAGAGTTCCATAAGTGAGCATCTCTGCCATGGGGACCTGGGCATTGATAACTGTCGTCCGGCCCTTGGACTCCATGCCGCCTACGCGGCCACGGCGTGAGTTGAGATCGCCCATCAAAGTCCCGGCGAACTCGTCGGGGGCCTCGATCTCTACTTTCATGACTGGCTCAAGCAGGCAGGGCTTGGCTAACTCCATGGCCTTGCGGAAGGCGATGCGACCCGCCATCTTGAAGGACATTTCATTGGAGTCGACGTCGTGATAACTGCCGTCGAAGACGACAGCCTTGAAGTCGACGACCGGATAGCCGGCGAGATAGCCGCGGGCGGCCGACTCAACAATGCCTTTCTCGATAGCCGGGATGAAGTTGCGCGGGACTGAACCGCCGAAGGTCTCGTTGCCAAATTCGAAGCCGCCGCCGCGAGGCATGGGCTCCATGCGGATCTTGCAGTCGCCGAACTGGCCGTGGCCACCGGTCTGCTTCTTGTGGCGGCCTTGAGCCTCGGCCTTGACGCGGATGGTTTCGCGGTAGGGGACCTTGGGAGCTTTGAGAGTGACTTCTGCGTGGTAGCGCTTTTTGAGGCGGCTGACGATGGCCTCGATGTGCGGCTGGCCGGCGCCGGCGATGAGGAATTCGTTGGTCTGCGGGTCGCGGAAGAAGCGGATCAGTAGGTCTTCTTCCATGAGCTTGTGAATGGCGGGGGCGAGTTTGTCTTCGTCGGCGCGGGACTTGGGCTCGATGGCGTAGGTCATGGCGGGCTCGGGAAGGGGATGGAGATCGATCTGGATCTCTGAACCCTTCGCGCCCAGTGTGTCGCCGGTGAGAGTGACGCGGAGCTTGGCTACCGCGCCCAGATCGCCGGCGTGCAGTTCAACGACTTCGACGGCTTTGCGGCCCTGCATCACTGACAAATGAGACAGACGTTCCTGATCGCGCCGCGTGTAGTTCTCGACGGTGGCGTCGTTTTTGACCACGCCGCTGATGACTTTGAAAAAGCTGATGCGACCCGCGAACGGATCGGTCATGGTCTTGAAGACCATCAGCGAGAGAGGCTCGCTGTCGGCGATCTTGCGGGTGACCTTGGGGGCTTCGGCTCCGTCTTCGCTGGGGGGCGCGGCGTCGATCGTCGGGGTGCGCACGGCGATGGGGGCGCGTTCGACAGGCGAGGGGGTATAGGCCTTGATGAAGTCGAGCAGGTGGTCGAGGGCGATGTTGGAAAGGCCGCTCGAAAAAAGCACGGGGAAGATTCGGTCTTCGCGGATGGCTTCGTGGAGAGCGGCGGTGAGGTGCTCTTTGGTGAGCGTGCCGGTCTCGAAGTACTCCTCCATCAGTTCGTCTTTGCCTTCGGCGATGAGCTCGACCAGCGCCTCATGGCGGGTCTTGGCATCGGCGGCCAGGCCGGCGGGAATCTCAGCGGTCATCTTGCCGCGGCCATCGCCGCTGGGGGTGTAGTAGAAGGCCTCCATGGTGACGAGATCGACAACACCGCGAAAGCCCTCGGCGCCGGAGATGGGAAGTTGTACGGGCACGCAGTTGCGGCCCCAGCGATCGACCAGGTCGTCAATCAGGGCGCTCAGTCCGCCTCCGCCGCCGGCCTTTGGGTGGTCCATCTGGTTCACGAGTACGATGCGGGGAAGGCCTGCTTCGTCGGCATAACGCCAGACGCGCTCAGTGACCGGCTCGATGCCATTCTGGGCGTTGACCACGACGATGGCAGCCTCGGCGGGCAGCAGGGCCGCGCGGGCCTCATGGGTGAACATGTGAAAGCCGGGAGTGTCGATGAGATTGATCTTGACGCCCTGCCACTCGGCAAAGGCGACGGCGTTTTGCATGGTTGCGCCGCGGGCTACTTCTTCTTCGTCATAAGCGGTTACGGCTGTGCCGTCTTCGACACGGCCCTGGGTGGGGGTCATCTTGGCGGCATGCAGCAGAGCGGCGATCAGGGTGGTTTTGCCACTGTGCGCATGCCCCACTACAGCTACGTTGCGGATCTCACTTCCCTGGTACGTTTTCATTGCAGTTCTCCTCTAGTTTTGCTTTTTGGTGTCAGAATCTGCGGGGGCATTTGGAACAGGGACAGGGAAACCATGGGGACGTCCGTGAGGGCGTCGCGGTGGCCGGATTGGAGGGCCACGCGTCCCGGTTTGCCGTCTACCTCGTCCATAAGGCGTTCAACCTATAAGGTTTGGACCGTGAGGGTCTCGGGCCGGCGCCATGCGGTGAAGGCCAGGCTGCATCCGCAGAGCGTCTTTCTAAGAAACTCGGATGCTATCACACGGGGAGTGTGAACGTCCTGTGACATGAGCCACCACCCGCGGCCACCCGCGGTGGGGTCAGCCGCCTTCGGCACGCTTCGGATAAACTCTTCATTGCGATGGACAGATTATGACTAAAACGACTATAATTATGGTTGTTAAATGCGGAGGTGTCGATGGCTCTGTGGCAGGTGCAGGAGGCGAAGACGCGGTTGAGCGAGGTGATCGAGGAGGCGCGCGGCAGCGGTCCACAGATCATCACCCGTCATGGAAGGGAGCGGGCCGTTCTGCTGTCGATTGAGGATTATCGCGCGCTCACGGCCCACAAGCCGGACCTGAAGACCTATCTGTTGGGCGGTCCGAAGGTCGATAGCTTCGAGATCGAATACGACCGGGATACGGGCCGGGAGATCGAGTTGTGAGCGGACGATTGGAGTACTTGCTGGACACCAATGTTCTTAGCGAAACGCGCAAGAAAAAGGCCGACGCTGGCGTGATCTCATTCCTTGAGAGCGCCGATTCCTCGACTCTATACATCAGTGTGCTCACGCTCGGCGAGTTGAGGAAGGGCATCGCCAAGAAACAGAGAGAGGACCCGGAGATGGCCAAGAGGCTTGCCGGCTGGGCCGAGGGGCTGGAGTTGAGTTTTGCCGACCGGATTCTAGGCATCGACGTAGCCACGGCGAGGTTGTGGGGAAACTGGTCCAGTGAACGGCCAAGACCCGTTGTGGATACTCTGCTGGCAGCCACAGCCGTATTGCATGGATTGACCTATGTGACTCGCAACATCCGCGACGTGCGCGGCATACCGGTAAAGCTGCTCGACCCGTGGACGGAATAGGCGCTTGCGGTGCGGCCACCCGGGTGGGGCTGGCGGCTTTCGGTTCGGCGCAACGAGGGCAACTGCACTGGCGCGGGTCCTGGTCCATCGGCGACAATGCTTTCGTTATGGACAAACTGACTCGCAGGGATTTTCTGCTGACCGCTTCCGCCGCTACGCTGGCCGCTGCCGCTCCGTCACTGGCCGCAACTTCATCGTCCGCCAAGGGCCGAAAGCGGGTGTTTGTTGGCTCAAGTACATCCGAGGGGATTCTGGCCTATGACTGGGATCAGGAGACCGCCGAGCTAATACCCGTCGGAGTGGCCGCGAAGCTTGCCAATGTGGCCTGGATAACTTACTCCCCGAATCGCAAGGTTCTGTTTGCCGCTTCGGCAGTGGATAGCTTCAATGGCAAGCCGACGGGCGGAGTGGTCAGCTTCAGCGTGGCGAATGGCGAACTGCATCAGACCTCTCAGCAGAACTCGGCCAGCACGGGCACTTGCCATATTGCTCTGGACCACAAAGGGAAGGTGCTCATTTCGGCCGACTACAACGGCGGCAGCGCGGCGAGTTTTCTGGTGATGGACAGAATACTCAGCCCGGCTGTTTGGAGCGAGCACTACTCAGGCGGCGGGCCTAACAAGGACCGGCAAGAGAAGGCTCACGCGCATTTTGTGTCATTCTCGCCCGACAACCGATTTGCCTACATCAATGACCTGGGCAGCGATTGCATTCACATTTACAAGCTGAACGCCGAAACGGCGATGCTGAGTTCAGCCGGGAGTTATAAGGCCAGGCCTGGTGCGGGGCCGAGGACACTGCACTTTCATCCCAACGGGCACACGGGTTACTCGGTCAACGAGCTGGATTCGACGGTGGATGTGCTGGAGTGGTCGAAGGCGGACGGCGGGCTAACTCTTGTCAACCGCGTTGAGTTATTGCCCGAGGGCTATCATGGGCCGACGCGGGCCTGTGACACGGTGATGACTCGCGATGGTAAGTTTGTCTATTTTGCCAATCGAGATAATAACTTCCTTTATAGCTTCCACGCGGAGTTTGAGAGCGGGAAACTAACTCCGATCGCAAGAAGTAACTGCGGCGGCAAGACTCCACGGAACTTTGTGCTCGATCCGACGGAGAATTGGATGCTGGTGGCCAATCAGGATTCGAATCTGATTAGTGTCTTTCGGCGGAATACCCAGACGGGTGCGCTGGCCGATGAGGGAAAGAGTTTCGCCGCGGCCGAGCCTATGCGGATTCTGTTTTAGTTAACGAAGTGATTGTGGTTTGTAGATGAGGCTAAGTGAAGTTCGCGGTATCCCACCCTTTCCGCAGAAGAAAGCGGAAAGGATGGGGCACCCGGCGCCAAAGCCTCCAAATTTCCACGCTTCTATCTTCTGGCGATGAGTGGGGCACATGCCTCATTTATGAAGAAATTAATAATGAGTGGTGAATGAGGGATTCCAGTATGTGATAATAAAATGATCATCAATAGAGACAGGTAGACCACAGGCTATTCGGGAAGTCCAAACCTTTTCCCGTTGACCGCAGAGGGTTTGGAACCGATATATCTTCGCCTGGACGACCGTTCCCCCAGTTACCCAAACGTCCACAATCCCATCCCACTCGTGGTCTCTACAATTCGTCACCTTTGTATTGGCATAAGGAATGAAACAATCTCCCTCGCGATCAGATTGTCCGAGCTGATCTTCTAATAAAAGCAAACTTCTAAAGTCGATATCCGTCTTTAGACGCTTGGCTAGACGGTCCGCTCTGCGATCCTCGACGCCCATCCAGATGGACTTGATCCCGAAAAGAATCAGAAGGAAGATAATGAGCCAAAGCACCGAAATGCTGAAGTCCTTCAAACCTCGACCTGCTCCACTCATCGCGAATTTCTCCCGATGGACCGGACGGAGTTTATCCGGAATTTCCGTTTTGCCTTTCTGGCTGCTAACCAACATACCACCATTTGCCTCCGCTCGGCAGGTGGCCCACTCGCTAATTCTGCCATCCGTCTAACCCTTTCTAAAGGGCACAGCTCTTGCTTCATCCCACCTGAAAGGTAATAGGGTGTCATCCGGCTGAACAAGTAACTGCCGTTCGCAGCCTCAGGCGCCGACGAGGACGGGGATGGCAAATTCCACATTTGCGTCGACGGGAGCGGCGGCTTCGGTCGTTACGGGCACATGAGCCAGTTCCCAGGCTGAGCGGTCCTTAATCAAACGGGAGACTAAAGCCGTGTGCATGGCGTGACCGGCGCGCTCGGCTACCACGTGGCCTTCGATGCGGCGGCCGGCCAGGGCCAGGTCGCCAATCAGATCGAGCACCTTGTGGCGGACGTACTCATCGACAAAGCGCAGGGGGCCGTTCTCCGGGCCATGCGCTCCCAAAATAATGGCGTTGCGGGCGTTGGCGCCGCGAATCAGGCCCATATCGCGCAGGCGCCGCTCGTCAGCCTTGTAGCCGAAAGTGCGCGCCGCGGCGATGAACTCA
>JBEKOA010000180.1:0-9272 GCA_049522255.1 Occallatibacter sp.
ACCAAGGTGACGCGGACGGCGTTGCAGAATGCCGCCTCCATCGCTGGATTGCTCTTGACCACCGAAGCTCTGGTGGTCGAGATTCCGGAGCCGAAGGCCGCTCCAGCCGGCGGCGGCCACGGCGGCGGCATGGACGGAATGTACTAAAACAGGGATCAGGGGTCAGCTTGAATCTGGCCCTGCACAGAGCCCATCAACATAAAGGCCTCCAGCTTCGGCTGGGGGCCTTTCTGTATCAGCAAAGGCTATCTGTGCGCGAGAATCACCCTAGGACCTCAGTGATCTGAGGCATTAGCCCGAGGAAATCTCTGAAAAGTCTCCTACCTATTAACCAGCCATCACGACGACCTTTGATGAGGCCATCGACGCTGGCGTCGGCACCGGCTGCGGACGCATCGGGCGCAGCCATCCGGCGGAGAGCCAGGAGCGTGGGATAGAGAACTCAGACCATCCGCAATCGAGGCACACGACAACATCAGGCGACGGCGTCATCGGTGGGTGGCTGAGGGTGCGAAGGCAGTTGCGATAAAGCCGTATCTCTGCTGGAATGACGGAGACGGAGGAGGATTGGCACTTCGGGCAGTTCATACGTTCACCTCTGAAGTGAAAACATCAGGGCAACACAAGCGCAGCAATAGGGGCAGTCAACTCAATCTAATCTGGATTGAAGCAATATTCAATGACTATTGTGCAGAATCTGCATTCCGGGCACATATTTGCTGGCACTTTGGTAATTTAGTTTTCATTATATGGAAATGATTTTAACCCATAAAGAGGTGCCTGTGCCCTTCCAAAACGTCAGAACATGCTCCAGAGAGACGGTTTGGCTGCCGTCGCAGCGCTCTTCTGGAGTTGACGGCAAATTGCAACGGCGGTGAACTCCGCGAAGAGTCCACCGCCGTCTGCTTCATCAAACCCGCAATGCAAAAATCACCACAAGCCGCCTATTTGCTACTCGACTTCGTCCACTCAATACGCAAGCCGGCGCGCATGTTGAAAGGAAGACTCGGGTAGCCGATCGGCGCGATGTGCTGATTATCCATGAGGTTTTCCGCCTGACCGTAGAGATTGAGCCATGAGAGCAGCTTGTAGCTTGCGCCCAGGTCCAGCTTGGCATAGCCCCAGTCGAGATTGCGGTTGGGCAGAAGCAGGCTGTTGCCGCCGTTGATGTCATCGTATGCCAGGTAAGTTGAGTCGTCGCTGCGGCTGGCTAAGGCCGACGTGAATACTCCCGTGAGTTTCTTCGCGGAATAGCTAGCAGTGAAGAAACCCGTGTGCGGCGGACGCCGGAAGGGACGAGCGCCTGCCAAGGGCGAGTAGGGCCCGATCGGAATTCCGTTGGTAAAAGTGGGAATGGGTCCGAGCAGAGCCTCATCGCTGTTGGTAAAAGAGTGCTGGACCACCGCATCCAGATAGGTATAGCCGCCGCGCAGGAAGAGATTGCGTCCGATGCCGCCTTCGACGGTTGCCTCGATGCCTTGAGCGCGAAAGGCCTCGGAGTTCGTTGTAAGCTCATAGGCAAGGTTGGTTTGAAGGAAGCTCTCCAAGGATTGCTGCTGGGGTGTAGAGAGGTTGGGCAGCAGCTGCGGAACCAGATCCAAACCAACGTATTCGATCTCTTTTCCAAATTCATTGTGGAAGTAACTCGCCCGGAAGATCAGGTGGTCGCTGATGAAGCCCTGCTCCACTCCGCCTTCATAAGTGCGCGTGGTGGGCGCGGCCAACCGCGAGATATTAAATTGCGAGATGGTCGATTGCCCGCCGTATTGCAGGAGAAAGTCGTAGAGAGAACCTGCTTCATCAGCCAGCTTAGGTTCTCGCACAGCATCGCCAAAGTTGAATATGACCCGTGTGCCGCTAAGAACGCCGTTGCGTGGGCGCAGGGCATAGTAGGAAACTCCAGTACGCGGAGAAGTCTGAACACCGAAGAGCGCATAGTGCTCCAGACTCCCGCCAAGTGTATAGAAAAACCGATTCTTGAAATCACCATGAACCGCCGCGATGTAATCGTAATTTGTTGGCGACAACGGCGGATAAGAGAGGTTGTTGTTGGGCTCCGATCCACGCTCATTCTCGAAATGGAAGCCAATCAGCGTGGTCAAATGCGGAGTGAATCGGTAATCCCCTTGATAGGTAAGCTGATCCCGGTTGTTCACATTTTGGGAAAGTTTTGGATAGCTTCCAGGAAAATCGAGTTGCGCCTGGCCGGTGGCCGAGTACCCGTTGGCGCCGGCAATGGTGACGGTATCGCCATAGTAAGCTTCGTCCCCATACGAGTCATACACAAGAAGTTCACCCGAAGGCTGCCATAGGTGGTATTGCTCGCGCTTGCGAGTTGCACCGTAACGCAGCAAATTGTGAAACGATCCCGTGGTCTGGTTGTCGATCGAGGCGCTGATGAACAGATCCTGGTCCTTCTGCGTGGAGTCGTCGGCGACGTGATAGAAGTCCCAGGCGTTGGGATCGCCCACGGCATCGACGCCGTAGTGCAAGGTGGCGCGAAGCTGGGTAGTGCCGTTCACTTGATAGCCGAGATTGGCAGCCGTGGTCGCTACGTGGTATTCGTCCAGGGGAAGATTGTTGGCCGTCTGGAGCCAACTGAAAGCGCCCAGATAATCGAGCTTGTTGTGTGCGCCGGCCACTTCCAGTTCTTCGCGGGAGGTATTGAGATTGCCACCGTCGGCTTGCAGGAGAATAGACGGAAAGCTGGTGGTGCCGTGTGGAGTCGTGAAGCTCACCACTCCGCTTGCAGCGCCGGCGCCGTATAGGTTCGAGTCTGGACCGCGATAGATTTCGGCGCGCTCGACGGCTGTGGTCGAGAGTGGGCCAAAATCGAATTGATTCCCCATATCGCCAGCGTCGATACCGTCGAAGAGAAGCTTATTGGCGTCCGAGTTGCCGCCGCGAATAAACAGGGATGTTTGCGCGCCCATCTGGCCTTCCTGCACAACGACAGTACCGGGCATCAGACGTAGCGCGCTGGTCAGGTCATCGCGAAGGGCGAGATCAAGCGGCCCGAGAACGCTGGTAGCGGAACTGGTCTGCGGCTGGGGCGTGGGGGTTCCGGTGTCAGAGACCACGATGGACTCGCGCACCCACTCGGGTTCCAGCACAATGTTGCGTTCGATCGAGTCAAGCCGGCCAGCGTAGAAGCCGGGCGTCTCCAACTGGCGAAAGCTGTTGGCAGAAACAACTAGAAAGAAGCGGCCCTCGACGCCAGAGAGAATCTCAAAGCTGCCGTCGGCCTTGGAAAGGTCCGTACCGACGGGCTTGCCGCCGCTGATCAGCACCACGGTGGCGCCAGTGATTTTGGCACCAGAGGTGTCTGTGACCACCCCGCGGATGGATGCAGCCGGACAGATCGCTGCGCTGGCAGCGATCAGAAGCAGGACGAATGCGCGCCGCAACGAGCGCGTCAAATGGTAGCGAAAAAAAGATGGGGCGGAATCAGGCATAAAGGCTCCTTCGTTCCCCTCGGAACGCAAGCGGGTTGAGGGCGCGAGGACCGGTCTCCTGACTTGCGCATCTTCCAGCCACCTTCCCACAGACGCGCAGTGAGCGGCGTTCTGCAGTGGTCGACGGGGCCTCCGCAACGCGCGGTAGATCCCTGGCTGGTTCCCTGTCCTGGCCGATAGAACGAGCCGCTGGACAGGAGCGCTCACAGTTGCGGGGCAGTGGCGGAGTTTCACCGCCTTCCCGAGCATCCTGGCGATTACCGTGGTGGGTTTCGCTGTCTCGCGAGGAAGCAGCAGTTACGCCATGGAACGGTTTTCCATGACATCAACATTCTAAAGCCGAAGACCGGGGTAAAGTCAAAGAGCCGGAAGAACACCAAAATGAGGAGATGGTTCAGGAGGTCAGGTGGACGGCCAATCATAGACGCGGGCAGCCGGGCAGGAAGATGGTGACCCCGGGAAGACTCGAACTTCCGACACGCAGTTTAGGAAACTGCTGCTCTATCCACCTGAGCTACGGGGCCACATAGAATCAAACACTTACGATAGGTAGAGATTTCTTTTTCTTCCAGTTTCCCTCAACTAGATCCTGATGCAACTCGCAGATTGAGGTGGACTAAACGATTCGAATCTGTCAAACACAACGTACTGATAGGTTAGCATCCGACAACTTCAGACAGGCAATAGGTTGTATTGAAAAGCAGCGCGGTTTCATCCCCTTGATTCGAAGTGAGATCTCTAATTTGGCGAGACACACCGCCCTGTCTGGCGTGCGCCGGCTTCGGCGACCTCGATTTTCTTGCCGCAGGTGACGCGACCTTGACACCGCTAGGCAAGAACATACCGAGTGCGACAAACTCCTGGAACGAGGAATGGATCTCGCCATAGTCCGTGAGAGTCGCCAATGAGATCAATGAGATTCTGGCTGCGCACATAATGCAGGGCCGCTCTTGTGCTTCGAGCCATGAAGCCCGCCATGTTATACGCTCGAGAAGAGGGGACTTTCGAATGCTAATCGAACAGCAGATCGCCGCGCGGCAGGAAAGGGCCGTCGCAGCACCACTCAAGATTTTGAAACGGCCCGCAAGCGGACCTTATGGGGATTACAGCATCAGGTCGGTCAGCGGCCGAAATTACCGCGTAGCGATCCGCGGGCTCGGACTCTTTGAGAATTATTGCTCATGTCCTGACTTTGCCGTCAATACGCTGGGAACCTGCAAGCATGTCGAGGCGATGCTTCTGCGGCTGCGGAAGCGCCATCAGAAGACGTTGGAAGCCGCGAGGTTCAAGCGCACGCGCGCATCGATTTCGCTTGAGTACGGGAATACGATCGAGGTGCGGCTGCGCATGCCTGCGTCGCCTCCGCCGGCCTTGCTTTCGCTTGCTGCCGAGCACTTTAACGCAGGAGGATTGCTGCGGCGGGAGCATTATCGAAGATTCGCCGAGGTGCTGCAGGCGCTGCGAAATGCGGACGGCCAGGCGGTGATCTACAGCGATGTCCTGGACTACATCGATCGGGAAAATGAGCTAGCCGAGGGCCTTGAGCTTGAGCGCAAGCTGCTCGCAAAACTGAAGCGGGGTCAGGATCCAACTGCAGGCGTATTGAAAACCAAGCTTTTGCCCTATCAGGCGCGCGGCGCGGTGTTCGCAGCTTGCCGCGGACGCACGGTCCTAGCAGATGACATGGGACTGGGAAAGACAGTTCAAGCACTGGCCGTGGCAGAACTTTTGCGTAAACGGCGGGGGATCGAGAGAGTGCTGGTGATCGCGCCGGCCTCGGTCAAATACCAGTGGAGGACGGAGATCGAAAAGTTTACCGATCGCTCTGTGAAGGTCGTCGAAGGTTCTTTGCCGCAGCGGCGAGCAATGTATGCGTCCCCGGAGTTTTTCACTCTCACCAACTACGAACTCGTTCTCAAGGACATCCGATACATGCAGGAACTGCGTCCGGACCTGATCGTCCTGGACGAGGCGCAACGAATCCGCAACTGGACCACTGCGACAGCCCGCACTATAAAACAACTGAAAAGCCGTTACGCTTTGGTGCTCACCGGCACGCCGCTCGAAAACAAACTGGAGGAGCTGTTTTCTGTCGTGGAGTTCGTGGACGGCCGCAGGCTGGGGCCAGCTTTCCGCTTCGTTGACGAGCACCGCGTGTTGGACGACAAGGGCCGTCTGACCGGATATCGCGGCCTGGATCAAATCCACGAGGAGTTGGCCCCGATCCTTCTGCGACGCACGCGCCCGGAGGTACTGAAGGATCTGCCAGAGCGGACAGATAAAGTCTTTCGCGTACCGCTGACCACCCAGCAGGCGGAGCCTTATTACGAGCAAAGCGATCTGCTGGCACAGCTCGTGCGCAAGTGGGAGCGGCAAGGTTGGCTTTCCGAGATTGATCAAAAGCGCATTCTATGCTGCATTCAAAACATGCGCATGTTGTGCAACTCGACATTTCTATTTGATAAGCAAACCCATCATTCGCCCAAGCTTCAGGAGTTCCGTGAGATCATGACCGACTTCGTCATGGGAGAAGAACGCAAAGTGGTGGTGTTCAGCGAGTTTGAACGAATGACGCATTTGGCAGGCGAGGAGTTGCACAAGCTGGGTATCGGATTCGTGTCGCTCCATGGTGGCGTGCCGTCTGGGAAGCGTGGCGCCTTGATAGAGCAGTTTCGCAGCGATCCGGCCTGCAACGTCTTCCTTTCCACAGACGCTGGAGGCGTGGGATTGAATCTGCAAGCAGCCTCGGTAGTTGTGAATTTCGAGCCTCCTTGGAACCCTGCCCGGCTGGAGCAGCGCATCGGACGCGTTCACCGGCTAGGTCAGTCGCGCCCTGTGCACGTGATTCACATGCTGACCAGCGAAAGCATCGAAGAGCGCGTGTGGGAAACACTGGCCTTGAAGAAATCGCTGTTCGCCAGCGTCTTCGATTCTCCCACTGCCGAGATCAGCTTCGCCAAGCTCGGCCGCAAGACGATTCTACAGGCCGTGAAGGAGATTTTCGCCGAACAACCGGCCCGGCCGAAACCGGTAATTGACCACGCTCCCGCCGGACCGGTGGCGCTTACGCAAGCGCAGGCCGCCGTTCAGATGGAATCGGCCGGTTTAGCAGGTCAGACGGCATTGGAGCTCAAAGACGTTTCTCCGGAATCCGCATCGACGCCGAAGGCTAATGGCGTGGAGCTTGCGGCGACGTCATTCTTCGAGGCTGGACTGAGATTGATCGAATCTATCGCCTCGGGTGGCACGGCGGGACGTTCCACTGCCACTTCCACACCAAGCCTGGCTCAAGTGTTGCCCAATCTGTTCACGCGCGATGCCCGAACGAACCGCCCTTCATTGACCATTCCTCTGCCTGATTCAGTGACCCAGGAGCGGCTCACCAGTGCGTTATCAGCTCTTGTGAGTCTGCTCGGACAATCCGTGGGCGCACCTGCCACTCCAGAGAGAAAAAGCTGACCAGCATGAACCGCAGAAGATCTTCGTCATCGTGCAACAAGTGGTCAAGTTCAAGCCCTTGTAGAAAGTCCAAATCAATCGACGTGTGCAGGAACCGTGTTGGCGTGGGGAACGGCTTGATTACGGGTTAGAGAATGAAGGAAAAGACAGCCGGTCAGTCTCCTGGTCGATTGCGTACCCGATTGCGCTGTAGCCCCTCAATCTGCGCTCGTACATTCTTGCCAGCATCGGGACACCGTTGTCGATGTAATCGTAGACTTGAACGACGCGCTTGCCGTCGTGGAGACGATGGAGGCGGACAGCATATTGCTGCAGTGTCCCTTTCCAGGAGATAAGCATGGCAAGAAACAATGTGTCCAGGCGCGCATCGTCGAATCCTTCGCCGATGTAACTTCCTGTCGCCAGAATCACGCGCGATTCATTGTCTGGCACAGTCGCCATAGCCTCTGCGGTCAGCCGGCGCTGCTTCTTGCCCATACCACCCTTCAAAACAAAAACGCGTTGGGCGGCGCCACTGAGCCTTGTTGCGAAATACTGTAGATGCTCCGTCCTGCCAGTCAGGAGCAGAGGCGAACGTCCTGACTCGATGGCGCGTTCGATGTCGACGGCGATCATTGCATTGCGCATCGCATCATTCGACAGCGCACCGTAGACATCTTGAATCGTAACTTCAGTAAGATCGGGCGGCATCCGGAAATCCGTGTGACGGGGAATCACCCTATGTTCGAAAGGGTTCAATTCCGCCATTGCCTTGGCGCTCATGCTGAACCGGACTGGGCCACACTGCATCTAGATAATTGGATGGTGTCCATCTTTTCTCGTCGGGGTAGCGGTCAGGCCAACGACATACTTTGCTTTCACCTGCTTCATCACCTGCTCAAACGTAAACGCAGATATGTGGTGGCATTCATCGACGATGACTTGCCCGTATTCAGCAACAAAGTCCTTTACGGCTTCTTTCTGGTAGAGGCTCTGAATGACCGCGACATCGATGCGCCCTGTCCGGTGCATCTTTCCGCCGCCGATATGCCCAATCGAGACTGCGGGCATATTGAGGAACATCGCCAGCCGTTCCTGCCATTGATCGAGTATTTGTTGCCGATGAACCAGAATCAAGGTATTGACCTTGCGCATTGCGATCAGCCGTGCCGCCACGGCCGTTTTACCAAACGCCGTCGGGGCGCAGAGAATTCCCTCGTCGTGGACGCTGATCCCAGCGACAGCCTGTTCTTGGACGGGGCGAAGCTGACCATCGAAATCCACTGTGATAGGTGTGCCTGCGAACCGCTCGTCCCGAACTTCGAGCCGGATCTTGTGCGCCTGCAAAAGGGCCATTACCTCCGTCAGACACCCCCGCGGTACGGCAATGTGCTGGGGAAAATCCTGGGCGCACGCGATCACGCGCGGTTGGGCATATGTCGGAAGCCGCATCGCCTGCGCCTTGTAAAACTCCGGGTTCTGGAATGCCGCCAGCCTGAGCAGACGATTCAACATGGCCGGTGGCAGGCCCTGCTTTTCCACGTAAAGAAGATTCGCGCGGACGATCTGCACCGTTTCGGGGAGTGGTCCCTCAATCGGCCGCTCCATCCGCCTTCGTGAAGATGGCAATGTCCAGGGATCTTGGGCATCTTCGTCATCGCCAATACTGATGCGAACCCCGATCAGATCTCCATTGCGTTGGGCATCGGCGATGACTTCTTCTGCGGCTGTCGTAGACATCCGGCGAATCGTAGAAAGAAACCCCCACTGATCCGGGCACGCACGGAGGCTGGAATCGATGAAGACACTGTTGTCCGACTTGCGCGGTGCAAACTGCAAGGGAAGCGCAATCAGGTTTCCGAACCCGCCTTTGGGCATCGTGTCCTGGTTTGGGAAGAAGCGGTCATAGGAATCGAGGCCTAGTTGATGCCGGCGTTCCATGGTCCGCGTGAGAACCGCACATCCAAGTTTGCGTGCTGTATTTGCCGGAATTGCATGTTCAAAGAAGATCCAAACATGACCGCCATTTCCAGAGCGCGACCGCTCCAGGGCCGCTGGCACGTTCAACTCCTGGCATGTATCGAGAAACGCGCGCGAGTCATCAGTCCATGAGTTCTTATCAAAATCCACGGCGAGAAACCAACAGGTCTCGTCCGGAAGTAGAGGGTAAATGCCAATAGTCTCTTTTCCGAGAAGATGATTCTCGATAACCGCGTCGCTCAACGGGAGGGCTTTCCGCGTATTCCGATCGACCTTCTTCCGATCCTCCGGCCTGCTTGAATTGATGGCTTTCCAATCCTTCAGCGCCGCTGGTGAATATCCTGATCGGCCGTCGGAATTCTCCCATCGCCGCGCATAGATATCTTCTCTCCCGCGAAA
>JBEKOA010000181.1:0-9031 GCA_049522255.1 Occallatibacter sp.
AAATGTAACCAAGACCGCTCCGCAGTTCGGAGCCATTACACCGCGCTGGCTGGTTCGGTTTCTGGATTGGAAGCCGCTTGAGGCCGGCACCTTCAGGGTCAATAAGGTCGATGAGACCAAGCCGATCGAATCGACCTGCGACCACTCGGACGAGTCGACGCTCGCTGCCACCTTTGTTCAATATCTCGAAGAGCCCCGCGAATACCGGCTCAGCAGCATCAATGCCATTCTCAATGTTCATACCCGTGTCTCCGATCTGCTCAGCAACCCCTACGATCAGGTTCGTGAGCAATTGCGCCTGTTGATCGAGAGTGTGAAGGAAAAGCAGGAGAACGAACTGCTCAACAATGCCGACTACGGGCTCTTGAATAATGTGGACACTTCGCAGAAGCTCAAGACGCGCAAGGGCGCGCCAACGCCGGACGACCTGGACGAGTTGTTGGTGAAGGTCTGGAAAGAGCCCTCTTTGTTCCTGGCGCATCCCCGTGCCATTGCCGCATTTGGACGCGAGTGCACACGACGTGGAGTACCTCCGCCGACCGTAACTCTGTTCGGAACGCCGTTTCTGACCTGGCGGGGGATTCCGCTGATTCCCTCCGACAAGATCGCCGTGAGAAGCAAGGACCAGAAGTCGAAGATCCTGTTGGTGCGCGTGGGAGAAAAGAAGCAGGGCGTCGTGGGTCTCTTCCAGCCCGGACTTCCTGGAGAACAGAGTCCTGGGCTGTCGGTTCGCTTCATGGGAATCGATCAAAGGTCGCTCGCTTCCTACCTTATTTCGCTCTATTGCTCGGCTGCAGTGCTGACCGACGACGCTATCGCCCTGCTCGAAGACGTAGACGTGAGCCAATACCATGAGTACAAGTGACCGGACGGTCCCTTCGACTGGGTTCCCGGAGACTGGCAGCTGGGCTGCCGCGTCGCCGGGAAGCGAGGTCGTGCCTACCGGCGTCCTGAGCCCGACAGAGTTGGCGCGCATGGCGAACGAGCTCTTCACGGCGTTGCCCGATGAGCTTCAGCAACCCGCTCTTGCCGCGGCCAGAGCGGTGTTGCCGCCTAACTCCGCGTTCACTGGGAATCCTTTCGCAGCAGTTCCCGGGCCAACTGTGCCTGCGGCTCCGGGGATCCTCGCAGGCTTAGCTGAAGCACAGCCAGGGGCATTCGTCGCCACCCCGGATCGGAGCATTGTGCCGGATGCGCGGTCGTCTGCGTCCGCGGCGCCTGCGTTCCCGGGCGGTGGAATTGCGCCGACGGTAGCGCCGGAGTTTGGTTTTCTTCAGGACGCGCGGCCAATCTTCCACGAGCCTGTCGCGGAGCCTGCAACCCAGCATACTCCCGCGCAAGCAAGTAGCAAGCCGGCGCTCAGCGATGAAGGCTTTGCAGCCATTCCCTATTCGTTGCTCGCCGATCCTCAGCCGTCGCAGGTTACTCAACCTCCTGCACCGGCGGTTCCCGGCGCTCTTGGCGTTGTCGATTCATCGGCTGTTCCGACTTTTTCCTTCATGGAGGATGCGCGGCCACTGTTCTCGACGCCACCTACGATTCCCGGACCGGTTCCGGCAGTTGGCTCGAAGGATAACTCGGCTAGCTATGGCAACCCCTTCGCATCACAGCTCGACCGGAACGCGCCACAGCTTCCCGGCGCTGTGGCTCATGATCCCGACTTTCGCGCGCCGGCTTCGTACGATCCGCAGAGTCAGCCGCGGCAACTCGATCCGTCGAATGTGGTTCCTGTTCTGGTTCCAGGTGCGGGGCAATCAGAGTTATTAGGCGATCTCGGCCTCTCGTCGACTTCCTTCGACGTGGAAGCGATTCGCCGTGATTTTCCGATCCTGCGCGAGCAGGTTAACGGCCGTCCGCTGATCTGGCTCGACAATGGCGCGACTACACAGAAACCGCAATCGGTGATCGACCGGCTTAGTTATTTCTACGAGCACGAGAACTCGAATGTGCACCGCGCCGCGCACGAGTTAGCTGCACGCTCGACAGATGCCTACGAGTCTGCCCGCGAGAAGACGCGCCGCTTTCTGAATGCCGGCGCCCCGCGCGAGATCGTCTTTGTGCGCGGAGCCACGGAGGCTATCAACCTTGTGGCGCAAAGCTGGGGACGGCGCAACATCCAAAAGGACGACGAGATCGTCGTCACTTGGCTCGAGCATCACGCCAACATCGTTCCCTGGCAGATGCTGTGCGCGGAAAAGGGCGCGCGGCTGCGCGTTGCGCCGGTCGACGATTCCGGGCAGGTACTGCTCGACGAGTACGAGAAACTGCTTGGACCCAAGACGCGGCTGGTGTCGATCGCGCATGTCTCGAATGCTCTTGGCACGGTGGTACCTGTAAATGAGATGGTCGAAGCGGCTCATCGGCACGGCGCGCGGGCGCTGGTCGATGGCGCGCAGGCAGTCTCTCATATGCGCGTTGATGTGCAGGCTATTGACTGCGATTTCTATGTCTTCTCGGGTCACAAGGTTTTTGCGCCGACAGGCATTGGTGTGGTGTATGGAAAATCCGAGGTGCTGGATAACATGCCGCCATGGCAGGGCGGCGGCAACATGATCCAGGATGTCACCTTCGAGAAGACGCTTTACCAGCCGCCACCGCAGCGCTTCGAAGCCGGTACAGGCAGCATTGCCGATGCGGTCGGACTGGGCGCGGCCATCGACTATCTGGATCGCGTCGGCATCGTCAACGTCTCGCGCCACGAGCACATGCTCTTGACCTATGCCACCGCGGCCTTGCAGCAAATTCCAGGATTGCGCATCATCGGCACTGCAAAAGAAAAGGCTGCCGTGATCTCCCTGGTGATGGATGGATTACGCACCGAAGAGATCGGCGACTATCTCAATCGCAAGGGAATTGCCGTGCGCGGCGGCCATCACTGTGCGCAGCCGATCCTGCGCCGCTTTGGCCTGGAAAGCACGCTCCGTGCTACGTTTGCTCTCTACAACACGTGCGAGGAAGTCGACGCGCTGGTTGCGGCCTTGTGGGATCTCAGGCAGGGACGTAATCCGGGACTTGTATAGCTATTCGCATTTTTCTTGCAGTGTGAGAGATGTCAACGGACTACGGATTTCACTCGCCCGGATTCAGAATCACGTACCCGCCTGAGTGGCTGATATAGATTCTGCGGAAGATCGACGCCGGCAGAAGGCCCACGGCATCAAAAGCAACCCCGCGGCGGGATTGAACCACATCCAGATCATAGACCTTTGTTGAACCAACCGTGATCGTGATGTGGGAGTGGATTCTGGTTCCATTTGGCCCGCTGTCGAATGCCATGGAACCGGCCCAGGGCTGGGACGGGAATGAGGTCTGGCGAACGGGGAACAGCTCCGGCATCCTTGCTCCGGTATCTAACTGCAACTGCACCTTGCCACCGCTCACATCCATGAACTCCGCCTCGATCAGCAGACGGTTGGTTGTAGGCAAGCCGCGATAGTGACCCATTGTCTCGAATCGGCAACGCTCCCCTGCAGGTGATTCTTCGCCAAAGCGCAATATGCGTCCGTTGTAGTCGATGAGAAAGTCGAAATTCGAGAGGAAATCCTCGCCCAGCACGCCGCGAATGCCCGGCGCCTTGAGCTTTACGTCATCCAGCTTGTCGATGATTGCGCCCAGTTCGGAGACCTCTGAGTCGCCAACCCGCACTTGCTTCAGACGTACCAGCCTGTCATTCCGAACGTCCGAAACAGTGGTGAGCGAAGCCTCGCCGATGACCGAAGCCTGCAGCTGCCGCGCAAGGTCGGGGTCGATTACGGTATGCGTAGCGCCTGTATCCAGCAGAAAGCTAAAGGGGCCGACTCCATTGACTGTCGTTTGAACGACGATCAGGTATTTGTCGCGGAGCCGGAAGTTGATTATCTTGTTTGTTTGCTTAACTTGCGCCGCCAATGCTCCGGGCAGAGCAAACATCGCCATCAGAAGAAGACTTAGCAGAGGGATTCGACATCGGCGATGGAGATTACATCGATCCAGGCGACAACATCGAAAAAACAGAAGGCGGGCCGTCAGCATTGTGACGTTCCTATCGGCTTTGCGCTCAATTCTCTTGAGCGCTCACTGCCCTAGAAATGTACCCCTAGTCATGGGACATTGTCTATAGCAGGAGATTTAACCGCCATTCTGTTCCGTGTTCTGTGCTGCAGGTCACTCATCGAGTTCCTCAGTTCAATACTTCGGCAGTGTCGTGTCGATCCGGTCGGCCCAGGCCAGGATGCCACCGGTCAGATTCGTTGCGTATTTGAAGCCCGATTTGCGCAAGAAATCGACGGCCTTGGCGCTACGCGCTCCGCTCTTGCAATGTACGACGATCTCGCGGCTTGAGTCGAGTTCGTGCACGCGGGTCGGCAGATCGCCGAGCGGAATCAGATGTCCATGAATGTTGACGATTTGATACTCATGCGGTTCGCGGACATCGAGCACGAAAATGTCTTCTTTGCCATCGAGCCTACGCTTAAGTTCCTCCGGTTGAATCTCGGGAATCTTCACGCTGGTCGATGCTTCGGACTCTTCTCCGCGAACGCCGCAGAACTGGTTGTAATCGATCAACTCCTTGACCGTCGGATTTGTGCCGCAGACCGGGCACTCCGGATTCTTGCGCACCCGCAACTCGCGGAAGCGCATGGCCAGAGCATCGACCAGCACGAGGCGGCCGATCAGCGGCTCGCCCACGCCGAGGATCAGCTTGATCACTTCAGTCGCCTGAATCACTCCGAGCAGTCCAGGAAGCACGCCCAGTACTCCGCCCTCTGCGCATGATGGAACCAATCCCGGTGGCGGCGGCTCGGGATAGAGGCAGCGATAGCATGGGCCGGCCTCAGTGGTAAAGATGCTGGCCTGCCCTTCAAAACGAAAGATCGACGCATAGACATTCGGCTTGCCGCTCAACACGCAGGCATCGTTGACCAAATAGCGCGTGGCAAAATTATCCGTGCCGTCGGCGATGATGTCGAAGCCGCTGAAGATCTCCAGAGCATTTTGGCTGTTCAGATAGGTGTCGAACCTTTTGATCTCGACGAATGGATTGATCGCAGTCAACTTGTCGATGGCTGAATCGAGCTTAAGGCGACCGACGTCGCTGGTGTAATGAAGCACCTGCCGTTGCAAGTTGGTGTAGTCGACCACATCGAAATCGACAAGGCCCAGTGTCCCCACCCCGGCCGCGGCAAGATACAAAGCCAGCGGCGATCCGAGCCCGCCTGTGCCCACGCAAAGCACGCGCGCAGCCTTGAGCTTCTTCTGGCCTTCAAGGGTCACTTCCGGCATGATCAGGTGACGCGAGTAGCGAAGTATCTCTTCGTTGCTTAGTTTTGCCTGACTACCATCAATCAATTCAGCCACAGTTTCCTCTCCCAGCACTTGTTCGTTCTATTCATTTTTGAGAAACCGCTCGAGCACTATCGTCCGCCAGCAACCGAGGGAACAATGGTGATCGTGTCGGTCTCTTTGACCGGCGTCGCGTCCTTGGCCAGATAACGGATGTCTTCATCGTTCAGATAAATGTTGACAAAGGAGCGCAGCTTTCCGTCCTCAGAAAACAGGTGCTTGCGAAGATCCGGATGCTGGGCGACAAGATCGTCGAGCGCCTCGCCAACGGTCTGTGCGCTCACTTCGATCGTGGATTGCTTTCCGGCATAGGGCCGGAGCGGCGTGGGAATCAGGACTTTGATCGGCATTTCGTTCCTTCCTTGAATGTACGGGGTTGTAAGACTTCAATCATTGCTCGACAACTTCGACGTGTTCATCTTCAAAGCGCTTGTTCTCCTCCGGCCCCAGCAATTGAAAAGAGTTGGTCAATACGGCGTGCCCGTTTTCGACACTGGTGATCACATACGAACAGCCGATCCAGTGCGCTTCGGACAAATCGGTTGTAGACCATCTGGCTGGATGATCGGGATGAGAGTGATAAAAGCCGACAATGTCACGGCCGGCAAGCATGGCCTCCCGCTGAACGCGAACCAGTTCGGCCGGATCGATGTGATAACGATTGGCAAGCGAGTCGATACGCGTGTTTCCGCAGGGCATGACAGCTTTGACTGACTTTTCGCCGGTCTCACCGAACTCGCCTACCAGCACGCCGCAGCACTCGTGCGGATATGTCGCCTCGCCGTGCTCGCGCAGTTGATGGTAGAGTGCATTGGGTATCGTCAGTGCCATGCTTCCTTCCTTCACTTATGCGTTCTCATCCCAGAAGTGCTCGCTGAGGTATTTGTCCCCGGAATCAGGGAAGATCGTAACCACGACCGATTCCGGCGCCGCATTGCGTGCGACCTGAAGAGCGCCAACCAGCGCAGCCGCCCCGGAAACGCCAACGAGCAAGCCCTCTTCCCGCGCCAGTCGTCTGGCCATTCGATAGGCCGCTTCCGTTTCGATGCCCAACTCCGCATCGGCGATGCTGGCGTCGTAGATCTTCGGCACAATTGAGGTCTCCATGTGCTTGGTCCCCTCAATGCCATGAAAGGGCGAGTCAGGCTGCAGAGAGATGCAACGGATCGATGAATTCAGCTCTTTCAACCTGCGTGAGGTTCCGACGAAGGTTCCACTCGTACCGAGAATGGCCACAAAGTGCGTTACGCGTCCAGAGGTCTGTTGCCAAATCTCATCGGCGGTTCCATTCGTATAGTGCGCGCGCCAGTTGGCATCGTTCGAATATTGATCGACGTAGGCATATCTCTCCGGTTCGGCCAAGGCGAGTTCACGTGCCTTGCGAATTGCGCCATCGGAGCCTTCACCGGGGTCGGTGTAGATGATCGTTGCACCGTAGGCGTGAAGAATGCGCTTCCGCTCTTTCGAGACATTCGAAGGCATGCACAGTGTAACCGGAAGTCCGTAGGCAGCACCCAGCATCGCATACGCAATCCCGGTGTTGCCGCTAGTGGAGTCGAGGAGCGTTTTACCAGCTCCCAGCTTGCCCGAACGCAAGGCCTCGTTAACAATATTTGACGCAGCTCGATCCTTCACCGATCCACCCGGATTGGCCCATTCAGCCTTGGCCAGCACTTGAAGATCCTTCAATCCGCTGGTTATGCTTTCAAGGCACAGCAGTGGCGTGTTGCCGATACGCTGCGTTAAATTGACGCCAAGACGGGAGCTCATTCTATCGCTTTCAATCTCCGCTCGGTCTTCGTCGAGCGGCGACCTGTTTTGTCGTTTCGACTTACCGCTTCACCGCTTCGGCTGCAAAGCGAAGAGAATTGTCCATGCTGCGATACAAGGCTTCAACAGCCTCCAGCAGCGCAAAGACCTCCTCCTCAAGGTGACTCAATGCCGCAACGTCTTTCTTTTGGGCCGCCGCAACGACCGGTTCATATCGCTTGTCGATCAGGCCCGACTCGATAAAGTGGGTGCGGAAATTCTGAAATACAGCACTGTCTGTTGCCGCTTCAATACTGCGCGTGATCAGCAGTGCGCGAGCGCAGCGCAGGCTGATGGAGTAAAGGGTATCATCGCTCTGCAACTCGCCGGAGCGAAATTCTTCGCGCAGCTCCCTTGCGCTTTTGAGATCGACTTCAATGAGATCGAAGAGTCCAGCCGAGCATTCGCCGACGCCTTTGCCGGCCAGCGAAAAGGTGCTTGCCGCGCCCCAGTCGTAGTAGTAGCTCTCGTCTTCGCTGTAGGCTGGAATATCACGGAAGCGATCGGCAATGCCGCGAATCTCGTCTGCGCCTTCTTGATCCACATAGGCCGCAAAGGACGGATAGCTGTCCTTCTTCACCAGCCATCGCTTCAATACCTCATGCACGAACTCCGGAAGATCATGTGCGCTTACCCGGTCGATCTGCCTTGCCAGCCTACCCTTGCCCTCCCCAATCTCGGCTCCCGCGACAACCATGTACGCTGGAAACATCTGTTGCTCTTTGCGCCCGACATTGCCGTAGAACCCGAGATCGGCGAGCATGTGCTGACCGCAGGTATTCGGGCAACCCGAAAGATTGAGACGGAAACCGGGAATCTGGTTGAGATCCAACGCCGAGTCCTTCAATCTCTCAGCGATTGCAGACAAGGCTCCCTTTGAAAGGCAAACACCGAGCTTGCAAGTGTCTGCGCCTGTGCAGGCGATGGAGTTGCCAACAAGGCGCGGGCCTGATGCAAACTCCGTCACCTCGCGAACCAGATGGAAGACATTCGGCAGATAGCTCTCTGGGATATTTCGCAGCCTGAGATTCTGGCCGAGAGTTGCTCGCAGTACGTAGTTGCCGAAAGGCGCGAGAAACTCTGCAAGCCGAATGGCATCCGCGTTCTTCAGATTGCCGAGAAAGATCGGAATCAGCACTGAAACCAGTCCTGGCTGCCTCTGCGCTTCGACATAGCGCTCTTTCCACTGTTCAAAATCAGGCGACCTATCCTGCTCGGAAACAAAGGAAGGAAGTGTGCTCGACTGCGGAACGTCTTCGATGAGAAGCGCTGCCGGGTTCTCTTCGCGAACGAGCTTCAACTGCTCTTCATACAACTGCCGGAAGCGCTCTTCGCCGAGTGAGTTCCATAGGAATCGCAGGCGCGCAGTGTGGCGATTCTTGCGGTTACCATGCTGGTCAAAGAGCCGTTTGATCGCGGTCGCGACAATGTAGACGTCTTCAGCTGGGATGAAGTCGTGAAGCAGGTGCCCCACTTCGGGCTTGGTGCCCAGCCCCCCGGCGACATAGACGCGGAATCCCTTCGTTTCCTCCCGAAGCTGTGCGACGAAACCCAGATCATTGAACTCGGCATAAGAAGTGTCCGCAGGAGAGTTCGAGAAAGCGATCTTGTACTTCCGGGGCAGCAGCCACGAATCCGCCTCGGCAATTAGCCTGCTCGTCAGCGCAAATGCGTATGGGCTTGGATCGAAGACCTCATCGAGACTGACGCCCGCGTCCGGAGAGACAAGAATGTTGCGAACCGTATTGCCGCCCCCGCCACGCGACGCGAGACCTGCCTGCAGCAGTTCGCGCATCACCGGGAGTACATCATCGAGCGCGACATCGTGAACCTGAAACTCCTGCCGCGTCGTGATGTGAATCGCATCGCTTCCGAAGCGCGCGGAGATCTCCGCAATCTT
>JBEKOA010000182.1:0-8509 GCA_049522255.1 Occallatibacter sp.
TCTAGCTTTTGCGAGTCGAAAAAGTGTCAGGGGCCGATGAGTGAGAAAGTATTCCGGGTCGAGCGATTGGTCTTCCGGAGTCAATAATAGACTCCGTGCTCGATGCGAGTGAGCAATGGCTCGATTGCATCGAGACCATAACCGTCTCTTTCAGCAACTTGAAGAGGTGTCTGACCGTTGAGATCAGGATTTGGAACAGAGAGCCAGCGGGAGGCTTTAATCTCGTCCCCGAGCGCATCGACTGCACGCGCGACTAGCATTTTGTAGCGCCTCAATCTTAGAGCCTGACTAAAATATTTGTCCTTCAATCCACTCACAGCTTCGGTATTTCCTGACTGGGTGGCGCTCGATCGGATGCCCTTCCTCTCGAATTGTGGAAGACTGGCCATGCTCCATTATCTCACAAACTCGAATTTCCGGCCTCTCGGTATTCCATAAGACCCCTCCTAATCGGCAATGAGCTTCGATTCCGGGATGCTATTTCGCCTTCAACTCAAAGGCCGCCGGAAACAGCTCGCGGAAGGGCATGGTCCGCGGTCCGTCCTCGGCGGGGAAGATCACCGGCGCATCCGGCAAAATGAACTCCGAGAGCACCTGGCGGCAGGCTCCGCAGGGCGGGCTGGGTGCGGCGTTCAGGTTGGCGACGGCGACGGCTTCAATGCGTATCTCCGGCCCAAATTGGGAGACGGCACGGACCAAAGCGGAACGCTCGGCGCAGATAGTCAATCCATAACTCACATTCTCGACATTCGTTCCGGTGACGATTTGGCCTCTGGCGAGGCGCAGCGCGGCGCCAACCCGGAAGCCGGAATAGGGGGCATAAGCGTGCTGCGCGGCCTTGCGCGCCAGATCGAGCAGGCTCAAGAGCGCAGCTTCGGGAGGTGCTTGGTTGGTCATCGGATCTAGCCTCTCATTGTGACGTGAGTTGACGCTAATGCATTTTCTCACTTGATGCGTGCTGCAGAGTGGATTGCCGAGTTTGGGTTCGCGGCATCCCACCCTTTTTGCGATCGTGCTGCGAAAAGGATGGGGCACCCAACCTGGCTGTACAAGAGGACTGATCCCTGGTCCCTGTTCCTCAGTTCCTCAAGTTACGCCATTTTTCTCCGATGAACGGCTTGAGTGCTCGCGGTGCCGGGGGATCATTCCGGCCTGCCGGATGAGTGAACGCGATGGATGAATTGACAAGGGAGTTCCTGATCGAGAGCCAGGAAGGACTGGACCGCATGGAGCGGTGCATGACCGACCTGGAAGAACGGCCGCAGGATGCGGGGCTGATCGGAGAGATCTTTCGTTCGGTGCATACGATCAAAGGGACAACGGGATTCCTCGGATTCAAGCGGCTGGAGACGCTGGCCCATACCGGTGAAAACCTGCTCGGGCTTTTGCGCGAGGGCAAGCTGACGGCCAACGGGCCGATCATTACCGGACTCCTGCAATTGCTCGACGGCCTGCGCGGCATTCTCAAGACGATCGAGGCCAAGGATGCGGAGGGCGACGGCGACGATGCGACCCTAATCGGCCGCCTCGAAGAGCTGCAGCTTCCGGCGCAAGCAGAGGGTAAGAGGCCGGTCCAAGCCAAGGCTCGCGCCCGTTCGGCGGTGGCTTCCCCGCCTGCGCAGACCGCGGTCTCCGCGCCAACTGCGTCCGGGCCTGATTCGACTGCGCCTCTCACGCAAACTCCGGAGTCTCTTTCAGCCGCGCCGGCGCCAAAGGCCGCCGCGGAGGCAGAGAACGATCCTACCCGGCCGCGCGTCCAGGGAAGCGCTGCCGAGAGCACGTTACGGGTCGATGTAACCCTTCTGAACCGCATGATGAACCTTGTGGGCGAGCTCGTGCTCACCCGCAATCAGGTCCTGCAGGCTACCTCGGCCGATCCCAACATGACTTTGCTCTCCCGGCGCCTGGACATGGTGACGGCCGACCTGCGCGAGAGCGTGATGAAGGCGCGGATGCAGCCGGTCTCCAATATCTTCTCGAAGATTCCGAGGATCGTGCGCGACCTTTCGCAATCTCTCGGCCGCCGGGTTCGCCTCCAGGTCGAGGGCCAGGAGACAGAACTCGACAAAAGTCTTCTCGAAGCCATCAAAGATCCGCTCACTCATGCCGTAAGGAACTCGCTGGACCACGGCATTGAGTCGCCCGAAGTGCGGACGGCTGCCGGCAAGGACCCCGAGGGAACACTCAAGCTGCGGGCCGCGCAAGAGGGCAGTCACGTCATCATCGAAGTCTCCGATGACGGCGCCGGTATAGCCGTAGAAAAAGTGCGACAAAAAGCCATCGAGCGAGGTCTCGTCACCGCCGAGCGCGCGGCGCACATGGCCGAGCGCGAGCTGTTGCAGCTGATCTTTCTGCCTGGCTTCTCCACCGCCGCGGCCGTGACCAACGTCAGCGGCAGGGGCGTGGGCATGGATGTGGTCCGCACCAACGTCGAACGCATCGGTGGCAAGGTTGAAATCGACTCCCGCGCCGGAAAGGGCACCACACTCCGGTTGCGGATTCCGCTCACCCTGGCGATCATTCCGGCGCTGATTGTTCGCAGCGTCAATCAGAGCTTTGCCTTGCCCCAGGGCGCGCTCTCTGAACTGGTGCACATTCCCCCGGATCAAGCAGCCACGGCGATCGAGTGGATCGAGAACGCGCCCCTCCACCGGCTGCGCGGCAAGCTGTTGCCGCTGATCTTTCTCGACCGTCTGCTGATGCCCGGAGTCGAGCATAAGTTCGCCACCGAGCGCGACAACTTCATTGCCGTTCTTGATGCCGATGGCCGGCGCTTCGGTCTGGTGGTCGACGGACTGGCCGATCCGGAAGAGATCGTGGTCAAGCCTCTCTCGGCGGTGCTCAAAGACATCGGCCTCTTTTCCGGAGCCACCGTCCTCGGCAACGCCGACCTGGCGCTGATTCTCGATCCTGGGTCGATCGCGTTGAAGGCGGGTGTCACCACGCGAGAGGAAGAGGCCGTGCATGCGGCTGAAAGCGAGACCGACGCGGCCAAGAGTCTCGAATACCTTTTGGTCGAGGTAGCCGGACGCCAGGCTGCTGTGTCGCTGGGGGATGTGCTTCGCATCGAGCAGCTTCCGCTCTCGCGCATCGAGTACATCGGCTACCGCCCGGTGCTCAACTTCGGCGGGCAACTGCTGCCGGTGGAGGACTCGGGCGGAGTGCTGGCCGCGGTGCAGGCCAATTCAGATGCAGAGGACGGCTCAGAACCGCAGATTATTGTGGTGGTCTGCCGCGAGGGCAATCGTCATGTCGGCATCGCCGTGTCGCACGTGCTCGATGTGGCCGCCGGCGGCGACCTCTTCGAGGCGGGAACCGCGCAACGCACCGGTGGCGTGACGCTGCTCAAGAACCATGTGACGGGAGTGGTTGACCTGGGCAGCGTACCCCCTCTGCCCGCCCAGGAAGAGGCGCAGCCGGAGTGGAACCAGACAACGGAGACGGTGGCATGAGCACAGCAGCAGTACCATTGCAACGCAAAGACAAAGCGGCGGCACACATGGTGGAGATGTGTTCCGTCCGTCTCGCGCAGACGTTGTTCGGCGTGCCCATCACACACATCCTTGAGATTGTGGGATCGGCCCGGCCGCAGCCGGTTCCTCTGGCTCCCCCGTTTGTTGGCGGGCTGGTTCACTATCGCGGCGACGTGCTGACCACGGTGAGCCTGCGCCAACTGCTCGGACTTCCGCCCAAGGATGGCGCCCAGGACATCCTGGTGCTGGAGAGTTCCGGTGGTTGCTTTGGGCTGCTGGTGGATTCGGTTGGCGAGGTGCTTACCGTTTCTTCGGCCGACCACGAGCCGAACCCATCCATTCTCGACGAACACCGGAGGGCGCTATTTGCCGGCGCTTACAAGCTGAAGGACAGCCTGCTTGTCATGCTGGACCCTGAGCAACTGGATCCCATGCGGCTGAGCGCAACTCGAGCCGCTTAGTTTCGACAGTTTCTATGCGTTCTCGCTCCGGAGGTGGCCATGCGAGCTTTGATTGTCGACGATTCACGCTTCGTGAGGGGCTACCTGCGCGGTTTGCTCGAAGAGAAGGGAATCGTGTGCGAAGAGGCGGGCGACGGCCAGACAGGCATGGACCAGTTGAACTCGGGCGAGCCTTTCGATCTTGCATTGGTGGACTGGAACATGCCGGTCATGAACGGCCTCGAAATGTTGAAGCAGTTGCGCGCCGATGGATTTGACTCGGTCAAAGTCATGATGGTGACCACAGAGGCCGAAAACGACTTTATTCTCCGTGCGCTCGATGCCGGAGCCGACGAGTATCTGATGAAGCCCTTCGACAACGAGGCTCTGACGGAAAAGCTCGCCATGCTCGGTCTTGTGGAGGCCTGAACGATGGCCGCCGGCCGCCGCATCCGGATTCTCATTGTGGACGACTCCGCAGTGATGCGCAGTCTGCTGCGCTCGGTTGTGGCGACCGATCCCGGCCTTGAGGTGGCCGGCACCGCGGCCGACGGGGAATCGGCATTGAGCGCCATCGCATCTCTTCGCCCCGATGTGGTGCTGCTGGATGTGGAGATGCCGGTGATGGATGGATTGGCCACATTGAGAAAGCTGCGCGTGCAAGGTCATAAAACACAG
Source organism: Occallatibacter sp. (assembly GCA_049522255.1). Lineage (GTDB taxonomy): Bacteria > Acidobacteriota > Terriglobia > Terriglobales > Acidobacteriaceae > Telmatobacter. The sequence goes on from JBEKOA010000182.1 coordinate 4,592, forward strand.
GTCATCATGTGCAGTTCGCTCACCCGGCGGGGCGCCAAGGTGACCATCGAAGCCCTGGCCTGCGGAGCGTCGGATTATGTTGCCAAGCCAGCCGGACAATCAGGGCGTGAAGCGGCCATCCTGGCGCTTTCCCAGGATCTGATACCCAAGATTCTGGCCCTCACCAGCCATCCGGAGCCGGTTATTGCCGGCCCTCCGCGTAGCCTGCTCATTGCGCCCATGGCGCCGTTTCCCAAAGCGCCACCGATCTCTTCGGTACCGGTGGCGCTGGCCATGGGCGTCTCTACAGGCGGTCCGGCAGCTCTCGACATTCTGCTCCCCGCGCTGCCGGCAAGTTTTCCTCTGCCGGTTTTAATCGTGCAACACATGCCGGAGCTGTTTACCAGGCTCTTTGCCGAGCGCCTCAACGGCCGCTGTCCTTTAGAGGTGCACGAGGCCGTCGAGGGCGAACCGGTGCGCGCCGGCGCCATCTACATCGCCAAGGGCAACTGGCACATGGAGGCGATCGCCGGGGCCCGGATCGGCTCGCCGCCCACGCTGCACCTCAACCAAGGCGCACTCGAAAACCACTGTCGCCCTGCCGTCGATGTGCTTTTCCGCTCGGTGGCCGCGGTCTACGGCGCTGGCGCGCTGGCCGTAGTGCTCACGGGCATGGGCTCCGATGGAATGTTGGGTTGCCGCATCATCCGCGACCACGGCGGCAGCGTCCTTGCTCAGGACCAGGCCACCAGTACGGTATGGGGCATGCCCGGCGCCGTTGCCAGCTCAGGCCTCGCGAACAGGATTCTCCCGCTGGGCGCCATCGCGCCCGAGATACTCCGGCTCGCCAGCCGGACGCATTCCGAAGCCCGCGAGCTTCGGGAATCGGTGGTCCAGTGATGGAAGTTTCCTCCAGCGTCGACTACGGCTATCTTCGCCAGCTCGTCTTCGGGCTCTCGCAAAACGTGCTCGACCCCTCGCGCGACTACCTGTTTGAAACGCGCCTGACCAAGGTGTTGCGCAATCAGGGCATGACGGGCCTTGATGAGCTTGTTCATCACCTCAAAGTCAGAAAAAACCCGATGCTCGAGCGCTCCATCGCCGAGGCCATGACCATCAATGAAACCAGCTTCTTCCGCGATGGCCGTCCCTTCGAACTGTTGCGCTCCGATCTGCTGCCCAAGCTCATCGACTCCCGCCGCAACGGGCGCAACCTGCGCATCTGGAGCGCGGCCTGCTCGACCGGCCAGGAAGCCTTCAGCCTCGGCATGCTCATCCATGAACACTTTCCCCTGCTTGCCGGCTGGAGCATCCGCATCGAAGGCACCGACATCTGCGCCGATGTCGTCGAGCGCGCCCAGGCCGGATGCTACCACCGCATCGAGATCAACCGCGGACTGCCCGCGCGCTTTGTCGTTCGCTACTTCGACCATGTCGGCGAAGATTGGACGGTCAAGCCGGAGATCCGCAAGATGTGCAACTTCCGCCAGGCCAACCTGTGCGCCTCGCCGCTGCCTTTCAACCGCAGCGACGATCGATTCGATGTCATCTTCCTGCGCAACGTGATGCTCTATTTCTCGCAGGAGACGCGCAAGACGCTGCTGGCCGGCATTCACCGGCTGCTGGCCCCCGACGGCATCCTCTTTCTCGGATCGAGCGAGCAGCCCGCCGACCCTTCCATCTGGACCCCGGTGCTAGCCGGCGGCACCTGCCACTTCAGGCCAAGACAGCCGAGCTAGCCGGACGGCGATCGGGGAACAGGGAATAGGGTAGCGGTGCAATCACCGGTCTGCCGGTCAGCCGCCCGGAACTCAGAATTGCGCATCAAAGGCCCAATGAGTGCCACGGCGAACTGGCTCAATGCGAGGTAGCATCAGGGAATACTTCCTGTTACTTGAACTGCCGCGCTCCCGATTCCTGTTAGGATTTCAGTGCATGACACCAAGTCCCGGAGATCTGGCGGCGCAGTATGCGCAGATGAGTGAGACAGAGCTTATGGAGCTAGCTCGCTCTTACGATGGCCTGCTGGAGATTGCACAGGTAGCGTTGCGTGCGGAATTTGCGCGGCGCGGACTCGAGCCACCACTGGCGGAAGAGCCGAAGGAATGGGAGTTCCGTCGCCTAGTGACAGTGCGGCGTTATCGGGATCTGGCAGAGGCATACGTGGGACGTTCGCTGCTGGAATCGGCGGGTATTCCAGCCTGGATTGCAGATGAGCATCTCGTAAGGATGGATTGGTTCTACTCCAATCTGGTCGGTGGCATGCGATTGCAGGTCGACGAGCGCGAAGAGGCGGCTGCACGGGAGATTCTGGAGGAAAGGGCTCCGGAGTCAATCACGTATGGCGAGGACGAAGTCTACGTACAGCCAAGCTGCCCAAAGTGCGGGTCGGCTGAGGTTAATCTGGGCAGCGGGACAGAGCGTGGAAGGTCACTTGTGGCGCTCTACGTCTTGTCGATTCCAGTGCCGCCACGAAAGGCGGCCTGGCATTGCGAGGCATGCGGCGCACGGTGGGTGGATACGGGGAACGATGAACCGCCAGGATAGCTTAACACCGCGGGTGCCCAGGTCTGGCTAACCCAAAACGTTTGGGTGGCCCAGGTCTCGCTTTTGAGACCTGGGAGACCGCGAACCTCATGTGGCCCGTTGGGAAACTTCACCATTGCAGAGAATTACCCTCAACAGGAGCACAAACTGAATTGGAGCTCCGAAAGCACAATGATTGAGAACAACGGGCGAGTGCCGAACGAAAAAGAGAGGGACCGTTTTGCACCCCTGATCTTGGGTACCTACCCCCCTATCTATATTTTCAAAAACTTGCAGGTAATTAATCGATCAACCATCTCTTCGCGTACGGCAAACCTGGAAATGCCACAGGGGTGCGCGTTAGAAGCGGTCTCCGAGCAGCTTCTCCACTTCGGAATGCAGGCGCGCCGTGATCGCCGACTCAGACTCTTCGGCTGAAAAGCGGATCGGCTGTCCAACATGCACCTCAATCCTGCCGGAGCGGAACCAGCGCCGGCTGCCGGTCTTCAATTCGCCCAGCCCGCGAATGGCGACCGGCAGAACAGCGGCTCCCGACTCCTTGGCGAGCAATCCGATTCCGCTGCGAAACCGCGCCATCTCGCCTGAAGCTGAACGTGTGCCCTCGGGGAAGACCAGCACGTTGTAACCGCGGTCCATCGCCGCGCCGGCATGCGCAAAGCTGCGCTGGAAGTTGCGTCGGCGCGGCAGCGGGAAGACGTTGAAGAGCGCCGTCAACGAGAAGTAGATTGCGGGCCCAGGCAGATAGAAGCCCCTCGTCCCAGGCGCGCGATCGGGATTGCGGAAGTGCCGGTAGTCCTCCAGCATCTCCCCGGCCATGGCCGCCGCGATGCGCCGTCGAATCGGACCCGGCAGTGCGTATTGAACCAAGGGCCCGTCGAAGGCGGTCACGTGGTTGGCCACGATCAAAATCGGCTCCGTTGAAGCGGGTTCCAGTGAAGCCACCACTTTGGGATTCGCCAGCAGCCAGACCAGTGGCTGAACGACGGTCTCAAGGAAGGCCGCCCTAAGCCATTGGAACGGCAGAAGCCACGGCCAGCGTGGGTAGATGTAGTGAGGCTGCCCCGTGTCGCCAGAGGGTTGCTGGTCGACAAACGAAGGTCGAGGTTCGTGGTCCCCCACCGTAGGATCGGCGCCGGGCTCTACCGGGAGCATCTCCTTTAATGTTTCAATACCGGGAGTGTGGGACCAGGCAGCCGACCCACCATCGGTCTTGCCTGCAATTAGCTGGCGCAACTCGCCAAGAGTATGCACTTCTTCCAGCGCTCCGTTTTCGGGCGCGATCCCAAGACGCTCTTCGAGAGCGGCCGCCAATTGCACACGCCCCAGGCTGTCCATGTGCAGATCTTCGGTCAACCTAAGTTGATCTCCTGTATCGCTGGGCGTCTCGCCGGA
>JBEKOA010000183.1:0-10132 GCA_049522255.1 Occallatibacter sp.
AAGACACTATCGAATTCGGAAGTCGCGCCTACGTTGTCCAAACCACTCCGACTGTCATTCAACGGTGCATTCTAATGACGACCGATCCGGGGGACATAGTTCTCGATCCGACTTGCGGCTCTGGAACTACGGCGTTTGTCGCCGAGCAGTGGGGGCGACGATGGCTCACATGTGACACGTCGCGAGTACCCTTGGCACTAGCGCGACAGAGGCGGCTTACTGCAACATTCCCTTGGTACAAAATCAAAGGCGGTGGTGAAGCTCCCTCAGCAGGCTTTGAATATCAGCGCCGACAGAACCGAAACGACGAAGAGGTCGGCGGGATAGTTCCGCATGTGACATTGAAGTCGATTGCGAACAATGAGCCTCCAGAGGAGGAAGTCCTTGTTGATCGACCTGAGGAAGATAAGAATGTCACGCGAATCACCGGGCCGTTCTGCTTTGAGGCGACGATTCCGACACCGCTCGATATCGAAAATCAATCGAGACCAGAGACGGAACGTGCGGCTATCGAGACTCCGAGCGAGCAGATCGGCAGCTATGTAGACCGTATGCTCGATATTCTGCGCCGAAGTCCCTTACTGCGACTTGAAGGCAATCGTACAGTTCAACTGCACAATATTCGTCCGCTAACACGGACATTGGCGGGCCTCCTAGAGGCAAGCGTAGCTGCGAGCGCAGACGGGCAAGCGCCGACTCTGGCCGACGTTGTTGGCGAGGCCGCCGAGGCGAGTGGGTTGCTCCTCCCAGGTATGAGCCGTAAATCAATAGCGATCGTCTTCGGACCAGAAAACGGAAGTATCTCCGAGGGCCTGGTGTACGGAGCTGCGAAAGAAGCAGTCGCTAAGGATTACACCCATCTCTACTGCATCGGGTTTGCCATCGAAGCGAACGCTCGGCAGTTGATCCAAAACTGTGATGAGCTCATGGGCATACCGGCAACGTACGTGCAAGCAACGATGGATCTGAACATGGGCGACTTGCTCAAGAACATGCGTTCGAGCCAAATCTTCTCAGTGTGCGGCCTTCCAGAGATTGCAGTGAGCAAATTGGAAGGTGGCCGGTATCAAGTCGAACTGCTCGGTCTCGATGTCTTCGACCCGATCTCGATGGAGAATCATCATTCGAAGGGCGACGATGTACCCGCCTGGTTGCTCGATACGGCCTATAACGGCATGTGCTTCCACGTAACGCAGGCATTCTTTCCACGGACCAGCGCCTGGGACGCGCTGAAGAAAGCGCTCAAGGCCGACTACGAGGCCAGCCTTTGGGACCATCTAGCCGGAGCGGTGAGCGCACCTTTTGAGGCTGACAAGAATGCCCAGATTGCGGTGAAAGTGATCGACGACCGGGGCAATGAGCTAATGGTTGTGAAAAAGCTGAGCGAGGCTGCGGCGGCGGTGAAAGCATGAGCAGCAATGAGGTCAGCCAACCGATTCTGAATAGTCCATTCCGCGAACCGGAATGTTTCTGGTATCTGCGAGAAGGCGAAACTCCCCAGAAGCGGGACGGTCGAAGGCCGTCATTCGTATTCGAGCCTCGTGACCAACGCGAACCCTGGACTACGGACGGCAGGATTCTAGGACCGTCGGCGCTCTACACCGGCGCTTATGAGCTTGTAATGGTGAACCTCATCCGAGAGCGCCTGAAAGCCTGGGAGAACTCTGGCTATGCCGGCGCAACCCGGACCACTACAGAGTTGCTCACATACTGGCAGGATGAAGGTCGGGAAAAGCGGCTTTTTTATGCGCAATTGGAAGCTGCGAAGACAATCATCTTTCTCACCGAGGCCCGTCAAGACCTTCTCCAAGGCATATCAGTGCCTCGGGATGAGCCCAGCGCAGATCGGAAAAGCGATGGATACGTTGGCTTCCTTCGATATGCCTGCAAGATGGCAACCGGGGCGGGCAAGACAACAGTGATGGGGATGCTTACTGCGTGGAGCATCCTGAACAAAGTGGCGAGCCGTGGGGACAAGCGTTTCTCCGATGTGGTTGTCGTAGTGTGTCCAAATGTGACGATCCGAGACCGCTTGACGGAGTTGCAAACCGAACGAGGAGACGCGAGCATCTATCGAACACGTGATTTGGTGCCGACACATCTCATGCCCCAACTCGCCCAGGGCCGGGTCCTGGTCACTAACTGGCACGTCTTCGAGCCCCAGAGTGTCCAGACGGACGGTGCAAAAGTCGAAAAGCGCGGCGTTCTCGTGAGAACACGCGAGGCGATTCGGATCGGGCCGAAAACGACTACAGCTCGCAACAAGAGATATCTTACGCTCGAAGAGTTTGAGCGCCAGGTGTCGCGTGGGCTTCTGACCGTCCTGGACGCAGAAACCGACCCGAAGACGGGCGCTCTCAAAAAGGTCTTTGTAGAGTCGGCTCGGTACGTGGAAAGCGATACGGCCTTACTCCAGCGAGTCCTGGGGCGCGACATTGGCGGAAAGAAAAACATTCTCGTCCTCAATGATGAGGCACACCATGCCTATCGAATCGCGGAAGAGATTCCGGACGAAGACGAAGCTGACGATGAAGAAGATGAAGACGAGCTATTGACCGATAAGAAAGAGGCTACCGTCTGGGTTGACGGCCTCGACCGCATCCACCGGATGCGGGGAATCAATGTCTGTGTGGACCTGTCAGCAACACCTTATTTCGTTGGTCGGGTTGGGCAGGAGACAAACAAGCCTTTCCCCTGGGTGGTGAGTGACTTCGGCCTCATCGATTCTATTGAGTCTGGACTCGTGAAAGTGCCGCAGTTGGCCGCCCGCGATAACACGGGAGCGGAGATTCCTGGTTACCGGAATATCTGGGATTGGATTATGCAGCCTGGTCGGCTGACCGCACGCGAACGGGGCGGAACACGTGCCAATCCACAACCCGAGGCCATTCTAAAGTGGGCGCAGCAACCGATCACAATGTTGGGTAGCCTCTGGCAAATCGAATTCGATCATTGGAAGAGTGAGTCTCGCGAGAGAGAACCGGTTTACATCCTGGTTGTGAAGAATACCAAGCTTGCAAAAGTGATTTACGAGTGGATCGCTGAGGATAAGACGCCGGCAGGTCTTCCACCAGCTAGGCTGGAACAATTGCGAAATCGCGATGGGAATGTCGTCACTATACGGGTGGACTCCAAGGTCGTGAAGGAGACAAACACGGACGGTGCAAAGGGTGATGAGTCGCGATGGATGCGTTTCACATTGGATACCGTCGGGAAGACAGACTGGACACGGGATAGGCAAGGGCAGCCTATCTACCCCGAGAAATTTGTTGAGACGGCACAGAAACTTGGCCGCCCCCTTCATCCTCCTGGGCGAGACGTTCGGTCTATCGTGAGCGTCGGAATGCTGACTGAGGGCTGGGACTGCAACACTGTAACGCACATCATCGGCCTCCGCCCTTTCATGTCACAGTTGCTGTGTGAGCAAGTTGTAGGCCGCGGTTTACGGCGAGCGAGCTATGCGCTTGGAGAAGATGATCGCTTTTCGGAAGAGATCGCGACAGTGCTTGGGGTGCCGTTCGAAGTAGTGCCGTTCAAAGCAAATGCGCAAGTTGCTCCCGCAGAGAGAGTGAGGCGTCACCATGTGCACGCCTTACCAGAACGGTCCGCGCTTAAGATCACCTTTCCCAGGGTTGAGGGGTACACGCAAGCCATTCGCAACCGAATCGTTTTTGATTGGGAGAATGTTCCAGCGCTCACAATCGATCCACTCCATATTCCGACAGAAGTTGAGATGCGCGGCTTCGCGATGACAGACAGAGGTCGCCTTACGATGAGCGGACCTGGTCGAGCATCCCAGGCTGATTTGGAAGAGTTTCGACGCAGACATCGTATGCAGCAGCTTGTATTTGAGTGTGCGCAGAGATTGACCCGAGAATATTGCGCCCAGCCGGCGGCTACAATCGCGCCGCACACCCTTTTCCCGCAAATCATTCCGGTTGTCGATAGGTATATTAGAGAGCGGGTCGAGGTCCTCCATGGTGGGGATCTGAAAGACGCTTTCCTATCACCCTACTTTGGCTGGTTGATAGAGGTGCTTCGGGAACATATTCGACCGGATCAAGCGCAGGGAGAAGCTCCCGAGATTCCTCGGTACGAAGAAAACCGGGTCGAAGGATCGACCGCGGATGTCGATACCTGGACAAGCAAAGACGTGCGCGAAGTGACTCGGAGCCACGTGAACTTTGTTATTGCAGACACCCAGCGATGGGAACAAGCAGCCGCCTTCATCTTGGATACACATCATCGTGTCGAGGCTTTTGTCAAAAACGCGGGGTTAGGTTTCGGGATTCCATACCTTAACAATGGACAAATGCATGACTACGTTCCGGACTTCCTCGTACGGTTGAAAGACTTGCCGAATACAACGGTCATTCTCGAAACGAAGGGCTTCGATCCGCTAGCCGAAGTGAAGGCGAGTGCGGCAGCTCGTTGGGTGAGCGCGGTCAATGCGGAAGGAAGCTATGGCATGTGGCGTTATGAGATGGCGCGTAGCGTTTCGAGCGTTGGTGAGAAGATTGCGGCCATATAGCGGAAGAGTCCGCGTCTGATTCGTCATGAGGTTCGTCGGGTCGCCTAGCTTGACAACAGTTTGAGTAGCGCGTCCAGTGGCATGATCTCTGTCTTTGGATCGTTCCTATAGCTCTCCTGGCCTGGGTAAACGACGATTTGATGGTCGGCCTTGACGTCGGCGCAGCCGATATAAAAGCCCTTACTCGGTTTCGGGTCACTGAGGGAACGCTTGATCTCGATTGCCCACCGCTCATTTGGCGCGGTTTCCAGAATGAGGTCAATCTCGGCTCCGACAGATGTTCGGTAAAACCATGCCTGCGTGTTGGCCGGAACCGTGTCCAAAATATTCTCGATGATCAATCCTTCCCAGCTCGACCCGACGACGGGATGGCCCAATAACGTTTCCTGATCGCGTATGCCGAGGAGCGTATGCAGAAGGCCGCTATCCCGAACGTAGACCTTTGGGGAGCGGACAAGACGCTTGCCGGCATTGGAAGCCCACGGTTGTAGACGACGCACGAGCAGGAGGTCAACCATGATGTCGAGATATCGGGCGACCGTCTGGCCGCTGATCCCCAGCCCCGCCGCAAGCTGCGCCGCGTTTAGCATCTGGCCCTGATTGTGTCCAAGCATCTGCCAAAAGCGGTGAAGCGTCTCCGCTGGAATGCGTGGACCCAACGCGGGAACATCCCGCTCCAGATAAGTCTGGATGAAGGCCGCGCGCCATTCATAGCTCTGAGCCTCGGTGTCGGCGAGAAAGCTGTCCGGAAAGCCGCCACGGACCCAAAGCGCTTGGCTGGCATTGGAGGAAGAGCCAACCACTTCGCTTTCTAGAAATGGAGTCAGCTCCGTATAGGCGATTCTGCCCGCAAGCGTCTCCGCAGACTGTTGCAAGAGATCAATAGACGCCGATCCGAGCAAGAGGAATTGGCTGGTGCGTTTTCCTTTTCGTTTTCTCCGGTCGATCAATCCTCGCAGAGTCTGAAAGATTCCTGGAAGACGATGGATTTCGTCCAGGATCACGAGTCGATCTTCATAATCGGAGAGATAAAGTTCCGGGTCCGCAAGCTTTGAGCGATCTGAAGGAAGCTCCAGGTCGAGGTACAGCGGTGAATTTTCCACCTCGCTGGTGAGACTGAGGGCAAGCGTCGTTTTGCCAACTTGCCTGGGCCCGAGCAAAGCAACAGCGGGGAACTGGCTAAGAAGTTGAAGTAACCGCGCTTTGGCTGCACGTTTGATCACACCTTGCAATTATTCCACGACGTGGAAGAAATGCAAGGTAAATCTATCGGGGCTGCATGACCTCGTGAGATTGAATTCCGATACCTAGTTCGAAGATGGGCGCATCCCGATCAATCACACATTACGGGGTCATCCGGCGAGAGGCCGCCGCGACCGTGGCGTTCGACCCGATCTGGCGAAAAGCCAACTAAAAAGCCATATTGCACTGAAAAATGTGCAATTTGAATGTGCGGCACAATGGTCTTTTAAAGGTACATATGTGCGGCAGGATATCTCTCACAAAACAAACAGGATAGAAGAGCAAAACCCTCAAAGTGCGTCTGCGCTTTATGTTCCACTACAGCACTTCACACGAAAGACGCCCCGAACCCCAGCGATCCTCTGCCGCTCTCCGAGCTCCCGAAAGCGCGGCCTTCGACCGCAATAAGAGCCGCACTCTGGCAGACAAAGTCTCATTCACCCTCACCGTTATTGACGGTGAGGGAAGGTGTTGCTGAATGCTGCATTGTGCTGCGAAGTGAGCGAAAGTGAGGGCAATCAAAGAGATAAATGAACGACCAACTTGCGCGAACAATAGTCTAGTGTCAAACTCTTATTGAAATGTACTCGTCAATAAATATCGAGGTCACTGAGGTGAACGCATTGGCCGAACGGCTCCGGGCAAGAACGGACCTTCTTCCGCTCAAGGCCAGGGGGCTGAAGAGGTTTGTTGTTGAGTTGAAGGCCATCTCAGAAGTCGGTCTGCCCTGGAAAGCGGTATGGCGGATATTGCGAGATGTGGGCTACCAGGGAACATACCGGCAGTTTGTGGCGATGGCGAATCGGCTCACAGGTAAGCCTAGCCCGACCAGGACGAAGACCAAGAACATCCCTGCGCCAACAGCAGAAAGGCGACCACTACCCCCCGCCGCGCCAATAGCGACTCAGGGTGCCGGGCAAAATACCAAACCCGAATGGCAAATACGAAGAGAAGAGGAAATGGCGAGACTGGATCGCCTCGCGGAGGAGAACCGGGCCAGGGATGCGCCGTTAAGTCGAGCAAAGCTTTTCAAGCCTACGCCGTTCGAGGGCAGACGTGAGGAATGATCGAACGATTGGAAGCCCAAGGAAAGCAGTGTTGTTCGCGTTGCACATGTCCTGATGAGGTGAGAGATGGAACTCCTAAATGCCCCCACGACGCACGAACCGTTTGTCGCTCCTGAACGTGCCGCTGACTTCCTGGCTCTGTCACGGAAGACTGTGCTGAAACTGGCCCGGAGAGGCGACCTGCCGGCGCATCCCGTAGGTCGGGGAGTGCGCCTGATGTGGCGATTTCGCCTCTCGGAACTTTCTCGATGGTTGGAGTGTGAAGCGGTAAAATTGGACCAGCCATCGGGGTCGGAATGAGAGGAATGTCTCTTGAATCGACCACGGTATCAACACGGCTTTTTCAGCCGTCATCAGCGCAAGAAGGGGCCGGCAGTCTGGGTTTACCGATGGCGGGACATTGACGCCAAAGGCAAACCCAAGATGCGTGCTCTTGTAATTGGTTCAGTGAAGCAGTACCCAACGGAAACGGCAGCATGGAAGGCTGTTTCGACACTGCGCCTCGACGTTAACCACCACACCTCCCGACCTGAAGGCTTGCCAGAAACCTTCGAGCAATTGGTAGAACACTATCGGTTGATTGAATTGGATCTGGAAAAAGAATCCGAGCGGAAGGTCGTACAGACAAAGCAGACCTACGCTGTTTATCTGAAGGCGAGAATCGTTCCGCGTTGGGGCCACTACCGTCTTCGGGAGATCAAAGCGGTGGCAGTAGAGCGGTGGCTTGGCTCCATCGACGATTTAGCGAATGGGACCAAAGCGAAGATCAAGGGCATCATGAGTGAAGTCTTCCAACACGCGATCCGCTATGGCTGGCTCAATGATGGAGAGAACCCCATCTTTGCCGTCCGCCAGAGCACCAAGCGGAAGCGGGTAACGGAACCGTTGGAAGTGAAAGAATTCCGTGCGCTCATATTGGAGCTGCCGCAGAAGATGCGCGTAATTGGCATCGTGGCGGCGACTACAGGCCTGCGAATCAGCGAAGTCCTGGGCTTGAAGTGGATGGACATTGACTGGAAGACGTTGCAGATGGACGTCACCCGGTCGGTCGTGGACGGCATTGTAGGGAAGTGCAAAACGGAAACCTCCCGCAGGCCGGTTCCAATCGATGAGTTGACCACTGCCGAATTGCTCGCCTGGAAGCGGGAAACTTGCTACGCAGAGCCGGAGGACTGGGTCTTCGCCAGCGAACGAGTGCAGGGCAAAATGCCGCCCTGGGCCGATACGCTGTTGGATCGCTTCCTGCAACCTGCCGCAAAACGGGCCGGAATCACAAAGTGGGTCGGCTTCCATACCTTCCGGCACACCTACTCAACACTGCTCAAAGCTAACGGGGAAGATGTCAAGGTGGTGCAGGAATTGATGCGTCACGCAAATATCTCCACAACCATGAACATTTACACGAAGGCTCTGACCTCAGCCAAGCGGGAAGCGCAAAGCCGGGTGGTGGATGTTCTTCTGGACCGTTCAAGGAATGTCGTAGAAAGTGCTGCGGAGGATGCAGCATGAGAACCAACGTATCGAAAGCGTATCGCGTTTTTTCTGCGAATCCGCTAAGTTGTTGGGTTTATTGGTGGACCTGATCGGGATCGAACCGATGACCTCTTCCATGCCATGGAAGCTAGGGCACAGACGGCAAAGGACTTACGAGTCGTCACAACCGGCAAAACCGGCACAGTCGGCGCGATTTGACACCAAATTGACGCCAAAACTCACCAGATCAGTCAAGGGCTGAATCGTGGCCAATTCAGCCCTCAACTTTCCCAACGGTTCAACTCGTCAGCGGCTTCCGGGCGCGAGGGAAGGGAACTAACCAGTAATCCGCAGATGTGCTCCTTTTCCACCCGTCTACAAATACGGAAACAATGAAGACTCGCCGGAAGTGCCGTTCGCGGTACGCTCCGGCGGGCATTTCCCTTTAGGGTGGGCTAGGCATCAAACCCATTCCCAGTTTTCTGTCCACCCCTGAGGACGAATCAGCCGCATTATTCCCGATTCACCCCGATTGAGGGCGAAAAACTACACATTGGCCTGAAAAGGCCAGGTGTGCCAATAACCCTGGAAACATGTTAGCGATCATCTGAAAACGTATTTTTCTGATCCTCTGCCGGCGGATTTTGAGTCGCCATTCGTAGCTTGAGGCGGAGGTATTGGCGGTAATTTTCCGGAGCGGGATTCTCCAGGAATTCCTCGATGACGGGACAGAAGTAGGCCAGGGAGCGGATGGGCGCCAGCCGCGGAGAGTCAGTCGGGCGGATCAGGCGACGTAGCGAGCCGAGCAGCAGAGCGGTTTCGACGGTTTCCAGCGGCACACCATCCTGACAGAAGCGGCGGGCCAGCCATTGATCTGAGGCGCTGACGCGCATGGGCGTATCGGGCATGTCCATATAAAGGTTGACCACCGCAGTCACATAGACAGTCGTGGGATTTGGCTGATTCATTTCTTCCTCCTGCGTCGGGCCGTTGCCTCCTGTTCGCTCTCGCGAACGCGGTAGCTGGAGCCTTCGATGACGGTGAGTTTTCGGCAAGGCTGCGTAGCATGTCTGTGCAAGCGTGAACCGGCTGCGATGATCAGTTATGTTGGGACGTATTTTGCAAGCAGGTCGTCCATGTCATCGCCGACGCCATATCCAAATGGCTGATGGTGCGGACGCGGTCCAGCCGGACGATTAAGGCGTCGCGGTCGCCTGGAGGCAGTTGACAAGTGACCTTGAGAGCCTGTTCGAACATATTGATAAGAGCATCGAAGTAGACTTCATCCTGATAGCCGATATTGTCGGAGAAGCCAGCCGCACTTTCGCAAAAGGACACCATCAACTCTGCGAGTCCGGCAGGTTCGCCAACCGCCTTTCGGTAACTGGAAATGGCCTGTTCGGCCTTTGCAACCGAAATATCCTGGTTACGCAACACATCCGGCCAGAGCCAGCGCTCCAAGGTTTCCTTGTAGGGCTTCAGAACATCTTCGCCCAAGCCGAAGCGGGTGTGGAGGAAGATCTGATTGTCCTTGTGGGCAGCATAAAGATCTTGAACCAGGCCGATTAAGTTTGTCCGGTCAAGGTCTGCGAGTTTCGTCTTAACATCTGTCCATGCGGGCTGCGATCGTGGATGTCGTTTTGTCATTTGAGTTCCGTAGTCGAGCAACTCATCATCAAGTCCTTTCATCCAGGATACGGCGCACAGAGGTGCGTCCGATGTTGAGACGGCGGGCGATTTCGGATTTGCTGAGGCCGGAGCGGCGTAATCTGCGGACTTGATCGGCATGCATGGAGGCGGTTGCGGGTCGGCCCAGTTG
>JBEKOA010000184.1:0-8189 GCA_049522255.1 Occallatibacter sp.
TCCTCGAAGAATTCCTGCTCCTCAACTGCGTCCGGGGCGGAACTGCCGGCCACCGGCGCATCGTCGGAGGCGCTCTGCGGGTCGACAACTGCCTCCGATAAAGGCTTCGCCTGTTCTTCGGCCTCGGGTTCGCTCGGGCGGCTGCGGTGCTTTGAGAGCGATTCGCCAGGTAACAGGCCGCTGCCATCCCACTCGATGGGCGACTGAATCATGGTCGCGGGCTTGAAGGTGCTGGCCGGCCGGGCAGGAACAGCAGCCTGAGCCACATCCTCTTCTGTTGCACCCTCTACCGGTGCGCCGCCGTACTTTGAAAGCGACTCGCCGGGCATGACAAACGGGGTCGATGAAGCTGCTGGTGCGCGCTCAAGGCGAGGCGCGGGCTCGGCGGATTCGCTCCTCTGCGACGAAGACCTGTCCGCAGGGATCCCGGCGGCTTGAATTTCGATTGCAAACTGCGGTTCCGCTTCGGTGCTCTCTTCCACAAATGACTCGTCGGGAGCTGAACTGCCTTGCGGCTGACCCCCATCGGGTGAGCCTTGCCCGCCACGGCCACCCCGGCGGCGGCGGCGTCCGCGCCAGCGCTTGGCGCCAGGCGCGCCAGAGTCCTCTTGCCCGTCCCCCGCAGCCTCTGAAGCGAAGGCGGGTTCGGGAACGACGGCCTCGCCTGGCTCGGGATCGGACTCAATCAGGATTCGGCCTTTCACAGGCTTCTCAGGGAAGGGCTTGCCGGGGGCTGCTGGGCGCTCCTGTGCCGGCCGCGCCTCTTGCGGTCGCTGATCTGATCTCTGGGCTGGGCGTCCGCCGCCGCGACTCTCAGCGGCATCGCCATGCCTGACCTCACGCGGAGGCAGGTTGCTGCCGCTGGCCGCGGCTTTTTCCAGCTCGTCCGTCTCTTCCGGGTCTTCGAGTTCAAGGAAGTCAGTTACATAGAGGAAGGCGTCGCGCTCCAGGCCAACGTCTACAAAGGCCGACTGCATGCCGGGCAGAACGCGAGTGACGCGTCCGTTGTAGATCGACCCTGCCAGTGTGTACTCGTTTTCGCGTTCGTAATAGATTTCCGCGAGTTGATCGTCTTCCAGGATTGCCAGCCGCGTCTCATGCGGCGTGCTGGAGATGCATATTTCCTTTGCCATCGTACCTTTCCGCCCAGCGGCGTCTGCCTGCCGGGACCTGAGGCAAGGTTCGATGAAGACGGGCATGACCGGAAGGATAGGGTATGTGCGGAAGGGATGATCCGTGGTTCGCTGGTGTGCCCGTTTCCTCGCCGAGGCCGGCCCAGAGAGGCGGTGAGCCATGGCGAAGTTCTGGCAAAACTAGCTGTACGATACGGAAACCCGATTGCAGAGAGATTGTGGCCAACCTTGCCGGGGAACCCGGCGATCGATCTCGATCGCTGGGATTGCAAATCAGAACTCCCGGCGGGGCCGTTCCAACCGTGGCATCTGCACGGTCGTGCCGCGCGATCGGGCATGCGCAAGGCATCCCCAAAACTCCTGCGCGTCCCGTGCAACTTATACGCTGCCAACTACTCCGAGGTCCTCGGCGACAGGTCTTCGTCGCTGGGGTGGAGCGGTTTTCCCGTCTCTGCGTGCTCATGAACCCTTGTCCTGCCGGGCGTGCGGTCCATCGGGACCTGCCGGCGAAATACTTCAAAAAATCTTGGCTCTTGCGGACCGGAATCTTCCGGAGAAACGCAAGAGGTGTAACTTGCGAGTCCGTTCAGTTGACGAACCGGCGCATACGGACATTCATCGCCGCACCCAGCGCCAAGAACGTAAACAGTACCGAAGATCCTCCGTAACTCATTAACGGTAAAGGGATTCCGGTGACGGGCATCAACCCGATGACCATACCGACGTTGACCGCAATCTGAAAGGTCAACACAGCCACTACCCCCATAATAATCAAGGAGCCGGACAGGTCTGCGGCTGTTTGAGCGTTTTGAATCAAACGCATCAATATGAAAAAGTATAGCAGCAGGACAAAAATCGCGCCCACGAATCCGTGTTCCTCGCCGAATGCGGCAAAGATGAAGTCCGCATGGGGAATGGGAAGGAAATCGCCCTGGGTCTGAGTTCCCTTGGTGGCGCCCTTGCCCCACACGCCCCCGGAACCGACAGCGATCTTCGATTGCAGAAGCTGGTAGCCGGTGCCCTTCGGGTCGTTGTCAGGGTTGATGAAGCTGGTCAGCCGCGCCTTCTGGTAGGGCTTGAGCACCTTGCCGCTGCTCCAGGCGCCGACGATAAATACACTCCCGCAGGTCAATAGAATCAAAGCCTGACGGATATTAATGCCTCCCAGAAAAAGGCCGGCGACCAGGATCGGCGTGTAGGTGAGCGCGGTCCCCAGGTCGGGCTGGATCAAAACCAGCATCATGGGAACTCCGACCAGCACAAAAGCCTTGAAAATGTCCTTCCAAGTGAGGCTGCGCCCGCCCAGATTGGCAAAGTAGCGGGCCACGGCCAGAATCAAAATCAACTTGACCCACTCTGAGGGCTGAAAGTGAATGGGGCCAAGCTTGATCCAGCGCCTTGCTCCGAGGACTTTGGTACCGACCAGCTTCACGGCTACCAGCGCCAGCAGGCTGACCCCATAGGCCCAGGGAGCCCAGTCCAGCAGCCGGTGGTAGTCGATCTTTGAGAAGAGGAAGATGGCCACCAATCCGCCGGCGATATAAAAAAGCTGCTTGGTGTGAAAGCCCGCGTACTTGGTATGCAGCGTTGCCGAGTAGATCTCAAGCACCGAGATGGTGCAGAGAATAAGCACCATTCCCAGCAGCGTCCAGTCAAATTCCCGAAAGCTCATGAAGCGCCGCATCAGGGCCGGCCTTCCTTGAAGCGAAGGGGTGAGGCGAAGAGCCAGGCCGGCAGAGCAGGCTGGCTGCTGGCCAGAGACCTGGCTGCCTCAAACGGACCAGGATCGACCATGAAGTGTCCGGCGTGGAGGACGGATTGCTTCTCTGGCACATTGGAACGATTGGGTCCAGCCGGCGCTGGATCGGACCAGACCGCTCCCATTTCAACTGGTCTTCCGAGGCTGGCCTGTTCGACGACGTTCTTGTCCGCCCTGCGCTTCTTGTTCACATAGGTGACAACCATCTGCGCGGCGATATGGGCTGAGAGCGATCCCCAGTCGCCATGCTCCTGCAGCACGGCAATCACAATCTCTGGGTTGCGCCGCGGAACCATGCCTACAAACCAGGAATTGGGCGTCTTGGCTCCGCCCTTGGTATGGGTGTCGCCGCCGCCCACCACCTGGGCAGTGCCGGTTTTGCCTGCGAAGTCGACGCCCTCGATATGCGAGGCCGCTGCGGTGCCGGTCGTAGTTGCGGCAGCCATGCCGTCGGTGATGATGGTCCAAGTGTCGGGATTGAGAGGAAATTCCTTGTCCCCTGAGCCAGGGAAGCTGTCCTCGATGGCCTGGCGGAAGTCGGCTGGAATATTCTGGTCCGGCATCACCACATGCGGACGTACAAAATGTCCACCCGATGCTATGCCGCCCAGGGCGCGCGCCAATTGAATGGGCGTCACCTGCGTCTCGCCCTGCCCGATGCCCACTGAGATCGTGTTGCCGGGGTAATACCTCTGATGGAAGTTCTTCATCTCCCACTGCGTCGAAGGCATGACGCCGGCCATCTCGTTGGGCAGGTCGATACCGGTCTTCTGTCCGAGACCGAAGTTGGTCGCATATTTCGCAATCGTATCGATACCAAGCTTTTGGGCCAGCGTGTAAAAGAAAGTGTCGCAGGAGAGCGGAATGGCCTGGCTGATATTCAGCACACCGTGGTGCTTGTCGCAGTGGAAGAAGCGCCCGTAAAATGTTCCTCCCCCCACGCAGTTCACGTGCATATCCTGAGCCACGCCCTCTTGCAGGCCCGCCGCGGACATGATGATCTTGAAGGTCGATCCGGGAGCGAGCTGGTCCTGGATGGCCTTGTTCATCAGCGGATGGTTGGGGTTGGTAATGAGCTCATTCCAGTCCTTGCGGTTGATGCGGACAGCGAAGGCGTTGGGATCGTAACTGGGGTGCGAGACCAGGGCCAGAATCTCGCCGTTGCGGGGGTCCATCGCAATCACCGCGCCGTTGGCGTCACCCAGCGCCAGCTCCGCCGTACGCTGCAAGTCGATGTCGATCGTCAGCTTCAAATCCTGACCTGGGATGGCGTGCTGAAGTCCCAGGTAGCCGACCTCGCGGCCATGGCTGTCTACGATCACGTCGCGAGACCCGTCCTGGCCGCGCAGCAACTGATCGTAGGTCTCTTCGACTCCCGCTTTGCCCACCACGTCCCCTGGCGCGTAGGCCGCATAGCGCGGATTGTTCAGATCGTCCTCGCTGACCTCGCCGACATAGCCAATCAAGTGAGCCGCAAAGCCATCGCGCGGATACAGCCTGCGCTCTTCGTCAATGGTCTCCAACTCGGGCAGCTCGTTGCGGTGCGCCTCGATAAATGCAGTTTCGTCGGCGGTCACGTCGAGCTTGATGGGGATGGGCTGGTAACCGGGCGCGGCTCGGTAGTGGCGCAGGGTGGCGCGCAACTGCTCAAGATCCAGGTTGAGGCCGCGCGCGATTAGCGGCAGGTCGGCGTCCACGTTGCGGTTCTGCTCGCGAACCAGAAAGCAGGAGACGGATGGGTAGTTGTCCACGATCAGCCGGTTTTCGCGGTCAAAGAGCTTGCCGCGTCCCGCCATCACCGGTTCCTTGCGAATGCGGTTCTGCTCGGCGAGCAGGCGGAAGTTCTCAGCGCCCAGCACCTGCAGCCGCCACAGTCCGGCCGCCAGGGCAAGCATCATCAGCAGAATGCCGTACTGCACCACCGTCAGCTTGAGGGTGGGGATTTTTTCACCGCGCGTGGCATTGCTCGAATACATACTGTCTAAGACCTAATCTACCGCTATTCCAGCGGTATTGCCGAAATTCATCGCACCTTCACCGGATGACGCAGCCCGATCCCCGAGCCCTATTCCCTCAGTCCCTAAGTTGTAGACGGTCGAGCAGGTGGAAGAGCACCAGAGCGATCACGGTGTTGCCCACTGCCTTCATCAGCTCAGCCAGCCAGCTCCACTCCAGATCGAGGCCCAGCAGAATGCGGTAGATGAAGAGGTAAATCGCGCTCGACAGGAGCGAAAGAGCAAAGGTGAGCATCAGGCGTATGGTGATGTTCTCCACATCGATGCGCACTCCCACAGACCCCGAGAGAAATCCAACCACCGTCTTGGCCACGCCGTTTACGCCAATCGCGTGATGCGTCAGGGCATCCTCAAAAAGGCCCAGCCCGCAGCCCATCAGCGTTCCCTGGATCGGGTCGCGGCGCACCAGCGCAAAGTAGACCGTGACCACCAGCGGCAGGTCAAACCATGCATAGCCTCCCAGCAGGCGCGGCAGCCATGCCTGCAGCACCAGCGCCACAAGCGGCGTCAGAACATACACCAGCATCGGATAGCTGCGAGTCCCCAGATCGCGGCGGAAGTCGGAACCCAGAATGGCCATGTCTATCGGTCCCTCCCTAAATGGGGTGGGACGGAATCTGGCGTCTGCACTGGCTTTGATTCAGGCTTGGATTGCGGCTTGGCTGGCGGCTTCGACGCTGGTTTGGCTGGCGGTTTCGATTCTGGCGCGGCGGCAGGCTGGCTTTCATGGCCGTCAGGCGCGGCGTCGTCGGGCTCTGGCAACGGGGTTGTTGCCGGCCCTTGCGTATAGCGGTCAGGATGCTTGGCGGGCAGCAGTTTGGGCACCGGCGGCGTGGCGGGTGTTGCCGGATTCTGTCCGGGTGCGGCCGCTGTTCCCGGCGCCGGAGTGCCTGCCTGATTCGCCTGCGGCGCATTGGGATCGGTCAATCCAGGCAGTCTTTCCGCCATAATCTGCGATGCCTTCTGCTGCTCTTTGATGGCAGCCGCCTCCGCGCCCTTCAGGGCTTCGCTGGTGGCCAGGTCCTGTTGCTGGTCGGGAGAAAAACGCGGCTCGGTGGAGGTGATGACCAGTACCTCATCCAGCCGGTCAAGATGGGCCGCCGGCTTCACGATCACGTCGATGAAGGAGTCGCGCTCGGGGTCCGGAATCACCTTCTCAACCACACCCACCGGCAGGCCGCGGGGAAAGATCTGATCGCCGCCGGCGGTGAGAACCTTTTCTCCGGGCAGAATGCGCTGGTCGGCCAGGATGCCCACGATCTGCGGCTTGCCTGTGGCGCTGCCGCGCAGAATCCCGCGCGTCCGCGTCGTCTCAAGAATCACGCCCGCGCCGCTGCTCTGGTCGTTGATGGCCAGCACCTGCGCGGTGCGCGGAAAGACCTCGCGCACCTTGCCCACGATGCCGTCGGCGGTAATCACCGCCATGTCGCGCTCAAGCTTGTAGTTGGCGCCCTTGTCGATCGTGAAGAGGCGCGATTGATCGCTGCCGCTGGAGCCGATCGCCTGCGCGGCCAGCGTCTTGTAGATGTACTTCTGCTGGAAGTCCTCCAGCGCTTGCAGCCGCTGGCCCTGCTTGGCATCTTCGAGCAGAGCGGCCTGCTCCAGGCGAAGCCGGTCGACAGTCTTCTGCAGCTCCTGGTTCTGCTCGCGGGTGTGGCGCAGGGCAATGTAGTTGTCCCACAGGCTCAACATGCCCAGCTTCGAGCCGTGGAAGAGCCGCTCCGGCGGAGTGACCACCGCATCGGCCCATAGCCGGATCAGCCGCACTCCCGTTCCGTCCTTCGTGTCGACCAGGTTGCGTCCGCTGTCAGTGTGGCGCACCTGCATGGCCAACCCTATGATCTGCGCCAGCAGAACAGCCAGCAGCACCACGAGATTCCGATAACGAACGAAGAACGATTCCATGGCCAATACTCATGCGGCGGAGAAGGGCTATGCGGAACGCAAGAGTAGTTCCAGTATACTGACGGTCGCCTGCTTAGCCCCGGAACGAATCTGCTATGCTTCCAGATCAATAGCCCTCCACGAGGAAAGCGCTTGATCTCTCGTAAAGCAAGTCTATGGCTACTCGTCCTTCTTACGCTGGTCGTCGCCGCGATCTGTTGCTTTCTGCCACGAATTCCGCAGCCGCTGTCGTATCACCAATTCGCGGACCGGCGCAGCCTTCTTGGCATTCCTAACTTTGGCGATGTCGCCTCCAACTTTCCCTTCGCCGTGATCGGCATTTGGGGCCTGGCGTTCCTGCGCCGGTCAAAGTCCAATCTGGCGGTCGAGCGTTTCGTTGACCCGCGCGAACAATGGCCCTATTTATTCGTCTTCATCGGATTGCTGCTGACCGCCTTCGGCTCCTCCTGGTACCACCTCAATCCCAACAACGCAACGCTCGTGTGGGATCGTCTGCCCATGACCATCACATTCATGTCGATGGTTGCGGCAGTTATCATGGAGCGCATCAATCTCAGGCTCGGCCTTTCGCTGCTGCCGATTCTCTTGATAGTTGGATTGGGAAGCGTCTTGCAATGGAATTGGAGCGAGGTGCACGGCGCGGGAGATTTGCGCTTCTACGCAGCCGTGCAGGCTTATTCGGCGATGGTCATCCTGCTGGCGCTGCTCTTCCCGCCACGCTACACACGCACCAGCGATCTTGGTTTTGTCGTGGTTTTCTATGCTCTGGCCAAGGCACTGGAATATTTCGACAAGCCGATCTTCGCGGCGTTGCACGTGGTCAGCGGCCACACGCTCAAGCATCTCGCCGCAGCCGTTGCAGGCTACTGCATCCTGCGCATGGTGCAGAAGAGGCAGCCCATACCCGAGCCGTCTCCAGTTTCCCATCGGGGATGAGAATTCGCAGTGTTCTAGAGATCGCAGTAGTTTCCCAG
This sequence comes from Occallatibacter sp., assembly GCA_049522255.1. Classification (GTDB taxonomy): domain Bacteria; phylum Acidobacteriota; class Terriglobia; order Terriglobales; family Acidobacteriaceae; genus Telmatobacter. Next base: position 7,787 of record JBEKOA010000184.1, read on the forward strand.
GAATTACCAACCTGAGAAACCACGAATCTACTGCGAGCGAATAGCGAGCGTCTGGCCGCACCGCAGGTGCTGCTCAATCGATTTTGATCTTGCGCAGGAGGCGGAAGTCGGAGAGCATCTTCCCCGTTCCCAGCACCACCGAGGCCAGCGGATCGTCGGCCACCGAAACGGGCAGCCCGGTCTCCTCGCGGATGCGCTTGTCGAGATTTTTGATGAGCGCGCCGCCGCCGGTGAGCACGATGCCGCGATCAGAAATATCGGCAGACAGTTCGGGCGGCGTACGTTCCAGAGCCACGCGAATCGCATTCATGATCACGGCGATGCACTCGCCCAGCGCCTCGCGAATCTCGCTGTCGTCGATGGTGATGCTCTTGGGAACGCCCTCGATCAGGTTGCGTCCCTT
>JBEKOA010000185.1:0-8180 GCA_049522255.1 Occallatibacter sp.
ATATACGGATCAATATGCCGGAAGAAGTGTTTGTATCCGGCGCAGAGATAGTTCAATCCGTATTCGCCGCTCGCGGTCGAAGTAAAGCGGTGCTTGGGGCACTCACCGTTGCAGGCGAAGCGAACATCGCATTGGCGGCAATCGCTGACCAATGCAAACTCTTTCGCGTTGCCGAAGTTCTTTTGCTGCGGCGAGTGCAGCATCCCCTGCAAGGTGCGTTCAAGAATGTTGCCGAGCTTGTTTTCGGGATAGACGAAATGATCGCAGGAGTAGAGGTCGCCGTTGTGCTCGACGACCAGCGCCTGTCCGCACTGGGGCGCGAAGACGCACAGGCTCTGCGGAAGTCCGGCCCAGGATTCTAGCGCCACATCGAAGGCCTGCACAAAGACGCGGCCCACGTCCTGCCGCACCCATTCATCGAAAACCGCGGAGAGAAACTTTCCGAACTGGAGCGGCTCGACGGACCACTCGGAGACTTGTGTCTCCTGCCGAGCGTAGGGCTTCAGCAGCACAAGCCCGTTGGGATCGGGCACACTTGCCTGCTGCTCCACGACTGGAATGAATTGCAGATACTTGCTGCCGATCTCCTTCAGGAAGCGGTAGACCTTCTGCGGATGATAGGAGTTTTTTCGATTGACAACCGTTAGCGTGTTGAACTCGACGCCATGCTTCTTCAGAAAGCCCAGGCCGCGCAAGACACGCGCATGTGTCGGCTGGCCGCCTTTGTCTACACGGTACGCGTCGTGCAGCTCCTCGGGTCCGTCGATGGAGAGCCCGATAAGAAACTTGTTCGCGGCCAAAAACTCGCCCCACTTGTCGTCGAGCAACGTTCCGTTTGTCTGGAATGCGTTGTCAACCGTTTTTCCGCCTGCGTATTTTTTCTGCAACTCGACTACTCGCTCGAAAAATGGAATGCCGAGCAGCGTCGGCTCGCCGCCCTGCCAGGCAAAACTTACCTGCTGTCCTGGCTGCGTCTGAATGAACTGCAGGATGTAGGACTCCAGCACCGCATCGCTCATGCGGAACTCGCGGCCACCCTTGGTGTAGAGATTCTCTTTTTCCAAGTAATAGCAATAGGTGCAGTTGAGATTGCAGATGGCCCCGTGCGGCTTGGCCATGATGTGAAACGGCTTGGTAGCGCTCATTGTTCCCCGTCATTGCTGGCGCGGTTGCGCCGGAAAACGAAAAACCCACGAGTTACGCTCGTGGGCGGGGATAAGAATCGATTCCGTGTAGAACCGAAGCTAGGTTTCCGCAATCGCACGAGGCTGTTCAACTGCCAATGAAACAGCAGGACAACAACAGGTGCGGATTGGGAGTGCGCAAGCCATCAATGCTCCAATTTCTTTACATCATGCCAGCCTCAGGCTTTCCCGTCAAGGGAAAAATCTAAGGGGCACTTGACACTGGCCTCGGTTCATGGCTGAATAGAAACAGATGCGCTACTTGAATCGCAACTCGCAATTGGTTCACAAGGCCACAGAGCCGGCTCCCCGCCGCTCGTGTTGTTGATCGCGCTGCATCCTCTTTTCCCATCCAACAACCATCATTCGCTGCGGCAGCGCTCTTAAGCGTTCTGCCTGAGCGTTTTTTGCAAGATCATCCACCAAAGGGAAGCCTGACATGAAATCGACTTTCATTGATTCATTCGCGCGCAGGCGTTGTTGTCGCTGCACTCACACCTCTCTTCCTGGTGCCCTGCGTGCCGTGCACAGGTGCATCGTAGCAGTCTGACGAGCGACAGGCGTATTACCGCCTATCGCGTGGCTCACGGCAAATGCTGTGAGCCATTTTCTTGTGGACAGTGTTGTCCGCATTTGGAGGCAGTTGTGAACCGACGTACAATCATTCTTCGCGAACTTCGCAGCAACGCCGTGCTGATTGCATCGGCTTTCGTGCTCCTTATTGCCGGTATTCTTGCTCACGGGCAAGCCGTGGAAAAGGGCACCATCACCGGTCTTGTGAACGACTCGTCCGGCGCAGTTGTGAGCGGCGCCCGCATTACCTTGTACAACATGGCAACGGATCAGACGACCGAAACCAGAACGAACGGACAGGGACTGTTCGTTTCACCACCGCTCGATCCGGGCGATTACGATATTCAAATCAAGGCCGAGGGCTTCAAAAGCCTGCACCAGAGCGTACGTCTCGAAGTTGGACAGCGTGTTTCATCGAACGTGACGCTCCCTATCGGCAATTCCTCGGAGACTGTCGAAGTGCATGATTCAGCGGTTGCGCTTCAAACAGAGAGTGCCACGATCGAAAATCTCCGCACCGAAGAAGCAGTTAAGGACCTGCCGCTGAATGGACGCAGTTTTGCGGGTCTTGTCGGACTGGGTGCGGGAGCGGTTCCCGCGCACACGCAGATTCAGAACATTCCTTACACGCAGCAGCGCGGTGACACGTCGTTCGCCTTCAATGGTCTGCGCTTTCAAGAGAACCGTCTGCTGCTCGACGGCATCGGAGACAATGAAAACCACAACGGGCTGGCCGTCGTGATTTTTCCGCCAATCGATGCAATTCAGGAGTTCTCCGAAGAGACTACAGATGCCGACGCGCGCTATGGACGCGGCAACGGCGGCACAGTCAATCTCGTCTACAAATCAGGCGGCAATCATTATCACGGCGACGTCTTTGAATTCCTGCGCAACGACGCCTTGAACGCAAGAAACTACTTCAATCCAACAGGCAGCAAACTGCTGCGTCAGAACGAGTACGGCGCAACGTTTGGCGGCCCGGTATTCTTCAAACAGGCGAATCCGAAGACATTCTTCTTTGCCGACTACAACGGGCAGCAGCTCTCGCAGGGAATCACCAACGTTGACTCCGTTCCCAATTACAGCGTCAAAACGATAAATGGCATCACCGGATACGACTTTTCCAATTACGCCGCGGTAGTGAAGAACCCTGCGACGGGTAAGGCTTACAGCACCGCCAACGGATACCCTCTCAACAATTTCATTCCGCTGAACGACACGATCACCCCCACGAACGGCGTCATCAATACCTCCGGCGCCAATGTACTCAACTTCTATCAGAAGTATGCAACGCCCAATCTGGGCACCGCCAACGCAACTGCAAACAATTTCATCTACGTTGCCCCCAAGACGGTCGAGACCAATGCCTTTGACGTAAAGGTCAACCGTACCTTCAGCGACAAGGACAACGGCTTTGTGCGCTATAGCCAATCGCACGATCACATCAGCCAGCCGGGTCAGTTGCCCAATCCTCTGGTTGGCAATCTGATCAGCGGTCCTGCGGAGAATCCGGCTTACCAGGCAGTCTTGAGCGAGACCCACGTCTTTTCGCCCCGGCTGATCAACACGACGCGTTTCGGTTGGTCGCGCTTCTTCATCAACGCCAAGAATTGGGATGCCGGGCTCAATCTCCCAACCACGCTCGGCATTCCAGGCGTCGAAATCAACGGCGATCCACGCTCCGATGGTTTGCCGATCTTCGCCTTTAGCGGATACACCCCGATCGGCGACAACGGCAACAATCCCACGCAGATTGGCACCAACAACTATCAGACCGACGACAATATCAACCTGAATCTCGGCAAGCATTCGCTGGACATTGGCTTTGAATTCGTCCGCCTGCAGTACAACATGTTCCAGACCAGCTACGAACACGGTTCTGCCACGTACAACGGCTCCTACTCGGGCCTGCCCTGGACCGATCTTCTGTTCGGCGCACCGAAGCAGGGGACCTATGCATATCCCATTACCGGAGTCGTAGGTCTGCGCCAGAGCGATCTTGCGTTCTACGTACAGGATAACTACAAGGTCAACAGCCGGCTGACTCTGAACCTCGGCGTGCGTTACGAAAACTTCCTTGGCTGGCCGTGGACCGAGGTCAACAACAAGGAATACAACTTCGTTCCCTCGATCTCGACAACCTCCTTGATTCAGGTCGGAACCCATGGCGTGCCGCGCAGTGGCGCAAGCGGCAACAACTTCAACCTGGCTCCTCGTGTGGGTCTGGCCTACAAAGTGACTTCAAAGACCGTTTTCCACGGCGGCTACGGGCTGTATTACTCGGCGCCGAATGTCACCAACTCGACCGGATTGTCGGCCAACGTTCCAGTAAACGACTATTGGACCTTCAGCAACGCCGCGACATACGGAGCGACCGGAGCGAACGGAGCGGCGTTCAACTACACATCGAATGGCTTCCAGCACACGCGCGTTACTTCGCCCGATGCGCTGGCTCTGAATACGCCGGTGTATTCGCAAGATCCAAATGCAAAGACACCTTACAGCATCCAGTGGCATGGGGCAGTCGAACAGGAGATTCCCTTCAGCACGGTTCTCAAATTCGCTTATGTAGGAACCCGTGGCGTTCACCTGGACGATGTCCGCGACATCAACACCAATTCAACCGGCACGCCGCTCTTTGGCGTTGGCCGACAATACGCTACGCTCGGCTCCATCAGCCAGGTTGAGACGCGGCAGAAGTCGAGCTACAACGCGCTGCAGGTCACCGCGGAAAGGCGCGCCCGCAATCTTGGGCTTCTGGCCTCTTACACCTACAGCCACACGCTTGATGAAAGCACTGGCAGCCCTGGCAGCGTCCTCAATCCCTACGACATTCACTTCGACTACGGCAACTCGGACATCAACATTCCCAACCGCTTCGTCGCCAGCGCCAACTATCAGTTGCCTTTCAAGGCTTCTGGGAAGCTAAAGTACGCCGTGGAAGGTTGGCAACTGAACACCATCCTGAATTATTTCGACGGCCTGCCCTTTTCCGTCTCATCATCGGCTGTCACCTCCGATGGCGCATCGGTCCGCGCAAACGTGACCGGAAGCGGCACGAACCCGACCAATCAGCGCACGCTGACAAACTGGTTTAACACTCAGGCCTTCTCCAATCCAGCGGCTGGCACGTGGGGCAACTCAGGCCGTAACATACTCCAGGGACCAGGCACCAAGACAGTGGACTTCTCTTTCTTCAAAAACACCAACATTGCAGAATCAAAAGTGTTGCAACTGCGCGCCGAGTTCTTCAACCTCTTCAATACGCCGCAATTCAACAACCCCAACTCCACGGTTGGCACTTACAACGCCGCGACAGGCTCATGGAGCAACGGCTTCGGCTCGATCTCTTCGGCTGGTTCGGAACCTTCGTTCCAGCGCACCGAACGGCAGATCCAGTTAGCAGCCAAGATCACTTTCTGACACACAGCAATAGCGCAAAGGCAGACCGGCTCACACTGGTCTGCCTTTGCATTTCTGTGCAGATTGAGCGGCCTTGCCGCGACTACCGTTGACGTATATTTGTTCCCGTAAAGAGGTTTGAAAAGAGGTTTTACAGAGTGCACCTGCCGATATTGGTGACTTGTGCGAGGAGCGCCGGTCGCCCAGCACGAAGGTGCGGGGCGCGGATTGAAACTACGTAGCGCAAATCGTAATGGACACCCAACCTTCGCATTCATCCACTGGTTGAAACGGTTTCCAGTTTGTTTCTTGTCCCGGAACTCAACCTGCCTGCCTTCGCGCGATGCCAACCGTGGCCCTCTGCGCATCCTCTGGCAGGTTCTCTTTTCTCCATCCCCCTCCACGGTTCGATTTGTTGCAGTGCACTCGACTCACCTCTTCAAGCAATGAACCCACCACTCCCCCGGCGCACCTTTCGCGCGAACTCATTTTTCAGCAATCGTTTGCAGCGCAGTCTACCAGTCTAATATACTAATGCTGTAAGATACATATCGACAAGGAAGCCATATGCCCGCTGCGAAAAAGGCTACAACCCGACCGAAGCGCAGAGTCGTTGCTCCCGTGGAGACGCGCACTCAGCTCCGGCTCACCGTCGATTCCAAATTCACTAAGAGCCATTTCAGCCAGCTTTTCGCTGTACTCAAAATCCGGAGAAAGAACGCCCTTGCGGAACACATCATCATGAATTTCAAAACAAAGGCCGCACAGGCACATCTTGTTGCGTTCTATAACGGACCGTGGCTGAACATTCCATTTCAAAGCATTGACACCGCGTTCGTATTCCCATTGACACACGAGATAGCCGATGAACTGGATCGAGTTGGCGGCGAGATTCTCGGCGGGGTGAATCGGTCCAAGACATTCCGCGTGATGGTGGCCTATTTTGCAGCCGTCCACAAACTCAAGACTCCGGTTCAATCCACATTCGCATAGTCTCGTCAGGGAATCTTGCTGGCGGCCGCATATCCGCAATCAAGAGCTACCTGCCGCCTCTCTCCTGCTGGCGTTGGCGGGGATTCGCCAGACGTTGTAGAAGACGCATGGCGTGTTGCATCTCCGGGTCAGTGAATTGGACGGAGATTCCTTGTTGCGCCGCAACCTTCGTGACCATCCGCTTCCACTCCACGCTGCCGTCACACGCGATGCGTGATCCGTATTTCTGGACGGCCATCTCCAATCCAAAGAGGACGGCAGCCTTATCCTGGTTGAGAACGGTGACGATGCGTCCGCGATCGATGACGGAAACTTGCCCGTTGAGTGCGTAGGACACGTCGCCGGTCTTGCGGTCAATTGTCCAGATGCGCGTCGCGGCGATCTGGTTGGCAAGGACCTGTTGCTTTTGCTGGGCAGCAAGCCGTTGTTGCGCAAGGTCGGCCCAGTCTGTGCTGCTGTCATGATCGGACGGTGGACCGATGTGCATGGCGTTCGCTTCCAGCCTTGCATCGAGCCGCCGCTGGTTTCGCTGATCCGCATAGCGCCAGCCACGCAATTGTGCCGCTGCCCGCGCATCGCCCTCGGTGGCGCGTTCGGCAACCCATGTGCGCAGGTTTTTGGGAAATGCTTCTTGCCGCCGCTGTTGAACGGCCAGCTTCAGAGCGCGCATTTCGATAACAGTTTGGGCCACTGCCTGGGAGAGTAAGATTTTCTTGTCCAGCCACGGCACAGCCAACGCGCGAATTTCCTTCTTCTTCTGCCTGACCGACACCATGAGATGTTGACGCGCCTCTCTGCCGTCTGCTGTGAGGCCCTTGCACACGGCCCGTTGCTGGTTCCGGTACTGGTTGTAATCGGCCATCAGAGAGCTGCGTTCGGCGTGTCGCTGTGCTTTCCGTTCTTCTCTCAGTGCGCTATTACGAGCTTCATGTTGAACGCTATGTTGTGCGGCATGTTGATCGGCTTCATAGCCGGATGTTGAGGCCGGTGTCCACGGACCAAGAACGGCTTCAGTAGCCTGACGGTTGATCTTTCCTGCAAAATTATTGCGGAACACATCGGATGCCTTCACCCGGATGTTGTGGTCAATGGCAAGGACCGTATATCCGCCCGACTCACCTTTCTCAAGCCGGAGGTGAGCCTTCAATAGAAGGCGATGGAGGTCATCCCATGTGACATTCCGTCGGGCAAGCAGTGTGCCCACGCGCGGAGCAATCTCCCGCCGCACATAGGTTTGGAATGATTCCTGATCCTGGTAATGTTCAAACTGCGCGGCAGCTCCAGTCGGATGTTGTTGGGCAGATCGAGATGTATTGCGCTCGGACCTCGATTGCAGTACAGCCTTTTTTGATTCCTCATCCCATCGCATCGGACCCGGCGTGTGGGACCAGCCGTGTTTCGCTTCAAGAAAGCGTACGGCGGCATCGAGAGTGAACCAATCGCGGTATGGCGTATGTGCCCTGAGCGTCTCTAGGTGAACCTTGTTGAGCATGATATGGATGTGAAAATGTTTTTTGTCGTCGTGCGCGACGATCATAAATTGATGGTCTTCATATCCGAGCGCCTTCAACGTATGCAACGCGCAATCTACCCATTGAGGACGAGTCGGTCGTTCTCCTGGAGGCCATGCCAGTTCATAATGGCAGACAGCATCCTTGCAACGATTATTGAGAGATGCAACCCCTTGCATCTCCATCGCCGCAGTGTCGAAACCGAGAAGGTTCTCCGACATGACCACATCGCCTCGCAACAGAAGTTCTCCGGTGTCAGCATCACGCTCCCGCGTAAGGTATTCCTGAAGCCGTTTGAAGCTGCTGGAGTGCTTTCTCGCTGGCTGCACTTTAGCGATCATGTTTAATTCCCCGTGCTCGTCTTGAGCGCTCCCAATGCGTTTTGAACAGCCAATAATGTGGAATTCAGTCCCTTCCGCAGACCTTCCTCATCCGGGAGACCTTTGATCTGCGTGAGCAGATGCTTCTGGAGTCCACCGAGTCTTGCAAGTTCTCCTGCGGCCTTCTGGTCCATCGT
>JBEKOA010000186.1:0-8026 GCA_049522255.1 Occallatibacter sp.
TTGAACAATTCGCCAAGGGTCTGAGCAGGTGTCACAATGAGATCCTGCGGGAGTTTTTGCAGCAGCTCGATTGCCTCCTGCATCTTTACAGGACCATTCAGGCCCTCGGCATAGACCATGATATTGGTGTCGAGTGCAACCCTCATCGTTTTCATCGGTCGTAAAGCTCGTCACGAGTCCAAGCGCCAATCTCGATAGGGGCCTGCGTCTTGAGCCGTGTCAGAAGCACAGTCCGCGCCTTAGCCGCAAACCTGGCACCTTCCTCCACGGGCGCGATTTTAGCTACGGGCGTTCCATGGCTGGTCACAACGTAGCTGTGGCCCTTTTTCACGCCCTGCAAGAGCCGGGAAAACTCACGATTGGCGTCGGCAGCCGATATAGGCTTCTCCATGGAATTCCTCCACTACGTATTGTAGTGATTATAACTACTTTTGGGCGATCGATCAAGAGCCGTGCTTGTCACGCCTATTGCTAATCGCAAGATGCCCAGCAAGACAAACCACACCAGTTCTGACTCCGGTGATTCGGAAACCCCTTCAAACCATATTTTTTGATTGCGATGGGCCTTTCCCTGGCACCAATCAATACGGAACCTCTTCCTGCGTAATCTCCGGTTCTTCATTGAACTCAGGTTGCGCAAAGCCCTGCCCGGTTACAAGGTGATCTACATTGTCACCATTGTTTGCGGCAGGCGGCGGCGACAAGAGGCTGATCTCTGTGACGACGATTTCGGTGCGATACCTACGCTGGCCGGTCTCCCGATCATCCCAGGAGCGCGTCCGCAGGGCGCCCTCAATATAGAGCAGCGAGCCCTTGCGAACGTAGTCGCGTAGAATCTCGCCCGTGCGTTGGTAGCCGACCAGGTTGTGCCACTCGGTCCGCTCCTGCCATTCGCCGTGGTTGTCCTTGTAGCGTTCGCTGGTGGCGAGCGACAGGTTGACGATTGTGCCCGTGCGCAGGATGTGGATCGACGGATCCTTGCCGGCCCGGCCCAGAAGAATAACCTTGTTGACGCTCTTACCCATTTAGCTTCCCTCCTTTTCATTGATCGTGGCCGTAGACAGAATCTAACGCCTGTCTCCGGTCGATCTCGACGTACTCGTTATTGGCATAGCGGTAGAACTTCCCAGTCACTGCATCGATGTTCAGATAACGCCGCGTCAAGCGGTGCTTGTAGAGCACGATGTCGCCAGCCTTGCCCATGAACATGAATTCTTCGCAGAGCTTTGACGGAATCGCATCCTCAAGTGGCCGCCAGTCGGGATTACCCACTTCGATAGTGCGCTTCATGGCTCACCGTTTTTGTTTAATGTCACTTCACCCATAGCCTGGCCGAAGTGGAAGCATATCTTGGCCGCATTCCGGTTTTCTGTCAAAGAGCTGGCTATGGCCTTCCAGGAATTCACGACTTCCCGTGGCATTCTCGCCGCGGCAAGTGCCGGCGCAGGAGCAGCGGAATTCTGGGGACGTGTCCGGCTGGCGGCCCAGGGGCACGTTCAGATTTTTTAGGATAGGGGCGACGGGGAGGCAGAGATAGGCAGAGTGAGTTACTGAAGAGGCAGCTTATGGCCCAGGAGGGCGACTTGAGGAAGATTGTCCACAGTTGCTGCGGAAGCAATCAGTCTGTTCCTCACCTGCTGTGTAAGGACTTCGAGGTCTCCGCCTTCGAAATATACAAGGGCTTTGAGGCATTCGCTCGGTTGGAATTCTTGCCCGAACAGGGTGCGTGCGGCGCCAAGGCCAAATGCAAGGGATGTGCCGCTTTCGAGAATTGCCGCGGTGTCGATATAGTCCTTTGCCTCGACGCGCTGAAGAATGACCTTGAGCTTCGTTCCCAGCAGATCCTCGGGCGACGCAACCTGGGCGATATGGTCACTCGTCCACTGGGGCACTCCCACGCGGCCAAAGGTGATTGAGCCAAAGAAAGACACCTTGACGGTATCGCTCGTTTCCCCGCCGGGAGCGACAAGCACGGTCAAGGTATCCGGCCTGTCTTGCAGGACACGTGCTGCTCTCAGGAAAGGCATGTTTGCGAACAGTGCACTCCGATCCAGGGGTGCATCAGAGAAAAAATCAAAGTCCACCGACGTGCGGTGTCCAATCCTGAGCGCAAGAGCGGTTCCTCCATAAAGAACGAATCCGAGGGCTGCTGCTGACTGCAGGTCCGGCCAAAGAAGCCGCTGAAATCGGGGAAGGACTTCGAGACGAGGTGAGAGATCTGGCATCAGGCAACTCTCCGTTCCGGTAAGGCTGGCACTTGGCCTGGGTCACTGATGCCTAGGCGATAGTGCCAGTACGCCCACGATCTCGCGTTGAATTGCCCCGCTTCTGCGCGCCTCAACACCTCCCGCAAATATGCCGTACCAGCCTCGCGCACGAGAGATTGCACATCGTCGTAGTCCCCCAAGTCCATGACCTGGGCCACAATTCGCTCGGGCTGCGCAACGGCCTCCTCGGGTGTCTTCCACCAAATGTATTTGCGCGCGAATGTCATCAGCAGTTTAGCGTCCATGGCGTGAATGGGCTCTCCTCTCTCGCCAAGCCCGTCGGTCCGCAAGACTAAACCAGCTATTCTGCTCATTCTATGCGGCCAACTGTAACGGACGACCTTTCAGAAGCGTGATTGCATCCTATTCCTATTTTATCGCGTGTTCAGACGACAGAACAGAGTGCAAGTAACGAATTTCCAATAGGTTATGACCCATCAAGAATTCTGCAGCGTAATAGGTCAAACGATATTCGATGTCACTTCACCCATAACCTGGCCGAAATGGAAGCATACCGGTGTTCCTTCATGCTGTTGCCACCGCCGTCTTGCCCGCAAGTGTCTTGCCACCCCAGAGGAAGACCACAATTACCGCCGTTACCATCAAGATGACAAAAGGGAAAAAAGGATCGTAGTATGACCCGAGATTCGGAAACATCATCTCGCTTTCATTGATCATCGCGTGAAACAGGACCATCGCAAAGATGCTTCGTCCGGTGTTGTTATAGATCCAGACCATGAGTACTCGCAGCGGAACGGTGCCCAGACACTGCCATACCGTCCACCAGTTTGAAGCGTGATGAGCCTGAATGAAAGGCACGATGTGCCATGCGGCCCACACTATGCCCAGGACAATGCTGGACGTCAGCGCCCCCCAACGCTCCTGGAGCCCACCTATGACATATCCCGACCAGCCCGCTTCTTCACCGATGGCCAGGACGAAGAAAATCGCGCAGAGAATAGGCGCCATCAAAACTGGAAATTGAGGTTCGGGAATGGTCTCTCCGATCAGTGGCATCAGGAAGTACGTCGCCAGCACGGTAGCGGGCATCAGCAGGAATATAGGGATGTACCAGAGCTTGTTTCTGATCCGCCTGTAGTCGAAGACGCTTGTCCAGAGATCCCTGACTCCGTCCCATCCCCGCTCGCAATAGAGAAACAGGTTCGCCAGCGAAACCGGGATGATCGCCGCGAATATAAACGTCGGGGCATATATGTGGAGTGACTTGGGCAGCACTGACCGGTCATTGAACCAGTAGAAGGGAATGGATAGCAGGAAAACCATCAGGATGAACAAGAATGGTGATCTGTTTCTGCTCATTCTATCCATCATGGTTTTTCTTTCTGGAGGAAAGATGCAATCTCGCGCTGGGCGTCGGCAAAGTGGCCGACCAGGGCATGACCACCGGTTGGATAGATTTTTGCCCTTCCGTCGGGTACGCCAGTGGCAATATACTTCGCCCGACTCGCGGTGCCGAACCTATCGTCTTCGTCGCTGATCGTCAGAACAGGGCAGGTGATTTTCTCGATCGCATAGGGGTCGTGTGTGGCAGCAGTCTTGATGTCGAGGTTCATTCCTGCAATGCGCTGGCTTACCGGCAGAAGGTGCTCCAAAACCTGCCGCACTCGCGCCTTCTCGCTGGGCTCGGCAGCGCGCACCACAGCAGCGTCTGTGCCGAGCATCATTCGGGTCATCCCGCCAGGCATGATCGGCATCAGTTTCAAGAGCGCCCAGGCAACGAAATTGGAATGTACCATCGCGCTGACGACGGCGCCGCCATGAATGGTCGTCCCTGTCGGCAAGTAATTGGCGGGGACAAGAAGCACCAGCGCTCGGCAGCGATCGGGATGACGGATGGCAAACTGCAAGGACGACCAGGCGCCAGCAGAGATACCAACAACGACCACCTTGTCGATGCCAAGATGGTCGAGGAGTTGGATATAGGCATCGGCTTGCATCGCAGTTGTAGGGTCGCCGGGCATGGTCGAGCGGAGATAGCCAAAGCGGGAGGGAGCGATGAGCCTGTATCCGCGTTCGGCCATCGCGCCGGTCATGTCGAGGCCCTGATCAAAGCCGCCTTCTGCGCCATGGACGATCAATAGCGGTTCGCCCTCACCTATCTCGGCGTACTCCATCGTGCCGAAGGCCGTCTCTATCGTCTGGCTGCGGCCTGCGAGGCGGGCGCATGCGGCTGCCATGTCATGCGCAAACACTGCGTAAACGCATGAGGTGGCAACGATCAGGACTACGATAATCACAAAAGCACTTCGGCGCATGCACACCTACAACACCGAGACTAATCTCCGTTTCGTCTTTGTGCCAATTTGCACCTGCTGCATCAGTCAGCGCTTGTCGTGTTCCAGCTTGGTTTTGCTCTCGCGTGCAGTGTAAACGGCTCAACGTGACCGGAGCAGGTGAGCACAGTAGAGAGTCCGGACTTATCTATGACGGATTTAGCATCACTCGAGCTTCAAGGGGATATCCATGCCTTAGAATCGCCTACAGCAATGACAGTATTGCCGGTAAGAACCAGGATTACTAATGGGAGACACCGATGTCGCCCGAAGGGATTCTGGATTTGTGCAAATCGGCATAACCTACTCAGCGAGCACTACGGGCCAAGACCTTTCTGGACTCGGAGCTTTGGGGCGGTTGGCGAACTATCAGGAAATTATCCGTCCATCTATCAAGCCTAGAGAATCAGGAAGGCCACCCTCTGCATTCGATAACCATCTTGAGACGGTCAAAGAGGATGTTCTTCCATTGGAAGACCTTCCCGGCAAGATTGAGCTTTCAATCCGGCAAAGTTATGCATAAAGTGACATTCGAACTAGGCCCCACCGCGATGTGCGTATGCTTGCATCCCAGGCAGGCGACCGCGCCGGTGATCTTGCGAATCGCCTCGTTGAATCGCTCAGGTGGATCGAGCACCTCACCGGCCGCGGTATAGAAGACCGGCGCAATCGTTCCGCGCAAGGATTTGTTCTCTGCATTCCAGAGTTCAACGGTGAGCGTCCCATGGTGGCCGCGGAAGAGTGGTGCCGTGGTGATGGCCGGACGCGTGTGACCTTCTTCGGTCTCCAGCCAGAGCCGCGTGATGGCCAGTTCGTAAGTATGGCCGATGCGCAGTATCTCGATCCGCACCAGTTCCGGCGCAATCACGATGGCGTGGCGGCCGTTACCAGAGATCGAATCGATCTGTTGCAGCCACGGCGCCCGACTTCCGTCGGCATCGAGATAAGCGCAGTAGCGGCCCATGTCGGCGACCGCGCCGCCGGACTCGACGCCGCGCAGCACATACCGCCGCGCCAGATGTTGGTGCTCGATTGAGACGCTCGGCTGGCAGTGGATGCCACGCTTGTCCAAGGCGCGGAGCGTCTGCCGTGGAAGCGACAGACCGTACCGCGCGTATCGGTTGGCGTTGCCTGTGGCGATCTTTGCTGGGTGCATCTTCGGCTTCGCCTCCTCAGACCGCGACCTTGCGGCGGATCGGCTGTCCTAGTGCTGCACGAATCTCTTCCTTCGTGCATCCGGCCCAGCACTTATAGAGGCGGGAGTTACTGATCTGGATGGCGAGGTTGTCGCCCGATCGGTCGTGTCCTGCCTGAGCGCACGACGGGCATTGCGCCCACCAATTCCGGCTGTCCTTGCGCGTCGTGCGCACATAGTCGAGAATCCGGAACTCGGTGCGCAACGACGATGAAGCCGGCGGTAAATATGGGAGGGCCACTACCGACCGGTAGGCTTCTGGCAGTGTCATGCCACCGATGTTGGTTCTCAGTTCCGCCTCTTTGACCTTCTTCAGGCTGTCGAGGTAATCGAGTTGCGTCTCGGGCGTGAGAGCGGCCTCGTAGAACCAGTAACGCTGATTTGTTTTGCGATGCACGCCGAGCGGCGCGCGGATGGCGTTGCCGTACTCGCCATCCTCGATCCGGTCCTGGCGCGGGAATACCTCAATGCCATCCTTGAGACCACAACCTTTGACCGGAACGCCGAGCCGCAGGGCGAGGTTGTAAATATAGATGCGACACTCCGACGCCAAGAGTGGCGTCTCGGCGAAGATCCACAGATGGCCGCCGCGACGCGATTGTTCGAGCGCGGCTTCGACGCCATCCTGCTTCAACTCCCACTGCAACTGAAAGAGAGCCTCGACGGCACCGTCGAAGTCGGCATCGATAGCGACCCACTTCGAGCGTTGCGTCTCCGGGTTGATAGCGTAGAGATTGATAGTGATGTCGCCGTTCAGGTGCATGCGCACCACGCCGGCATCAAGGGGCTTTGGCTTCTTGGTTTGCCAGTCCCGCGCCAAGTAGTACGGGACCGAACCGTTGGGCAAGGGATGAGCAGCCTGCATCCCGTAGGCGCGCCGGTTGACGAAGAGTTGAATGAACCGGTCGGCCGTCTCGCGGCTTACACAGAAGGTGGCATACATACGCCCACTCCTTTCTGAGGTTCTGTGGTTGTACCCCGGTTCCAGAACTCGGTCAAATCTGCGGAGAGCTGGCAGGATGGCGGCATTGGGCTGAGAAATGGAAGGCCCGGAGGAAGCCACCGGGCCATCAAAGCGGGCATGGAGTCGGACAGTGAAAAGGTCGATCAGAACTGGTGAGCAAAGCGCAGTCGGCCGTGCTTGAAGTCAGGCGTGGGATTGCGTTTGGTGACGAAGCCATTCGGTTCTGTGTGGATGCCGGGAAAGGCGGCGGCCTCGGCAAGGGCATAACGAGTTGCGAGCGAGCGGATACGGCCAGCGGATAGGCGCATGGAATTCCTCCTGATTGTGAGTGGGATTTGGTGCGATGGGCGGTATGCAGCAGGGTGAGGCGGTCAGGCAACAGCTATCTGCATCTGAGAGAGCAGCAGGCCGGGCTGATCGACGTAGTTGAACAGCTTGTATTCGGAGAAGACACGGTCAAACAGATCGGAGGTGAACCGATCCTCGCATCCTTCGAAGGAGAGCATGTACCAGTCGTCACGCTGCCGGTCGAAGATGTAGATCGCGCCGGATGCGTTGTTATCGGGAACCATCTGTAGGAGCATGACGCCCTTGCGGGTCTGAATCCAGCGGGTGGCGACCGCCTCGCCGAGTTCGAGAAAGGCTTGGACGGTCTGTTGGATGGTGTTGGCGGCGCTGTCGCGCCAGTTGAACAGCTTGTAGACGGACATCTTTCCTAGGCTGCGGGACATAGAACTCTCCTCTCTTTGAGAATTGGGTTGGACGGGTTGGTGGTAAACGCGGCCGGACAGCCAACGCCAGGTACTAGGTTCTTGCCAGTGACGCGAATAGGGACACGATGAGCAGGGCAACCCTGGTAAACCAGATTGGGTGATGGGCAGAGACGCGATAGAGCCTGCCGCCCAAGGAGACAACAGCCCATGAATCGAACAAGGTGAGCAGGACGCTGATTGTCACTCGCGCCGTGCAGCGTGAGACCGACGCGGAATCGGCAAAAGCGGACGGAGAAGAAATCGACAGGGTTTCGGCACAGTGATCCTTTCCGAAGGACTGGCCTTCGATGGGTGGGATGAATTGTGGGTGGGCTTCTGGAAATCAGGGCGGGATGAATCGGCGCTTAGTTTGTGACTACGGTCCGGTCTCCGATGGCTTTCGGTGCAGTTCAGACGCGGCTTTCAGCGTTACTGAAAAAGAAAGAAGGAATCGTGGCCATTGATTTACTCAGTTGCGCTTTGGTTGACCTTCTTCATCCTTCATCCAACAACTCATTCCAACCACCATCCAAAACCACAAACACAAGGGGGTA
>JBEKOA010000187.1:0-7988 GCA_049522255.1 Occallatibacter sp.
TTGAGGAACGCGTCGTATCCAGCCGCAACCGCCGCAACTTCCGCGGCGTCAAGCGCAAGATGAGCAATTTTCCGCTCCGACCCCGACACGGTAAGCCCATGCCTTCGATTGACATCAAAAAAACCATTAGGATTATTAAGTGAACAGTTATAGGGCTAAAGTTGTGCCTTTACAAAAACGGACTTTCACCACAGGCTGCCGGCCTTAAACTGTGAGAGCGATGGACTCATTCTCAAGCAAAATCCTGAAAGAACTGCTTCCCGCGGAGCCGGATGCCGATGCCCTTGCGGCGAAATCGAGGGCCAGGCAGCCAAACCCCGCGAGCCATTCGGACCATTGGTCCACTGCTTTGCTGCTGGAGCGGGCGGCGTATCTACGAAAGCTGGCCAAACACGGCGACGGCTCGGAGAGCGAGACGCTGAAGGAGTATCCGCGGCATTGCGCGATGCTCTCGTTTCGCAGCCGCGACGGCCAGGCGGAGGTGCATGAGAGGTTTGCCGATGTCTTCTATGTATTGGACGGCCGCGCGACGCTGGTGACCGGCGGGACCGTGGCCGGCGCGGTCGGCGTTGGGCCGGGAGAGATACGCGGCTCCTCGGTTGTGGACGGGAATCGGCAGGAGCTGAGAGCGGGCGATGTGGCGCACGTCCCGGCGGGCACGCCGCATCAGATGCTGGTGGCTGGGGACAAGACGATCACCTGCCTGGTGATCAAGATTGAGGAGAACCAGGCTCTGTCTCTGAGCTCATTGCATATGCCGAATGAAGGTTTGGCGCGTTGAAGTATCCGAACCGCAGGTCCTTCGACTCCCTGCGCATCGCTCCGGTCGCTCAGGATGACAGCACTTGTGAAATGAAGATTGGAGGCGTGCCCTAGAAGAGTCCAAACTTATTGAGATGCGACTCATACTTCTTGTCGGAGACAAGAATGTGGGAGAAGAGCCAATCGCGCAGGAAGTCCATCAGTTCGAGGTCGAGCATCGCCACGGATGCGGATTTGACCCGCTTTTGCAGGTTTGAGATCTGGCGGATAAATCTTTCGTGCTCCATCCTATGCGCGGGAGTGGCCAGGTAGCCGGCCTTGAGCAGCATCTCTTCTTCTCTAGAGAAGTGGATGATGGTGTAGTCCACGAGTTCGTCGAGAACGGCTTCAAGGACCTCTCTGTCGTGGCCGGCCACGATTCCAAAGTGCAACTGATTAATGATGCCGATCAGCCTCTTGTGGTCGTCGTCCAGAACCGCGACGCCCACGCTCAGGCCGGGTGTCCAGGTCATGAATTCCATCTGGAGTTCATCCTTTCCTGAAGGGTGCGCCCGTCGGTGAGCCTTGTTTCGCGCCCGCAAGACTCAGCGCGAAGCTTCGAAAATCGCCTGAATTCATCGGCGACGATCTTTCTATTTGCTATTTTCCTGTCCCTTCAAATTCTTCGTTGAGCCACTGGCTGAATGCCGCGAACTCCTCGTCGCGGCCCAGGAAGTCGCGCACCATCTGCCGACCCGGCTTTGACCCGCCCTGCTCGAGCACCGCCTTGCGGTAGCGGCCGCCGGCCTCGCAGCCGAGCAAATCATTGGGGTCGAACTGGGCAAAGAAATCGAGAGCGATGACCTTGTCGAATGCGTAGGTGTAGTAGTTGGACGAGTAACCGGTGAGGTGACCGAAGCTCGCATACATGCGGTTGCCTTCGAGCCAGGTCCACGGTTGCAGGCTCTCGTAGAGCCGCCGGGTTGTGTTGTCGAGGTCGAGCCCCGCCGGATCCTGGTCGTGCAGGTCGAGCGACAGCGTGGTGTAGTAGAGCTGCGAACGCACCCAGTCGGCGCGCCCGAAGGCTCCGGCCAGTTTCATCTTCTTTATGGTCTCGGAGGGAAGCGTCTCGCCGGTTTGATAATGCCTGGCAAAGGCCTGGAGCAGTTTCTCATCGCGGAAGAACTCTTCCAGCATCTGCGAGGGCACCTCGATGAAGTCGCCTTCGGTGGCAAAGCCGGAGATTCCCGCCCACTCGGTCTGGCCGCCGAGAATTGCATGCATCAGGTGGCCGAACTCATGAAAGTAAGTGACCACGTCGCTGTATTGCAGCAGTCCGGGGTCGTTGCCGTCGCTGTTGGGGAAGTTGCAAATGAGAGCGGCCTCGGGCAGAGCGTGACCGCGCACGCCGGTAACGATGGGCGCGGCGGAGAACCACTTATCCTTGCCTTCGCGGGGGTGCATGTCGAGATAGAAGCGGCCTGCACGCCGGCCGCCGTCAAAGACATCGAAGACCGAGACGGCGGGGTGCCATGCGGCCGCGTCCGCAGGACGGAATTCAACGTTAAAGAGACGCGCGGCGGTTTCAAGCACACCTGCCTCGACCTGCGCATAGGGGAAATAAGGACGCACGGATTGCGAGTCAAAGTCGAAGGTCGAGCGGCGAAACTGCTCATACCAGTAGGCGCGGCTGGTGATGTCGATGGCCGCAAGCCCCGGTTGGCGCTTGCGCGTGAATTCGAGAATCAATTCGAACTCGCGACGGGCGCCGTCAAGGCTGGCCTCGTTGAGTTTGGCGACGAAGGTGCGCGCGTTGGCTGCCGATCCCATCATCTGATCGGCGGTGGCCAGGTCGGCCCAACTGCGAAAGCTCAGGACGCTCGCAATCTGCTGCCGCGTGGCAAGCAGTTGCTCCAGGATCGCTTTGTTGGCCGGATAGGCGCGGGTGTTGTAGGCCAGGAACATGCGCTCGCGCAATGCTGCGTTCGAGGCAAAGGTCATGACCGGCTGCATGTCGGGCGGGTCGGTGGTCAGGGTGATCGAGCCGCCGGCATTCTGCGCATGGCGAGCGACGAAGTCGGCGGGCAGGCCGTCGAGCTCGGCAGCGGTGGCTTCGATGGTCTTGCCTCCCTCCTGAATGTTGCGGCTGAATTCAAGCGAGAGGCGCGTGGCCCTTTCATGGAGCGAATGCAAAAGGTCGCGCGTGGCCTGGTCCTTATCGACGCCGGCAAGGCGATAGCCAAGCAGCGTGCGCTGGACGAAGTGCTTCGTGGCCGGAGTGGCGCTGCCGAGCGAGCCAGCCCCATCGAGATCGATGGCAGCCAGAGCTTCATAGACCGCGCGATTCAAACTGAGCGCGCTGCCGGCCTGCGCTACGCGCTGCGCTTCGGCCTGCGCCTGGTCGCGAACAGCCTTGTCGGCGGCCACTGAATTCAGCACGCCGGCCTGTGCTCCGGCCAGGTTGAGTTGCTCGATGGCCGCATCGTAGAGCCGCAGCGAATTTTCCGGAGTGCGCGGCCCTTCAACGGCGAGAAGAGCGGCCAGCGCCGTTTCATGCGCTCGAAGACGCGCGTCAACCCAGGCTGAAAGCGCCTCGGCGGATGCGGCTCCGCCCGCCTCCCATGCGTGAAGGTTTTCTGTTGCGATGACGGCGGCGGGGTTCTCAGTGGGCATGGCGTGCAAACTCCTCCAAAGTATTAGAGTGCCACAGCCGAGCCGGTTCGCGCGTGTTCCTGTGACGAATCACTGCGATGAAGAAGACCGCGGCAGGGTTTTATCACCGTCTTTGCAGCGCGATTCAGTTCGCCGGCTCTTGAATTGCATGCTCAGAAAGCAGGCACGCAGCATCACCGGCACGATTTGATTTTATGTTTTTTCAGATCGCTCGGATGCCGAATGAGATGATCTGAACCGATGCAAGCGACATTCAAACCGGCACTCTCAAAAAAAATTGTTGCCTATTTTTCCACCACCCTGTCGTTTTTCTCTTGACACTTGCATTACATAAATCTATACATTCTTCAACTGCATTATCGTTTGCAGGGACGAAACAAAAATCGTCGAAAGGGAGAATAGGCAAATGGCAACCAAGAAAGCAGCCAAGAAGGCACCCGCGAAGAAGGCGGCAAAGAAGGCCGCAAAGAAGAAGTAGCGGCACCTCCAACCAAAAGGCAACACCGCAGGGGAACGCTTCAAGCGCTCCCCTGAAGTGTTTTTAGGGAAGGATTACACTGGTAGACGCGAGGATGAGAGGGAGGAAGCCATGACACGCCGCCGCTGGATTGCCGAGCATTGGGACGAAGCCACCGCAACACTGGTGGGCGCGCAGGCCGAGCACATGACGCGTGTGTTGCGCGCGCAGCCGGGGATGGAGGCCGACGTGGTGGCCGGCGGCCACGTCTTT
The DNA here is from genome assembly GCA_049522255.1 of Occallatibacter sp. GTDB lineage: Bacteria > Acidobacteriota > Terriglobia > Terriglobales > Acidobacteriaceae > Telmatobacter. Next base: position 4,145 of record JBEKOA010000187.1, read on the forward strand.
CATGCGCAGGTGGCCGCCGTCGCCGCTGATGAAGTGCGCTTCAATCTGATCGCGGAGCTGGAGGCCGATCCGGCGCTGCCCGTCACGCTGGTAATGGCCGTCTACAAATTCGATCGCATGGAGTGGGCCATCGAGAAGGCGACCGAACTGGGAGTGGCCGCGATTGCGCCGGTGATTGCGCGGCGCACGGAGAAGCACTTGGCCGAAGCCGCCGATAAGCGCGCCGAGCGCTGGCGGCGCATCGCGCATGAAGCGGCGCAGCAGTCGCGGCGTTCCGATGTGCCAATCCTCTTCGATCCGGCGCCGCTGGCCGCGCGCGTTCGTGCGGCGTCAGAGGCGACGCAAGAGGCCGCCGGCTCGATGTGCATCGTGCTGGCCGAGCAGGAGCGCACCACCACACTACGCAATACGCTGGATGAAGCCGTGGCCGCGGCCGGAACGGAGATGCCGCGGCTAGAGATCGCCATCGGTCCCGAGGGCGGATGGGCGCCGGAGGAAGAAGCGCTCTTCGATGCCAATGGCTGGCGCGCCGCATCGCTCGGTCCGCGCATTCTGCGCGCCGAGACCGCGGCCATCGCCGCGCTGGCCGTGGTCGCTTCATACCTGGAGTAGAAAGATCATGATCTGTTTCAGCAAGCGTGCAGTTCTGTTTAGTCTGACGGCGGGGGCTGTTCTGCTGCTGGTCCTCACCGGAGTCTGGATTCTGAGATTCGAACGCCAAGCCCGGGCGCCGGTGGCCTTGGCTGTGAGAAACGCGCGCAGTTCGGTAAAGATCCGGCAACTACTCGGCGAGCCCTTGCGCATTGGCCGGTTGGTCAAAGGAACCATCTTCTCGAATGGCGGCGGTGGCAATGCCGATCTGGCCATCCGCATTCACGGTCCCCTCGGAGAAGGCATACTCGATGAGTGGGCGCAGGAAGATTCGGGCAAGTGGCATATCTGCTCTCTTGCTTTCCAGTCGAGTGACGGTTCGATCAACATCCCGCTCGTTGACGATTCTTCCACTCACTGTGAACGAGAGTAGTTGCCTGCACACCCGCCGGCGCATCAGTTCTTTGCCCTGCTCGCGTCGAGCGCGGCTCTCAAGCTGAAGCCAGCCAGCACCAGAGCTGTAATCCAGTGCATCGCCGGCCGCAGGTCGAAGATGTTGCCGAGCAGCACGCCGGCTGTGAAGGTTGCAACCGCCAACGAGAGGCTTCCCGCAAAGCTGATCCACGCCAGCGGACGATCCGAGGGCCGTGCCACGCGCAGCAGTTTCACGGCTGCAATCAGCAGCGTCAGCAGCGTGGCGCAGAGCGATCACAGCATGGTCATCGGTTCATTCGCGTACATCCGGCAAGATCCATACCCGTGCAACAGGCGCCGAAAATGAGAATCCATGCAAAGACGTGATCGATAGTCTTCCTGCAATCCCCCTCCGTTGAAAACTTCCGGATGCCAAAGGCATTTCGTTATCGCAGCAGCACGCCCGAGGAACGATAGCTTTGGCCGCCAACCACGGAGACAACAGACGGAAACTCGGTGGTTTCGGTCAGAGACTCGATCGCGCCGCCGCGCAGCACGACGGTGTCCTCCACCTTGCCGCCCTCGCACGAGGGGTTCCACGCGAAGGCCTGCCGGTCCACGACGATCTCCGTTCCCTTGGGCGTCGCCACCCACTCCCGCTCGCCATAGCCGGTGGCGCCGCCCTGGTGATGCAGATCTTCGGCTCCGGGAAATCCCGCCGCCGCATAGGCATCCTTCGCCACTGAGTACAACCGCTGCGCGGTGACTCCGGCGCGCGTGGCGTGAAGCAATGCGGCGTTGACCTTCGCGGCGGCTTCAAATCCATCGGCAAGGCTCTGCGGCATCGGGCCGAAATGGACAAAGCGCGTCATGGAGATAACCAGGCCCCACTTTCGCGCGCATAGATTCACCATTCCAAAACGCTGCAAGCGTTTGCCCCTCGGCAGAGCGTGCTTGTACTTGAGGATTCGATCATCCACCGCCATCAGCAGCACGGAGGGGAGAATGGAATTCTGAATCAGCCGCGAAGCGGTCAGGGCGCTGATCTCTTCTTCGGTCTCGCCCGGCTCCAGATGCAGCACCACGTCCTCGACAACCCGCGCTGTCATCGCCCCCAGGGAGCGGTAACGCTCGATCTCCGCCGCCTGCAACTGGCTGCGCAGCCCGGCAAGATTGATGGCCTCGCACTCCGCTTCATGGGTGTCTGCCCCGAGCGCGCCCGCCGCAGCCAGCCGCCGCGCCGCCTTCACAAAATCTCCCTCCTGCCAAGGCAGCACCACCGGCTCGAAGCCCAATCCGCCGAACTCTTCATCGTGCATTCGCGACGCTTCATTGTTGGTAGTGAGATAGAAGCCGCTCCCGTCCTTGCGCACGAAGACAGCGGCGCTACCCGTGGCCGAGGGAACGGCGACTCGCATGTCCACCTGGCCGGCCGTGGCCCAGGCGACATTCTCATGCCGGCTCAACAAGACGCCGCCAAGGCTGCGTTGCGCCATCAACTCAACGAGCTGTTGCTTCTTGATCCGGATCTCATCCTGAATGGGCTTGGAGGCTCTGGTTTCCTGTGTCTGGTCTGTCGCGTTCATCTTTCTTCTCCACTCTGCCGCCGGGGCAGAACCGGGCTGGCGAAAACTGTCTATTTGATCTGTTTGAGCGCCGGGTAAATCGCGCGATAAAGCTGGTACTGCCGCTGGAGTTTTTCCGAAGATTGCCTGTTGGGCTCGACTACCGAGGCGATCTTCACAATCTGCGCGCAGGCTTCATCGACCGATGGCCACAGGCCCGCGCCGACTCCGGCAAGCACCGCGGCGCCATACGCGCAGCCCTCTTCTGCCGCAAGCAGCGAGACAGGCTTCGCGTAAACATCGGCCTGAATCTGCTGCCATAGCGGCGAACGCGCACCGCCTCCGCCGAGACGAATATCATTCACCGGCACGCCGATCTCGGCGAAGATGGTCAGCGAATCCTTCAAGCTGAAGGCCACTCCTTCGAGAATGGCGCGAATGATATGCCCGCGCCCGTGACTGGCGGCCAGGCCGAGCAGCGCGCCGCGCACATCCGAGTCCAGATGCGGCGTCCGCTCTCCCATCAGGTACGGCGCCCACATCACTCCATCGGCTCCCGCTGGGATTGCCGCGGCCTCCCGCGAAAGATTGTCGTAAGGATCTCCTGTTGCGCCGCCGGCCACGCCAAAGGTGTCGCGGAACCAGCGCAGCGAAAGCCCCGCCGCCTGGGTCACGCCCATCACATGCCAGCGATTTGGAATCGCATGGCAGAAGGTGTGCAAGCGCCCCTTGGGATCGAGAAACGGCTGATCCGTCGCGGCAAAGACGACGCCCGAGGTTCCGATCGTCGCGCTCACATCGCCGGCCTTGACGATGCCCATGCCGATGGCGCCGCCTGCCTGATCTCCCGCTCCGGCAACCACCGGAGTTCCTTCGGCGAGGCCAGTTGCGGCCGCCGCGCGCGCCGTGATTCTGCCCACGATCTCCGGCGATTCGAAGACCTCCGGCAGGCACCCCGGATCAAGCTCGGTGGCTTCCACCATCCCTTGCGACCAGCGGCGATGAGCAACATCGAGCAGCAGCGTGCCGCTTGCGTCGGAGACATCGATCGCCCGCACGCCCGTCAATTGCAAGCGGACGTAATCCTTGGGCAGAAGGAAGAAGCGGAAGCGGCTCCAGATCTCCGGCTCATGCGTGCGAACCCACATCAGCTTGGTCAGCGTAAAGTTGGGCAGTGCGGGATTGGAAGTCAGCTCGACCAGCCGCTGCTCGCCGACCGTCTCATTCAGCACGCGGCACTCCTCGGCGGTGCGCTGGTCGCACCAGATCAGCGC
>JBEKOA010000188.1:0-7981 GCA_049522255.1 Occallatibacter sp.
AGGGTACCAAACAGCCTTGTGAAAGTCTCCACCGGTCGCCCTCCCGTGTTCTCGTCTTGACAACAAGATCATCGGACCGACGACCGGTGGGGTCAAATTTCAAATATCTTTGGCTAGAACTTATCCATAAATTGAGAAAGGAATGTAGCGCCGTATCTCCAGACCGGCTGTACTGGCGGCGTCCACGCCGCCAGACATCGCCCGTGGGTGTGGAGACCCACAGAACAGCAAAACCGTACAGATTGGTGGCCGCCTGCCCGGAAAGTGCGTCTCTCCCCACCATCCCATCACTGACGCCCAAGCCTCCCATCGTTTACCCTCAAAAGAGTTCCCTAGCCCATGACGACAGCCGCCGCTCAAGCCCGCTATCCGCTGACCCAGGGCGTGAACCCATGGCTGGTCACCGTCTCCGTCATGCTGCCCACCTTTATGGAGGTGCTCGACACCGCCATCGCTTCAGTGGCCCTGCCCTACATCGCCGGAAGCCTTTCTGCTTCCAACTCCGAAGCCACCTGGGTGCTCACCAGCTATCTGGTCGCCAATGCCGTCATCCTCCCCGCCTCCAACTGGTTCGCCCGCCGCTTTGGACGCAAGCGCTTCCTTCTGACCTGCGTCATCATCTTCACCATCGCTTCGTTCTTCTGCGGAGCCGCGCCTTCGCTGGCTGTGATTCTGCTGGCACGCGTCCTCCAGGGCGCAGGCGGCGGCGCGCTTCAGCCCCTCTCGCAGTCGATTCTTCTCGAAAGCTTTCCCGTCGAAAAGCGCTCCATGTCCATGGCCGCCTATGGCCTTGGCATCGTCGTCGCTCCCGTTCTCGGGCCCACACTGGGCGGCTGGCTGACCGACACGTTTAGCTGGCGCTACGCCTTCTACATCAATATCCCCGTCGGCATTCTGGCGGTCATTCTCATTTCGCGCTTCGTCCACGACCCGCCCTACATCAAGAACGCCAAGGTCGGCCCCTTCGACAACATCGGCTTCGGCCTGCTCATGGTCTGGACCGGCGCTTTGCAGATCGTGCTCGACAAGGGCCAGGAAGACGACTGGTTCGGCGCTCTCTGGGTTCGCTGGGCAGTCGCCGCGATGGCCACGGCCCTCGTCCTCTGGATCTGGCGCTCCTGGACCAACCGCAAGGGCCTGCTCGATTTGCACGTCCTCAAAGACCGCAACTTCCGGACGGGATGTTTCCTGATCGCAATGCTCGGCATGGCCATCTACATCACCATCGCCATCCTGCCGCTCTACTATCAGGAGATCCTCGGTTACACAGCCTTCACCGCCGGCCTGGTCGTCGGCCCGCGCGGCATCGGCTCGTTCATCGGATCGCCGGTCATCGGCATCCTCGGCTCGCGCATCGACCAGCGCAAACTGCTCTGCGCTGGATTCACCGGCTTCGGCGTCTGCGCTCTCTTCTTCGGCATGGTCAATCTCGACATCGGACCCTACACGCTGCTCATCCCAATTACACTCACCGGCTTCGCATTGAGCTTCGTCTTCGTTCCGCTGGCCACCATGGCTACCTCCACCATTCCCCGCGAAGAGATGGGCAACGCCACCGGCCTATTCAACATGCTGCGCAACATCGGCGGATCGATTGGAATATCGATGGCCACCACGGCCCTGATTCGCCGCGCCGCCCTGCACCAGACCGAACTCGGCGCAAATCTAGACCCATCGAACATGGTCTTGCAGCAGAAGTCGCACGCCATCGCCGGCTATCTAGGCCATCACATCGGTCCTCACGCCGGAGGCCCCGGGTCATTGGGATTAATGTACGGCCTGATGGAACAGCAATCGGCGCTGATGGCCTACGTGGACGTCTTTCGCTGGACAGCGCTCTTAGCCTTCTTCTGCGCCGCAGCAGCATGGCTCTTCAAGAAGCCAGCCAAGCACGTAGCCCCGCCGCCGGGCGTGCATTGAAGAAGTGCGCTATACTTGCTGCCATCATGCGGCCAGCACTGTTCGTCTCAATCGTCTTTATCGTCGCGTCTCCGGTCGCACTCCTGGCGCAGACCTGTTCGCAGCCTCCTCTTCGTCCCTTCATACACAAGGTTCAGGCAGCTCAATCTCAGCTTCGCGCCTACAAACTCGGTGGCGATGAGGACGAACAGTTGCCGTCACTCCAAGCGCGAATTCACGCCATGAAAGATGCCTTCGCCGCGCTGGCCGATGCTGCGATGAAATGCGCGCCAGGGACGTTGAATGCGAAGGCTTTCGAAAACTCACTTGTAAAGCCTCTCGATGCCAACAAGCCGGTCGTCGTGGAGGAATACGATCCCAATAAGCCTGAGCAACTCGATCACATCTATGGCGACAGTATCGATGTAAAGGTCACGCGGCCGGCGGAGCAGCCGCAGGTTCTCTTCATTGATTTCCGGTTCGAGATTGAGTGTGGCTTCGACTCGATACTGCTTGCTTATGAGTTCCGGGATAGTTCGTGGCGTCGAGTTCTCCGCTGGGAGAGCCCTACGTACGAAACCATCAGTGGCGCATTCGGCGACTTCTTCGAATATGTAGTTCTACCTAAAACAGCCTCGAATAATTTGCTCATCGCCGTCGCGCACGGTCATCCATGGTGCTCATCTAACTTGAGCAAATTCGATGTGGATATCCTCCAGCCAATGCAGAACCAAGCACCGCAGCAGGTGGTCTTCCACAAGAAGGCCTTTTATGCCCGAGGGACGGATCCCTTGATGAAGGTTGAGCCGGATGGATTCGAGCTCCGATTGGATGAATTCAATTCGGACATCAACATCATCATCCGCCCAGTCATCTACCGCTTTCGCGTCTCCGGTAAAGATGTCGTTCGGATCCAACCCATTGCCAACAATGGCCGCGACTTTGTCGACGTCTGGCTAGAAGCGCCATGGACCGATGCGGAAAGGTGGAGCACGTCGTCGGAAGTGGCCAGACTAGAGGCAACGCACAAGACGATCGGAGTCTTAAATGACCCCAAGAAGATTCACGAGTGGGACTTCACCTTCGGTCCTGTACGCCCCTGCTCTGATTCCTCTTCGCACTTCCAGGTCGAATTCGATCAAAGATGGCCGGACCAACCCAAACATCCCAACAAGCCGACCTTCTTCCAGATAAAGGAAGGCAAGAACTCCTTCACCATGCTATCCGCCTCAGACAAGCCCGACACGCATTGCACCGGCCAAGACATCATGCCTCCGAAGTAGACGAATGACCTACACCGCATCCCCAAACACTCTCACTCCGGCGGCTCTCGCCGCCTCGGCCAGCTTATGATCGAAGGTAGCCAGTGTCGCGGCGCGGCGCATGGCCAGTTCCAAATAGGTTGCATCGTATACAGTCAGTCCATAGTTCCGCGCAAGATCCAGCACGGTGGCCTGATGGCCGCGCGGAGAGGCCTCATCCGCCACGATCTCCACTTCAGAGAGATCTTTGAGAAACGATGCCGATTGCTTGTGCGAAATCACCCCTTGCCGTTCACCGTGCAAAACTCCATTTGCGACTTCCGCAAACCAAAGCGCCGGAACAACAGCCTGAACCGTGGAGAGCGCCTCCAACCCCTTCTCGGCAAGGAGCAGTTCGCCCGGATCGACGCGCTTGAATTGCCAAGCCAAAGTCATCGAAGCATCGAGAACCAGGCTCAATGTCGTCCTTCCTCAATCCACGCTCGAACCGTTTCTGCGGAGATTCCTTCAATCTTCGGCATGGCCTGGAGTCGGCGCACGGCCTCAATCGCCCGTCTTCTGTCCTTCAGTCGGCTGGGCACAATGTCGGCGACCGCCCGCCCCCGCACAGTGATCGTAAACCGCTCTCCTTGCTCCACTTTGCGTAGAATCTCGGAGAGCTTTGTCTTGGCGTCAAAAGCCCCGATTTCCGTATAAGCGCCTTCAGTAACCGGCATGGTCCCCTCCAATCGAGCAAATCAACTAGTTTAACAACTAGTTTGTCACGATTTCCAATGAATCTTAAGACATTGTTTCCAGGAATTCTCACCCAGCCAGCGGCAAAAACCGCCGCAACTCGTCGTCGTACCGCTCAATCCGTCCGCTGAGAATGTCGTAGTACCACCCATGCACCGTCAGCCGGCCCTCCATCACCGCCCGCGCCACCGACGGCTGGGCGCGCAGGTTGAGCATCTGCGCCACCACGTTGCCGCGAATCAGCGAGGCCAGTTCAGCATGCTCGCCTTCGGCCGGGTCGACGGGCTGGCGATGGCTAAATGCCCCCTCGACGTGGCTCAACCAGCGCCGCGCCTTGGGCAGGCTCTCCAGATCTTTCGGGTTCAGTGCCGCCTTCATCGCCCCGCAGTCCGAGTGGCCGCAGAGAATAGCGTGTTTCACCTTCAGCACCTCGACGGCATACTCGACCGTCGCTGTCACGCCGTCCACATCGGTGCCACCCATCGGCACTACGTTGCCCGCGTTGCGCGTGATGAAAAGATCGCCCGGCTGTGTCTGCAAGATCAGGTCCGGCACCACCCGCGAGTCGGAACAGGTGATGAAGAGAGTCTCCGGCGCCTGCTGGTCGGCCAGCAGGTGAAACTGGTCTTGCCTGGAAGGAAAGACCTTGGTCTGAAACCGCCTGTATCCGCCGATCAGGTTGTCCAACCGCTCTTGCTGTTCCATGTGCCTGCCCATACCCTTTCGCTACCAGATAATGTTGCGCCAGCACCAGCCTATCGCATCCCGGCTGCGCTATAGTTATCTCGATGTTTTCACGCCTCTTAAAAGCACTCACTCTTCTGCTCTTCGCCGCCGCCTGCGTCTCCTTCGCAGCGGACCAGTCCTCAACGACCGATCCCCGCAACTTCGATGCCAGCAAATTCGGGGAGCATGTAACCCTCGGTCCCAACTGGCTTTTCGCACCCGGAGACAACCCGGCATGGGCCTCGCCAACCTATGACGACAGCGGCTGGCGAACCATCTCCACCGACGAGCGATTGGCCCACTACGGCATCCACGACATCCCCTACGCATGGTACCGCGTACACATCCACCTGCGCCCAGCCATGCCCGACCTCATGGTTGGGATTATGAGTGTGACCGGTTTCTACAAGGTCTACGCCAATGGAGTTCTTCTCGGTGGCAACGATACGACGACCGGAACGCGACTCTCGTCTCAAAGAGCGCTGGTCACCTACTCCATCCCCGACAGCGTACTCGCCGGGCGGGCCGATCTGGTTTTGGCCATTCGCTGCGCCACCACCTGGGGCTCCAACACGGCCCTCACCGTCAGCACCCCCCTGAATTCAGAGTCCGTCTACCTGGTGAGTCAAACCTCCGCGCCAATCTATTCGAGTTATGTCGCCGCCCACTCGGCAGGACCGCCGGCCCTGCTCAGCGGCCTGGCCCTGATCGCCGGCCTCATTGCATTGGCCCTCTTCTTTGCCTTGCGCAGTCAACTCGAGTATCTGGCCATCGCAGTCTGCCTGCTTGCCTCAAGCGTTGTGGCGGCCATGCTGGTCTGGTTCAATCTGAGCTATATTTCCTTCACCATCTACTATGTACAGTTTGTAGTGCTTGGCGTGGAGCTTGTCGCTCTCATTGAGTTCGTTCGCCTGGTGCTGCATCTGCCGCGCTCGCGCTGGTTTCTCGCGCTGGAAGGTGTCACATTCATCGCCTTCCTCATCTATCCGCTGCGCGGAGCGGGACTTATCTCGGAGCGCAGTTTCTTTGTGGGGTTCTTCCTTCCTGTTCTGCTGATGAAAGTCGTCCTGCCTTTGCTCCTGATCCAGGGTTGGCGGCGAGGCAACCGCGAAGCTCTTCTGCTGCTGCCGGCCATTCTCCTCGGCTGCTTCGCCGACTATTGGAGCTTCCTGCGCAACGTGGCTCAGTACGCGCATTTCGATTCACTGGAGCCCTATCTGCCGTTCGTCCTTCCCGTCGGAAGCTATAACATCGATTTCTATAAGTTAGGCGACCTTGCCTTCTACATTGCAATTCTGCTCTTCCTCGTCCAGCGCACCGTCCGCATCGCCCGCGAGCGCAACCAGGCCGAGGCAGAACTGGAAGCCGCACGCACCATCCAGCATGTCCTGATCCCCGAAGAGATTCCAGCCATTCCCGGCTTCGCCTTGCAAAGCGTTTACAAACCTGCAGGCCAGGTCGGTGGCGACTTCTTCCAGATCCTGCCAATCCAGGCCGGCGGAGTGCTGCTGGTCATCGGGGATGTGAGCGGCAAAGGCCTGCCCGCCGCCATGACCGTCTCATTGCTTGTCGGCACGGTTCGCACTCTCGCGCACTACACGCAAAGCCCTGGCGAAATCCTCACCGCAATGAACCAGCGCATGTTGATCAGGAGTGGCGGCGGCTTCACCACCTGCCTCGTTCTGCGTGTCGACAACGATGGCAAGCTCACCATTGCCAACGCCGGCCACCTGTCGCCTTACCTCGCTGGCAGAGAGCTTCCGCTCGAAAATGGTCTGCCGCTGGGCGTCTCCGCCGCAACCGCTTACGTTGAATCCACCTTCCAGCTGGCCCCCACCGAGCAGCTCACCTTGCTCACCGACGGCATCGTCGAGGCCCGCGACAAGGCCGGCGTGCTTTTTGGTTTTGACCGCACCGCCGCCCTCAGCCTCCAACCCGCCGAAGCCATCGCACAGGCCGCTGAAGCCTTCGGCCAGGACGACGACATCACCGCGCTGACCCTCGCCCGCACCGCCTGATTCGCTTTCGGCTCGATCACCCATCAAGACTGGGTGCCCTATATCTGGCGCAGTCTCATCGTGCAAGATGTGGGAAGCCACAAACCTCAACCCTTCTGTTCTCCGTGCGACCACGACCCTTTCGGTGCCCCACCGCAGGTGGCGCAGGTGGCCGCAGGGTACACTTATATTGATCATGTTTGAAACCCTTACAGACAAACTCCAGCGCGCCTTCAAAACCCTCCGCGGCCAGGGCACGCTCACTGAAGAGAACATCGCCGAAGCCCTGGGCCTGATTCGCGTAGCCCTGCTCGAGGCCGACGTCAACCTCAACGTCGTCACCGAACTGATCGAGCAGATCCGCGTCAAAGCCGTCGGCACCGAGGTGCTCACCGCGCTTTCGCCCTCTGAACAGGTCATCAAGATCGTTCGCGACGAATTGATTTCGCTGCTCGGCAAAGACACGGCGCGCTTCAAGTTCTCCTCGCAGCCGCCCTCGGTCATTCTCATGGCCGGCCTGCAAGGCTCCGGCAAAACGACCACCGCCGGAAAATTGGCCGCCTGGCTCAAAAAGGGTGGCCATCGGCCCATGCTCGTCTCCATCGATGTCTACCGCCCGGCCGCTCGCGAGCAATTAAGGGTCGTCGCCAAGTCCGTCGAAGTCCGCCTCTACGAAGGCGATCAGAAAGGCGAGAAGGCCGGTTCGGCCCTTGTCGAGCGCTTGGCCGGCGAAGCCCGCCGCGAAGCCCGCAACATGGGCTGCGACACGCTGATCGTCGACACCGCCGGCCGCCTGCATATTGACGAAGACTTGATGACCGAGATGGAGCGCCTGAAAAAGCTGCTCAACCCCAGCGAGATTCTCTTCGTCGCCGACGCCATGACCGGCCAGGACGCCGTCAACTCCGCGGCCGACTTTCACAAGCGCCTCTCGCTCACCGGCGTCGTTCTCACAAAAATGGACGGCGACGCACGCGGCGGAGCGGCCCTCTCGATTCGTCATGTCACCGGCCAGCCCATCAAATTCATCGGCGTGGGCGAAAAGCCCGATGCCTTCGAACCCTTCCATCCCGACCGCATCGTCTCGCGCATCCTCGGCATGGGCGACATGATGTCGCTCATCGAGAAAGCCGAGTCGACCCTCGACCGCAAAAAATCGGAAGACCTGGCCAAGAAAGCGCTGCTCGGCGACGGCTTCACGCTCGAAGACTTCCGCGACCAGTTGCAGCAGATCAAGAAACTCGGATCGATGGAATCCATTCTCAAGATGCTGCCCTCGGTCGGCCCCTTCGCCGGCCTGCAGCAAGCGTCAAAGAACGTCGATGAGAAGCAATTCACGCGCCTCGAAGCGATCATCAACTC
>JBEKOA010000189.1:0-8701 GCA_049522255.1 Occallatibacter sp.
ATCGTGGATGAAAATCACAGCCTATAATCATCATGCTCGGCTCCTTTCCTCCCGAGCTTCGTGGTCGTTTAGCCGCAACCAGTTTACTCAGGTCGAGGGAGCCGACGCTGTCATGCAATCATTCATCGCGGCTCTATCGCGATGAGCGGGTCTTCGGGTCCCTTAGTTTCTGGGGCCTTCGAAATCACAAACTTTTCCCGCCAAACCGTGCAGAGTATTTCCCCTCGCCGGCGCACAATTGAAACAGAAAGCAAGACCGGAGAATCCAACTCTCCCCGAGACCAGCCACCATGAAAATCATTGCCATCCCTGCGCACGAGTGCTCCGCCAACCCCGCCCCGTGCTCCCAACCGCCCTCTCTCAAAAAAACATGAGCGATTTTGCCTGTGAAACTGTGGAGCCATAGATAACTAAATCGGAATCAACGACTTCCAATGGGTATTCTCGCCGGAACACATACGAATTAGATTCCGTGAATCTGTGAAGAACCACCTAACTTAAATAGAATCAATATCCACAAATACAGTCTCCACGGGAACAAAAGACAGACAATTCTGTGAGACTGTGGACTCCGAACCCGCCATCTTCACCCCGCCGTCATCTCCTGCCCCTTGGCTTCCCGGCCGAGCAGCGCCAGGCCAGCCAGCGCCAGCGCCACGACAATCACCGTAATCCCCAGAACCAAAGGATAGTTGCCCATGCGTTCAGCGACTCGGGCCTGGGCCTTGGTGTTCCAAGAAGTGATGAGCCCGCCCAACTGGTAGGCCAGTCCCGGAGCGGTAGCCCGCACCGGAGCCGGAGAAAGCTCGGTGAGGTAGGCCGGCACAACCCCCCACGCCCCCTGCACCATGAACTGCATCAGTACCGCGCCAACCCCCAGCGAGACCGCCGAGTGGCCGTAGGCATAAAGAGGAATCACCGGAATCGCCAGCAGCGCCGCAGTGACGATGGCCCGCTTCCGGCCCCATTTCTCAGAGAGCGCCCCAAAGACAAAGCCACCACCAATGGAGCCGAAGCCAGGCCAGCAGATGAACCAGTTCTCCTGCCTTTGCGCTCCCCACATCCCTGGCTGACAGTGCCAGCCGTTTCCGTCTTCCCTCGAACCACACCGGCGACTCTTCGACTCGCGCAAGCACAAAAAGCACCAGCAGCGCCGGCAGGGCGCTCACGATGAAGAGCCCCCGCCAGCCAATCGCATGGAAGAAAAGCCCGAAGGCGCCCGCGGCCAGGATCGAACCCATCGCGTAGCCTTCCTGCAGAATGCCCGAAAAGGTTCCGCGACCCTGCGCAGGCAGCGTTTCGAAGGCCAGCGCCGCGCCCACTCCCCACTCGCCTCCCATCGCAAACCCAAAGAGCCCGCGCAGCACCAACAGCGCGCCGAGCGATGGCGCAAAGCCGCAGGCCAGCTCAATCACCGAGAAGCTCAAGATATTCGCCATCAGCACCGGCCGCCGGCCATAGCGGTCCGCCAACCTCCCGAAAACGACGGCCCCGACCGGCCTGAAGGCCTGCGTAAGAAAGACAGCACCAAAGACCGCCGAGGGCGCAGTGTGGAACTCCGCGGCAATGGCCTTGGCGCAGAAAACCAGCAGAAAGAAGTCGAGCGAATCCATCGTCCAACCCAGGAATGCGGCCACAAACGTGTGCCGTTGGGCCCGGGTGAGGCGCCGGAAGTCGTCGAGCACAGACATAAACGGGAGAATAGCAGGGATGTGGGAATACAGAACAGGCCGTAAGGCTTCATGATATTTGTTGCAACAAATAGATTCCCTTGAGCATCCTACCAGCATGAAAGGTTTCATCGCGGCGCGCCGACTGCGTTTCCTCGGGTTCCGCGCGCATCCGGCGAGTTCAATCGCCTGCTTCCCAACCCGAATAACGGCCTGACGGCCCGGCATCGAAAGGAAAACTCTTGTGATCAAGCGTTCGGTATTTTTGACTGGCATTCTCGCGCTGGCCGCTCCCCTGGCCGTGGCGCAAACCTCCACCTGGAAATCCGACCTTGCCCATAGTGAGGTCGACTTCAGCATCAGGCACATGAGTGTCTCAAATGTGCATGGCCACTTTGGCAAGGTTGCGGCCACGATCGTCTTGAACGACGCGGATATCACCAAATCCACCGTCACGGCCACCATTGACGTCAGCACTGTGGATACTGGGCAGACAGGTCGCGACAACGACCTCAAGACCGATTCGTTTTTTGATGTGGCTAAATTCCCTTCCGCCACCTTTACCAGCACTGGTGTGGCGAAGAACGGCAACAATCTGACAGTGAGCGGCAACTTTACCCTGCACGGAGTCACCAAACCCGTTGTACTCGAGGTGGAAGGCCCCAGCGGACCGTTTGAGAGCCCAATGGACCACAAGCCGCACTCCGGCTTCTCGGCAACCACCACTCTTGACCGGACCGCTTTTGGCATCGGAACCAAGTATCCAGCAGCCCTTGTGGGCGACGACGTCAAGCTCACAATCGAACTGGAAGTCGTCAAGCAGTAATCGGAAACAGCAGCCGGTGAACTGATTGGTTGAGCGGCGCTGGAATTGGGCCCTACCCTCCAGGTCAGCAGGCTTTCAAGAAGATCCGGAACCGCCACAAGAAAGACCGCCCATGGCAGGACTGAAGCTTGAAATCGTGCAGGAGCGCCCCTTTGCAAGCCTGGAAGAAGAGGCTCTGCTCAACCTGCTGCGCACCTCCGACTGCCTCAACCGCGCCTTTCATATCAAGACCCGCGACTGGGGCGTGACTTCGACGCAATACAACGTGCTCAGGATTCTGCGCGGGGCGCATCCCAAGGGGCTGACCTGCGCAGCCATCCGCGGCCGGATGATCACGGCCGAGCCGGACATCACGCGCCTGCTGGCACGGATGAAAGCCCAGAAGCTCATTCGCCAGCGGCGCGACGCTCAGGATCGGCGCTCGGTCTGGACCGAAATCTCCCAGGCCGGGCTCAGGCTGCTCAAGGAGATGGACCCGGTGATTCTTCGCCTTCCAGTTGACCTGATGGCGGGCCTAGACCGCGCAGAACTGGCGGAGCTGATTCGCCTGCTTGAACTGGCCAGGGAACGCAACCAGGAGCCGAGGTCGAAGCGATAGCTCAAGCGGAGAATGAGTCTCTCAGCGGAAGAATGCCCAGTTGGAGTCGGAGGGACGGACTCTGGCTGCAGGCCTGCGCCGATGGCGCAAAAGGACGGGCCCGGTTACTGGCCCATCAGCTTTTGAGCAACCAATAACTCATCGGCATCGTTCTGAATAATCTTGTTATGCAGGCAATAGAGGGCAAGTTCAAGCCGGTCGCTGACGCCCAATTTGTCGTAGATCTTGCGCAGATAATTCTTGATCACCTGCTCGGTGGTTCCCAACTGGAATGCGATCTCTTTGTTGCGCTTGCCCTGAGTGATGCAGGTGATGATCGCCATCTCCTTGGGAGAGAGCTTGGGCTGGGAGCGCGGGTTGACCAGAGCAGCGGCCTGTGCGCGATAGGCCTCGATGACCCAACTGACTGACTGATTGTCGATCCAGGTCTCACCGGCGGCAATCCTGCGAACGCACCGGACCAGCAGGTCAGGCGAAACAGAGCGGGAGACAATGCCCCGGACACCGCGGCGGTAAAGCTCGACGGTTTGGCTTTCGTCAGCCGCCACCGTCTGCACTATGAGCTTGACGTCAGGAGCCATGCGCAGCAGATCGGGGATGACATGAGCTGTCCCGGCCAGCAGGCTGCCCTCCATGAGGACGATGTCGGTGGGATAGCGCTCGATGGCCGCCCGCAAATTCTCTAGAGAATCGGCCTGGGCCACCACGCGAAGATCGTCTTCAATCGCGAAGACCTTGCGAATGCCAACGCGATAAATCGCCTGAGAATCCGCAAGGATTACGCGTATTGTCCCCGGCTTGACCGGAGCGTCGAGCATTTGAGCATCAGCAGAATCGTCAACTGGGTCCATAGGTGTTCAAGCCAAGCCAGAGGTCATTATCCTCAAGGCGTTTCCGGCTGTCATTGCTCGGCGAATTGATACTCGTCAATGGTGGCGGCAGCCTGATAGTTACTTTTGTTCTTGGAGCAGCGTACCACACGTCCTTGACAATTGACCATAACATCGCGAGGAGTACCGAGAACCGCACCCGGCATGCGCATGGAGAAACGGATCTCGAGGCCCGCCGGTACCGGGCTCTCCAGCTCGAAAACCACCCCGCTGGCCGAGACGTTCGTTGTAAGAGCGGCGATCTCCCCTTTTCCGCTGGACAAGACCACGGGCAACGCAATAGGGAAACGCACGGCGCAACGTACTTCCTGGCGCTCAAACGCGTGTCGAGAGCGAGCAGTGGCATGCGGTAACGCGGATTTCGAAGCATCCATAAACGACACCCCCGACCCCAGATTGGGCCACTTTCAGTCTATCGGAGTTTCCCCGCAAGACCATGGCACCAAAGTTTCCAACAAGGTAACGTAACGAAACTCTTATACCGGTCTCCAAGAAAGACGCAAAACAGATGAAAACGCTTGCAGGATGCAACCCATTTAAGCGCTATCACTTACAAACGAGCGGCCGGCCTCTGTATACGAAGCCGCGATCAAGAGCTTCAGGTCGGTTGTTTGTGTGACATGCAGAATAGTGGCAAACTTTGGATTTCCGTTTCAGCAGGGAGATCACCGGGACCAAATATTCTTCGCCCGTGATTCAGTCCGGGGGCTCATCGACGGGGTGCATGCAAGCGCCGCATATGCTGGCTTTCGGCGTCCGCAATGGCTTATGGCATCGCTTGCAGGGTGGCCCGTAAAGCGAGATTCGGTGCTTCAGTATTTCGTCGTAGTCAGATTCCCTCACGCCAGTGATTCTCTCGTAGAGATCGCAAACAGGCGCAAACAGCTCATGAAGCGGTGTCTCTGCCAGGGAAGTCTGCCGGAGCCGCCGGTACTCCTTGGTTGCTAGCGTGGACTCTTTGTGCAGGCGTGCGATCTCGGCGAACTCATCCTCGTCGAGCATGGGCACGTCTCGTTTGCACCGCCAGCACCACATGCTCTCCATCTCTACCTACGCCTCGACAACCAAGCTTTCTGACTTTTCAGTGACCCCAACCGCACCGGACTTTTTCTTTGCGGCTGGCTTCCTCTTCGCGGCGCTTGCCGAGGCAAGTTCGCCGCCCAGAAACGCCTGCCGGCGTAACTCGCGAGTCGGTCGCGCAGCCTTGGCCTTGCCAACCGCAAGATCAGCAACTTCCTTGACGATCCATTCGAAGTTGGCCTGGCCTACCGAGTGCATGTCTGCGTCGGGCACAGGGTTCATGAAATCGATGGCGTAGGGGATGCCGCGCTCGACGGCAAACTCGACGGTGTTGAAGTCATACCCCAATGCCCCGCAGAGCCGCAACGCATCCTGCCGCATGCGCTTGAGCAGTGTCCTGGATGCGGGCTCCGGGTTCTCGATATACCGCTCGGCATGCGGCCTGCGCGGGTCGTAAGCCATGATGCGGACCTTCCGCTGGCCCACCACATAACACCGGAAATACTCAGTGAAATTGACGGCCTTCTGGTAGACCATGCACAGGTCGCGGGACTGGTCGTAGGCGCGGAAAAATTCCTCCCGACTGTGAACGGCTTGCACATCGCGCCAGCCTCCGCCGTCGATGGGCTTGAGAAAGCCGTGCTCGCCGACAGAGGCAAAGACCGCCTCCCAGTCCAGCGGAAACTCCAGATTCCGCATCGACCGGTGGGTCGCGCCGTCGGGCAGTTGTTTGTGCGGCAGCATGACGGTCGGCGGCACTCTCACGCCGAGCCTTTCAGCCAGCGCATAATTGAAGAACTTGTCGTCCGCCGAAGCCCAGAAAGGATTGTTGATGACCACCGTTCCATTCAAAACGGCGTGCTTCAAAAATGCTCGGTAAAAGGGAACAGCGTGGGAGATGCGATCCACAATCACCGCATAGCGTGGCCTCTTGTCGTGCAGGACGGCGCCTGTCAGAACGAATTCGGCCTTGATGCCGTCGATGTTGCGCGCGTTGATCTCTTCCACCAGTGCGCTGGGAAAACTATTCTCGACGCCGAACAGGATGCCGATCTTCCTCATGCCACCCCTTCCAGAACCCGAGCGCCCAAAGTGTAAATCTTGTACCCCGTTCTTCGCAGCTTTATCGCGATGAATGGGCCCCTGGACTCGCGGAGCGAAAGATCCCGCATCCAGTGTACGGCAGGCACGGCGGCGTGCCGTCAAGCCGCTCGCGGAACTGGAAAGAACGCGCCGGGAAGAGTAACCTTGAATGGGGCAGGTTTTTCTCGGGAGGGGTGCGTGGATTACCGCGTAATCACAGTCAACAGGGAGTTTGGCAGCGGCGGGGGCCGCATCGCGCAGACCATTGCCGAGTGGCTTGGCTGGAAGTTGCTGGACCGCGACATCATCGACGCCATCGCCTACGCGGCGCATGTCGATTCGAGCGTGGTGCGGCACTACGACGAGCATGTGGATTCCTGGCTTCGCCGCATCAACCAGCAGGCCATGCGTTCAGCCGCCCTGGCCGCGGGCCTGGAACTCGGCGAGAACTCGGTCTTCGATTGCGACGAAATGGTGAAGATCTCGCGCAAGATCATCGAAGAGGCCTATTCGGAAGGCAACTGCGTCATTGTGGGCCGCGGCGCACAGTGCATTCTGCAGCACAAGCCCGACGTCTACCACGTCTTCATCTACGCTCCCTATCTTGACCGGCTTGAGCGCTTGCGCCCGCGTCTGGATAAGGGCGTTCACGCCGAGCAGCGCATCCGCATCGTGGATGAGGAGCGCGCCAAGTATCTGCAGCAGTACTACGGCAAGAGCTGGTGTAATCCCCACCTCTACGACCTGATGATCAGCTCGCGCACCGATGAGGACTTCACCGCGCGCGCCATTCTCTACGCGATGAACGGCGACTTGCAAGGCCTTGGGATCAAGGAACAGGGAACAGCCGCCAGCGTTTGAGTTGGTTGTTTTGGCAGTCGCTCTACCCGGAAAACAGAGGGCGCAATCCGGGTTTAAGGCAGCAGGGATTGCACCTCGCAGTTGGTTCGCCGAATCGCGCCGCCCGGCGCTCCTAGCTGAAACTTGAAGCTGCACTGCAGGTTTGAATTCCCCGTCGTAGCTCCCTGGTAGACATATACGGTTTTGGTCTCCGGATGATACACCAGCAGCGAACTGGTCTCATTGACGCCGGCAAGTTGAAATTGCACATCGCCCGGAGTTGCCCCGTTAGACGACGCCTTCACCGTGCCGACAGCTCCCAGCCAACACCCCAGCGCCAACACGCCCAGCAGCGCCAATCCATTTTTGACCCACAATGAAAGCCTCTCCATCGCTCCTCCAAATTACAAGTACCTTTCTGACCTGACGCACCTCCTTTTGCATCTGCTCAGAAAGCTGCAACAATAAAGAGTTGGATCGAACGGATCTTCGGATGCAAATCTGTTCGGCCGGCAAGGAGACGCATGAACGAGGTTCGCACCAGGGTTGTTGCATTGAACGGAAGCGCTCGCAAGGGCGGAAATACAGCCATTCTGCTCAAGTATGTTTTGAAGGAACTGGAAAACGAAGGGATCGATACCGAACTTATCGAGCTGAGCGGAGCCGAGATTCACGGTTGCCTGGCGTGCAGCAAGTGCGCCTCAAACAAAGACCGGCGCTGCTCGCAAAAGAACGATGCGGGCAATGCCCTCATTGAAAAGATGGAGCAGGCGGACGGCATTCTTCTCGGCTCGCCCACCTATTTCTCCAATATCTCACCGGAGATTCTGGCCCTGATGGACCGCGCCTGTTACGTTTCCAGGGCAAACGGCAACTTTCTCCGCCGCAAGGTAGGCGCTGCCGTTGTGGCTGTGCGCCGGGCTGGAGCCATCCCGGCCTTCGACGCACTAAACCATTTCTTCTTTTTCAGCGAGATGATCGTACCCGGCTCGTCTTACTGGAACGTCGGCATCGGCCGCGAGCCGGGCGATGTGGAACGGGACGAGGAGGGCATCCGCACCATGAAGGTGCTAGGCCAGAACATGGCATGGCTGCTGAAGAAGCTGAAGAATTGAAAAGTTTCGCTACTTTTCTTCCCTGGTTTGGATGGACAGATAGCGCTCGTAGCCCAGTTCCTTGATCTGGTGCGTCTGGGCTTCGAGCCAGTCCACATGCTCTTCCTCGTCTTTGAGCAGGACGACAAAAATGTCTCTTGACCCGTTGTCTTTCTCATCCGTCGCAATCCGCACGGCCTCGTTGTACATGGCCACAGCTCCGATCTCCAGCTTCAGATCGGACTGGATCATGGCCTGCACGTTGCTGCCGATGGAGAGAGCCAGCGGCTCCATGCTCGGTGTCCCGTCAAGAAACAGAATGCGCTCCATCAGCGTCTCGGCGTGCTTCATCTCGTCGATGGATTGTTTCTTGATGTACTTCGCAAGCTTCTCGTAGCCCCAGTTCTCGCACATCTCGGCGTGAACGAAGTACTGGTTGATGGCGGTGAGCTCCTCGCGAAGCGCACGATTCAACTGCTCAATGACCTTTGCATTACCCTTCATTGCGCGATTCTACAAAACAACCCGGCGGTTGGGAACAGAAAAGTGCGGGAACGACAGGGCAATCGCATTTGAAATTGGCCTGAACCAGGATCGCTACGGATCACGGTTGCTACTTACGTGCGGGGTTGTCGGGCATGAAGTTGTTTCCAGGGGGACTTCATGCCGAGCAAAGAAAC
>JBEKOA010000190.1:0-7913 GCA_049522255.1 Occallatibacter sp.
GAAAAAGTCCCTCCGCGCAACCGCTGCTCCGCTTCCAGAACAGCTTCTTGCCGGGAATCTACTCTCCAGGCCCGCTCAGTCCCGCCGCTCCAGCCAAAACTGACCCCTGTGAGAAATGGCGGTTAGCGCGACCTCAAAAGGATCTGCCCGATCTTGCCCGTTCAGCCCGGATTTCAACCCTGAGCGCTCAAGGCAGTTAGACAAGTTTTGAGACGCCACGCCGCAACGGAATTAAGCGGCCGAGAGCAAATTCGGAAGTATCTCTGAAATCAACAGGATAGGAAAAACTTGGTAGCGCTACCGGGAATCGAACCCGGGTTTTAAGATTGAGAATCTCACGTCCTAACCCCTAGACGATAGCGCCACATACTGCGGGGAGGCCGTCACCGGCCACTTCGTTAGTCTAACAAGAATTCCGGTCTGCTGCCAAAGGCTGACCAGGCCGCATGTCGCCAGCTTAGATGCCCAGCTTGCGGACTTCGTCGTTGTAATACTTGCGGTAGAGGATCTCCCACTCCTGAGAGCCTTCGAGGATGATCTTGCGCTGGTTGGCGATCTTGGCCCTGGCTGCGGTGTCGATGGCGGCCTCTTGGGCGAGCAGGGTTGTCAACGCCTTGCGCGCCTCCTGGCGGATGGTGTTGCGATCCTCGAGAAAGCCGACCTCGTCGATCTCGGCCAGCGTATCGGCCACGGTGTGGGCCAGCTTGTTGAGCTTGTCGGGGCTGATCCTCATAGCACCGCCTTGTACTTCTTGGCCAGCTCGGTCTTCACCTTCTTGAACATCTCGGCATACTGCGCGCCGGATTTGCGCATTTCCTCCGAGTACGCCTCCAGAATCACGCGCACCTCCTCGTTGATGCGGTCTTCGAGAGACAGTTCTTCGATCAGCCCGTTGGCAACGCGGGCTTCGCACGCCTTCAAGTCGCTGGTGGCGATCATCTTGGCGTCGATGAGGTGCTTGACAGTGCGGCGGGCAAGATACCCGATGTAGTCGCGGGAAAAGATCATGGATTAAGGTTCAGGATAGCGCATCGGACCGCTCTGTGTACAACGGTGGCGCACAGAGCTCTTAGAAGGTCAGGTTGAAGTGGAGGCTTGCGCTTCCGCCCGAGGCGGGAAATGCCACGCCGATGTTTTTGGGACCGGTGCTTCTGACCAGCAGCGGGATTGAACCGGTGTTGCTAACGGCGTCGATTTCGTAGCTCAGCACGGCCCCGCCCTGCCCGTTCATCACCGTCCAAGAAACGGGAATCTCTGCCGCGCAGATTGCCGTCGAGCCTGCGACCGCAGCCTGCCCGGTGGCTGTGCTCACAGGAATTGGAGCAAGCTGGTGAGGGCGAAACTCAACACCTGCCTGATTGGGCACGATCTGGGCCCGGCAGGTGATTGTGGTCCCCGCAGGCAGTGTTGAAGCGAGATTGAGATTGAAGGTGAGCGAGTAGACGCCGTTCACCGTAAATGAGCTGGCGCGTAGCTCCGGGACTCCAGCGGCCTGCGCGGAAGCCGAGGTCAGCAACGCAATGCAAAGCAGCAAGGGAATACGGATTGGCGCCATGGGAGTTCTCCATCACTTCCCTATCGGCAGCGTGGGCGGGAAATTGAAGAGAATTCACATTACGAAGGTTAGCGATATTGATGCTCTAAACGTACCCAACTAGTGACTTACGTTTGGTGCGGACAACTCTTCGTATTCAGGCACTCCTCGGCAATACGCAGCCGCTCGACCGGGCGGCCTGCGACCAGATGTTCGGCGACAATCTCCGCCGCATCTTCCGGCTGGACATGGCCATACCAGACAGCCTCGGGGTATACCACCACCGTCGGTCCGTGTTCGCACTGGTCCAGACAGCCGGATTTGTTGATGCGTACCTTGTTAGGCAGCCCGGCAGCCTTGGCCAGTTGCTGCAACTGTGCGTGCAACTCGCTGGTTCCGTTTGCCGTGCAGGAGGGTCGCGGCGCGCCCTCGGGCCGTACGTTGTGGCAGACAAAAACGTGGCGCTCAAATGCGGGCAAGTGGAGATCCTCCTCAAAACCGTACGATGGCTTGTAGAATCCTACATTGGGTGGAAAAGGTCAGGGCGCACGAAGGCGGGAATCCATTCCATTCCGGTTCCGATCTGCCTTCAGATTAACGCCCGGCCCTCCGCGGGCGAAGTTTTTCCCAATCGCGCGGCGCGTCCCCGCCCCCATCTGCGAGAATAAGGTCTTGACTATGAGCACTGACAATCTCCTCTCTCTGAAAGACGACATGGTGGCCTTTATCGAAGGCCACGGCCTCCAACGCTTGCCCGCCTATGTAACGGAAGAGATTCCCTCCATCGTATGGGAAGGCCATGACAACCCCGACGCATGGAAGGACTTTGTGGAGATGGCCAAGCATGTGGGCGCTCCCTTTGTCACCTTTAGCGAGATGACACTGGAGCGCGAGGAGCTCGATGCGTTGATCGAGGAGGCCGGAGAGATGAACTTCCCCGACGAAGAGGCCACGGAACTTGTCGAGGCCCAGTGGCTGCGCAAGTACGCCGGCAACCTCGGGTACATCCAGCTTGGATTCGTCTATCAGGGACTGGTCTTCCTGCACGAGACCACTACCGAGTGGTATGAGCGCTTCCAGGCGCTGCTAGAGGACGTCGAGACCTTTCAGGACATCGTGATCGAAGACCACGAGCACGATGAAGAGGACGAGTAATCCCCTTGAGCCTGGTGGGCGTTGCAGCCGACAGGACCGCTGTGTCGTCTGGCTTGCCCCTCGGGCAAGAGCGAAAGCTTCCCCGACAGCGCTGGAGTTTCGTCGAGCCGCATCCGGCCGAGGGCGCGGAACTGGCCAAGACCGCCCATCTGCCACTGGTTCTCGCCGAGCTGCTGGTTGCCCGCGGCGTTTCCGAAGCATCGGACGCCTTTGCCTTCCTGAATCCTGAGACCGCTCACCTTCACGATCCCTTCCTGATGCTGGGCATGTCTGAGGCTGTAGACCGGTTGGAAAAGGCCATTGCCGATCGCGAGCCAGTGCTGCTCTACGGCGATTACGATGTGGACGGCACAACCGCCGTTGTTCTGCTCAAGTCGGCCATCGAGATGCTCGGCGGCATTGCCCGCTTCCATGTGCCTCATCGGCTTCTCGAAGGCTATGGCCTGCAATCGACCGTGCTCGAAGCGGCAGCCGCTGAAGGCGTCAGACTTGTGATCACCGTGGACACCGGCATGAGGGCCTTCGCCGAGGCTGAGACAGCGCGCCGCCTGGGCCTGGACCTGATCATCACCGACCATCACTTACTTGAGGCTGGAAATGAGGTGCCTCCAGCGCTCGCCATTCTCAACCCCAACCAACCCGCCTGCCCTTATCCGGAAAAGTCTCTATGCGGCGCAGCCATCGCGCTGAAGCTGGCGCAGGCTGTGCTGGAACGGCGCGACCGAACGCGCACCCGCGAAAAGACCTTGCCCAGTTTTTTGAAGATGGCCGCCATTGCTACTATCGCCGACGCCGTTCCGCTCAAAGGCGAGAATCGCGTGATCGCGGCTCTGGGGCTCAAGGAATTGCGCCGCCCAGCCGGTGCGGGCCTGCGCGCGCTCTTCGCCGCCGCTGCCCTCGATCCGGCGGCAAAGGCGATTACCGCTTTCGACGTGGCCTTCCGCCTGGCTCCGCGCATCAACGCAGCCGGCCGCATGGATGTGGCCTCCGAGGTCATCGAGCTCTTCACCACTCGCAATGCGGTCCGCGCCGCCGAGTTGGCAGCCAAGCTCGAACGGCTCAATCGCGAACGCCGCGAGACCGAAGCCGCAGCCCTCACTGCCATCGAGACGCTGTTGAGCACCGAGCTTGAACTCGCAGCCGATCGCCTGCTGGTCATCGATGGCGAAGGCTGGCATCGCGGCGTCATCGGGATTCTCGCTTCGCGCGTGGTCGAGCGCACCGCCAAGCCGGCGTTGGTGGTGAACATCGAGGACGGTGTGGCGTACGGCTCAGGCCGCTCAGTCGACGGCTTCCAGCTATTGAACGCGATCGAGAGCTGCGCAGATCTTTTTACGCGCTTTGGCGGCCACGCATTCGCCGTAGGCTTTGCTTTGCCTGCAGCCACGTTGCCTGAGCTCAAGCGCCGCCTTCGCCTCTACGCCGAGGAACATCTGGCCGGACGCGAGCCGGAGTGCCTGCTCAAGATCCACGCCGAGCTGCCGCTGGATCGCATCACGCCCGTGCTGGCTGGCTGGCTGCGCAAACTGGAGCCCTTTGGCCACGGCAATCCAGAGCCGGTCTTCGTGGCCCGCAGAGTGCGCCTGCTCTCTTCACTGCGCCTGATGAAGGAGCGGCATCTGCGATTGGAATTGGCGCAGGATTCCCTCCAACCACGGCCATCGCCTGGCTCCAGCGGCTCGCTGCGCGCCGTCGGCTGGAACCTTGCCGCCCGCGCCGCCGAGCTTGGCCTCGCGCAGGGAAGCCTTATCGACCTCGCCTACCGCATCCGCGAAAACGAGCACCCCGAGTACGGCGGTCTGGAAGCGGAGATCGCCGGAATCGAATTGGCCTGAGGCTGTTCGCGGAGCCGGACAAGACCTAGGGGGATGAAGCCGGCCTCTCTAGAGTGAATCCGCTGGTGGAACTGCCCGTTTGGCGCGATAATCAGTGCATGGCGACTTTGCCTAATTCGGAAGAACTCTGGACCGTACGGGAATACCTGCGGACGAGCTGGAGCCCGGACCGCGAGTTTGTGGATGGGCGGATCGAGGAGCGGAACTTGGGCGAAAAGGAACACTCCATCATTCAGCGGTATCTCACGGTTCTTTTTGCTCTGAAACGCGCAGAGTGGCGCGTTGAGGTTTTTCCTGAACTCCGCACACAGACCATGCCGAGAAATTTCAGAGTTCCGGATGTGCTGGTGATGCGGGCTGAGGACAAATTTGAACGCTACGTAACGCAGCCGCCGCTGATCGCAATCGAGATCCTTTCGCCGGAAGATTCTCTGCGAGTGATGCAAAGCAAGGCTGAAGAATATCGTCGTTTTGGCGTCGAACATATCTGGATCATCGACCCGGAGCCGCGCATAGCTTATCGATATGCTTCCGCTGGCCTCGAAGAGGTGCGGACCGGCGAGCTATCTGTGCCCGAGACGCCGATTCGCGTCGTGCTGAGCGAGCTCTTCGCTGAGTTGGACCGGGCGTGATGCCTCCAAGAATCTGGCCCGAAGTCTTGGCCATTTCGGGAGCTTTGGCACCGGCTTAAGACAAAGTCGCCTCAGGCCGTCTCAGGAGATGTCGACAAGTCCCTTAAGTTTTTCATCTGAGGATGCGTTCCAGAAGTCATCTATTTCCTTTTCAATCCTACTGACATATGCTGCGGGCAAATCTGAGCCTGTGAACTTTGATTCAAACGTTGGGTAAATGTGCAAATAGAGTTGCTTTTCTAAAGCGCCCTTTGTGAGACTCAATCCGTACTCAAAGAAGCCGCCACAGAATTCCTTACCAGGCTCCTTTAGCGGAAGGAATCTAATGTCTAAACCCGCGGCGCGCTTTCGCTCCATCGCAACTCTGACGGCTTGTTTCTGGATATCTGCAAACATGAGAATCCCACTGTACACTTCCATTGGCATTTCCGCTGACATTCAGCCGAAATGTCCTTGAACCTATTTATGCATGGTTTACAAAAAAATGGCCCCGTTTGCGGGAAGTATTTTTGACTCAACCATGTGCGGCGTCTTGAACCTGAGGCCCGGCACATGGTCGCTGGATGTGCGGCCCTAGCCCTTCAGCGCCACTCTGATATGCAATTCCTTCAACTGCTGCTCGGAGACCGTCGTCGGCGCTTCGGCCATCAGATCGATGGCTTTGGCGGACTTGGGGAAGGCGATGACTTCGCGAAGGCTTTGAGCGCCGGCCAGCAGCATCACGATTCTGTCAATGCCGAGCGCAATGCCGCCATGGGGCGGGGTTCCATATTCAAGAGCATCAAGGAAGAAGCCAAACCGGGCGCGCGCCTCTTCGTCGCTGATACCGAGCGACTGGAAGATCTGCTGCTGAACATCTTTGCGGTGAATGCGGATGGATCCGGAACCGAGTTCCAGGCCGTTCATCGCCAGGTCGTAGCAGTTGGCGCGCACACTGGCCGGGTCTGTCAGCAGGTTGGCCATATCAGCCTCGTGCGGCGCGGTGAATGGGTGATGCGCAGGCATCCACTTCGCCAAGGCCAAATCATACTCGAACATGGGAAAGTCGACGATCCAGATGGGCTGGAAGGCCTCCGCGCCGTCGATTACCTCGGCACCGCTCTGCGCGGCTGCATCCTGGACAACCTTTTCGGTGATAGCGAAAGCCCCATGCCGCTCGGCGTATTTCTTGGCTAACTCGGTGCGGAAGTTGCCTGCGGCAGAGTAGACGTTGATCTCGCGCTCGCTCAAGCGGCCTTCAAATTTGGTGTCACTGGCCTTGATGTGATGAGCCGGATCGCCGGCAACGATGATCACGAAGTCGGCCTCTGCCGCCCCAACCAGTTCGCGTACCTTGACGGCGGACTCAGGGAAACCCTTGGCCAGCCGCTTGAAGTCGTCGATAAACTTTGCGCCCTTCTTCAAATCAAACTGCGGGTGATTGTCTTCTCTCTCCTTGCGGCTCAGCTCGCCTACGTTGGGAATACGGAAGGCCACTACCGGCAGCGCTGGATCGATCTGAAGCGTGGCCAGGTCAGCGTCGGTAAAGGCCGGACGCACATCCGTCAATCCGGGCAGGCGCAGATCCGGCTTGTCAGAACCGAACTGCCGCATCGCGTCGTCGTAGGTAATTTTGCGAAACGGCGTGGGCAGCGTGACGCCGGCCGCGGCAAAGCCGGCCGCCATAAACCTCTCGACCACAGCAAAGACCGTCTCCTGCTGCGGAAAACTCATCTCGAGATCGACCTGCGTGAACTCAAGCTGGCGGTCGGCGCGCAGATCTTCGTCGCGGAAGCAGCGGGCGATTTGAAAATACTTATCGAAGCCGGAGATCATCAGAATCTGTTTGAAGATCTGCGGCGACTGCGGCAGCGCATAGAATTCACCCGGGTGCACGCGGCTTGGCACAAGAAAATCGCGCGCTCCCTCGGGGGTACTCTTGGTCAGAATCGGCGTTTCGATCTCAAGAAAGCCTTGCTGGCTGAGGTTGTCGCGGATGGCGATCACAATGTCATGACGCAGGCGGAAGTTGTGTTGCATCTCCGGCCGCCGCAGGTCCACATAGCGGTATTTGAGCCGAACTTCCTCGTTTTGAATGGCTTCTTCAGAGGGCGAAAACGGCGCCAGACGCGTGTCGTTCAAGACGAGTAGTTGAGTCGCCTCGATCTCGATTTCGCCAGTCGGCATCTTGGGATTGATGGCGTCGGAATGGCGCAGCCGCACCTTGCCGACGGCGGCAACAACATACTCCGGCCGAACCTGTTCGCCTTTCAGATGGCCGTCGGTGGTCAGTTCCTTGTCGAGCACGATCTGGCTGATGCCGGTGCGGTCGCGCAGATCGAGAAAGATCAGGTTGCCGTGATCGCGGCGGCGGTTCACCCAGCCCATCAAAACTACAGTCTGGCCTGCGTGGGCGGCGCGTAGCTCACCGCAATGATGCGTCCGTTCGAGAGATCCTAGAAAATCGAGCACAACCTTTGTCCTCTTCGCCCTTGCCTAAATTGAGAATGTCTGGGTGGCCCAAATCCCGATCTTGAGACCTGGGAAACCACGAACCTAAATCCGCGTTCCAATCAGTAAACCCTGGGTTCCCCATCCTCGCCGCGTCTTTGTTTTTTGCGGCTAGGGTGGGATACCAAGAACTCAAACCGAACATTAATTGGAAAGAAAGACCGCTAGCTCCGCGCGAGGAACCTTTGTCTGAATGCCGGTCGAGAAATTCTTCACCGTAAGAATACCGGATCGGAGTTCATCTTCGCCCAGAATGACGATCTGGCG
>JBEKOA010000191.1:0-7421 GCA_049522255.1 Occallatibacter sp.
TTGTACCAGGCTGCTTTGCCCGCTCCGTGCTTTCAAGGTAATTGAGCAAATAATAGCGTTGGAGCGGAGGCATCTCCCATGCCATCCAAGCCGCCAATGGGAATAGCGGAAAGCCGAAGATCACCGCCAGTACAGCCACGATCCACCACCGGAAACGACCTGGGAAACGCAGCGGTCTCATGGCGTCCCCTTCGGCGGTTTAGCCTCGCTTCCGGCCCTCAGTTTGGTCAGAAACTCGTCGGCCTTTTGCTGTTTGACGGAGTCGGCGTATGTCTGCATCTTGCGGAGGGATTCGTCCGTCAACGTCCCCTTGGAAGCTGCCGCGAACAGATTAAGGATGAGGGCGCGAATCGCCATCAATTCGGCCAGCAGAATTGGGTCGGTATCCACTCTCTGAGCGGCGCTCAATCTGGCGAGTATCGCATCGCGTATCCAAGCGGAAACGCTTATGCCCTCGCGGGTGGCAGCGGCTTCAACTTCGTCAAACTCGGCCTCGGTCAGCCGGGTACCAGTTTGTTTGACGCGGTACTTCTCAGAATCCCGTGCGGGGGAAATGGCTGGCGGAATCAGCGAAGTCGGCTTTGGGTCAGCAGTAGCCATAGCGAAATTGACTCCGGCGAGGACTTTGGCTTGCATTTCCTTTGATGCCTGGCTGCCGCGAGCGATTCTCATAAAGACTGTTGAATCATCAGGTTCACGCACGCAAACTTTTCCGTTTACAAACGCAAACGCCAAGTTTTCGCATGAAAACGCGAAGCTACAAACTATTGAAACCGCACACGTTAACAAACGCAAACAAGCGTTTACGAATCAGTACCCTGTTGGGGATGACGTGTCATCCTTCCACCCGATGCCGTAGGCAGCGCAGTTCTTGGGACTCCCGTCCTGACGCGGTACCCATCCCCTGATGGTCGATCTGACCCACTCGAGGGTTTAGAAGTAGAGCTTGCGGAGCAGCCGCTCATCATCGTCGGTGTCGGCGTCAGCATTCACAGGCAGGATGGAGGCCAACCGGTCCTCCAGGCCCAGCCACTGTCGCGATCAAACTGGAGCAGAGTATGGCGCTTCGTCGTGGCTCCTGACAAGCCATCGTCCTTGAAAAGCGTCTTGCATCCGGCCCGCTTCAAGGCAGCGGGCTGCAAGGCTGTACTCTGATCGTCAGTCGATACGCGGGCATAGCCGTATTTCATGGTTTAATTATGGCCTTGACATTTGGCCCATGCAAGCCCTTGAAAACACGGCGCTGCGGTCGTGGGTCGAAACTTACCCTTTATGGAACGGAATTAGTCGATACGATCTCAATCGTCTCAACCTGATCGTTCTTATTCATCGTCGTGATTTCGTGTACAGAAGCCTTGTGCACATCCCAAGTCTTGTAGTCGATTCTGGTCATGTCCCCTTTGCTGAATTTCACAGTTATGTAAAACTGGTTCGGCTTCTGCGAAAGTTCCTCGGTCTTGATTTCGGCTTTGCCTTTTTTGGCGTCAAAGGTTAACAGAGTAACTCTCAATGATCCATCTGGGCTGACTACACTCTCACCTATCTCCACGCTCGATCTCCTATTCCTTGAACGATACGGTTTGCTACTGCGGTTGTCCCCTTGGCTGACACAAACAGTTAAGACCATGTTCGCCGTTCGCTGCGAAATTCTCGACCGACAAGACCACTTTAGCGCATTCTGATCCCGGTCGGTGAAGCGGAGGCAGGCCCTGCGGGAGCGCAACCTGCCAAGGAATAGCCGGCTGGAGACTCATCGACGCCGATGAGCGCCGGGAGTGGGCACGACTGCCGCTCCCGGCCTTTTCTTTCAACATCGGATCGATAGATTTCCCCATGCCTTGAAAAACTCACGCAATGAGCTGCCGCGCAGCGGCCTCCAAATTCTTCGCTGCCAGTTGGGCCTCGAACTCGACCGGCGGCAAGTAGCCGAGAGCCGAGTGCAGCCGTTTTTGGTTGTAGACCTTTTCGAGGAACTCGGGGATCGAGGCGAAGGCCTCGGCCAGGTCGCGATATTCGTTGCGCAGAACCTCTTCGTACTTCAACGTCTTCATGAACGACTCGCAGGCCGCGTTGTCCCACGGGTTGCCCTTGCGGCTCATGCTGATATCGATCTGGTTTGCCTTCAGCAGGTCTGTGTAATCCTTGCTCGCGTACTGGCTGCCGCGATCGGAGTGATGCACCAGGCCAGGTGGAATACTGCGGCGGGAGAGTGCCATCCGCAGCGCCGTCAGAGTTAGTTCGTCCTCCATGTTGCGATCCAGCGCCCAGCCGATCACGCGACGCGAAAAGGCGTCCAGGATCACCGCCAAGAAGACGAACTCATCGCGCAGCCGGATATAGGTAATATCAGCGCGCCAGAGTTGATCCACGCCAGTCAGCACCAGGCCGCGAGCCAAGTTCGGGTAGACCTTCCGCCCATGGTTTGAGTCGGTGGTCACGACGAACTTGCGCTTGCGCACGCACAGCAGGTTGTCCTCGCGCAGCAGGCGGTGAACACGCTTCGCGTTCACCGTCCATCCACGCCGCCGCAGCTCGGCCGTGATACGTGGCCGGCCGTAGCTGGGCCACTCCAACGCGATGCGCTGGATGGCGTCGCGCAGGTCCATATCCCGGTCAGGCTTGCCGTCCTCGTCGAAGCGGTAGAAGCCGGACCGGCTCACCCGGCCCAGCTCCACCATCCGCTCGATGCTCAGTCTCTGCCCGGCGCTCACTTCTTCCGCGACCTTCCGGTAGACTGCGGATTTCCAGTCGATGCCTGCAACATCCGCTGTTCTTCGATGCGCTGCAAGCACCCCTTCAAAAAATCGATCTCCACCGCTTGCTGACCGATCTTGCGTTCCAACTCGGCAACCCTGCCCTCGGACCAGGGGCGCTGCCCCTGACCCGGAAATGCGTTGCCGGGCGCTTGTCGAAACTCACGCCGCCAACGATCCAGCACGTTGGGGCTGACTTCCAACCCACGCGCCACCTCGGCTAGTGAAACGCCCGCTTCCAGCCGCC
This sequence comes from Occallatibacter sp., assembly GCA_049522255.1. Taxonomy (GTDB): domain Bacteria; phylum Acidobacteriota; class Terriglobia; order Terriglobales; family Acidobacteriaceae; genus Telmatobacter. Next base: position 3,001 of record JBEKOA010000191.1, read on the forward strand.
GTACTGCGGCCAGCTTGAACTCCCTGGTGAACTGCCTGCGTGACAATCCCATGACTCAATTCTCCATTCATTGGATTTTGAGTCTTAACCAGTTGTGTCAAAAATGGGGGCAAGTCCATACTGATGCCTGGGGAGCAATGTTTGCTCCCCAGGCATCAGCTTTTCGAAAGTGCGTCAATGTTTTGTTTTGCCTGAGGATGACCCTGTTCTGCTGCCTTCCGCATCCAATAGATCACCGACGCAAGGTCCTTCTTAACACCTTGGCCATTGTTGTAACTAATGGCCAGATTAAATTGCGCATCGGCTTCGCCCTGTTCTGCTGCTTTGCGGTATAGATGTGCTGCCTCAATGTAGTCCTGGGGCACACCTCGACCGTCGTCATAAAGCGAGCCTAAGTTGAATTGCGCTTTGGCTAGACCTTGGTCAGCAGCTTTGCGATACCATGCTGCTGCCTTCGTATAATCCTGTGGGACACCCTGGCCAACGTTGTAGTCGATGCCGAGTAGCAGTTGCGCAACTGCATCGCCTTGATCTGCTGCCTTTCGATGCCACGTTGCAGACTTTGCATAGTCTTGGGGAACACCATGACCTAATTGGTAAAGGATAGCGAGATTCAATTGTGCGCCGGCAAATCCTTGGTCAGCAGCTTTGCGATACCATGCTGCTGCTTTCGTATAGTCTTGCGGGACACCCTGGCCCTGATCGTAGAGGACTCCAAGCTGAAATTGCGCTACTGAAAGGCCAACTTCAGCCGCCTTGCGTAACCACATGGCTGCTTGGGTGTAGTCCTGTGGCACACCATGCCCCATTTTGTATAGGAGTCCTAAATTGTACTGTGCTGCTACCTTACCTTGATCAGCCGCTTTATGAGTCCAAATAGATGCTTGAGTGTAGTCTCGCGGCACAATCTCGCCACTATAAAAGGCTTCGCCGAGGTCGGACTGTGCATCAGCATCACCAGCAATTGCCTTGGCCAGCAAGTCTTTCTCAACTGTATCCGTTCGACACGCATTCGAGATTTTATTATTCTCTTCAACGCGGTCAGGTAGATCAGAATGAGAATGAAGAGTCCCTGGTGCGGTACCAACGACTGAAGGTACGGAGATCTGTGAAGCATCTTGATTCGCACTAGCCTCTACAACTTTGAATATCTCCAGTTGCACCGCATGAGGAAGCCCCGTCCATCGCAGAGACAGCAATCTCTCTTGATTCGGATCATCATCCGCTATTCCAACAGAGAAGAGCATAAGCTTTCGCTGTTGGCAAGAGGCCCCGTTCCACAGAAACTCCGGAACCGTGCCTTTAATGCCCATCCATGTGCCTGCCTCTCTCATCTTTCTTCGACCATTTAGAAACAGGGCAAAAGCAAGTATGAACACAACAGTCAATAAGGCGACCATGCAGCCCCCTAGCGAATCAAATCATCTGATACTTCAAGTTTTCTTGCCTCGTCGCAGGCCGCAGCAAGCACATTCTCGGCTGAACTGATTTTCTCAATCTCAGTCTTGATCTTGTCAGATACTAACCAGGGATAGCACTCGACCGCCAAGTTTCTTGGATTGGTGCGCAAATTCGTCGCTGCAACCTCCATCTGCTTCGCAATTTTATCCAATGGCTCCCTCGCAGTAGCCAACTCGCGCTGCAATCGTTTGACCTTCGCTACGGCAACGTCTTTAGCACCCTCAACATTCGTATTGCTCATCTGTCATCCTTCCTCGCAGTACAGGCTCAAAGCCTACCTGGGATATGCTTGCCCCGCGCTCGAACCAACTCCTTCATATCTACTACTGCACGGTGACGGTTACTGTGCCCGCGCCCGTTGTCGTACCGGAGGTACCCGTAACGGTCACAGCGTAGGTTCCCGCCGTAGTCCCGGGATTGCTGCTGCCTCCGCCTCCACCGCTACTCCCACCACCTCCGCAACTCAGCAAACCGCTCGTGAAGGCCGCGAGGAGCATCAGCATTCCGAGCATGGCCCGCCAACTACGCCGCCGAGCCGGTATGCCACCCTTACCGGAGAAAAGGGAATACCATTCGGAATTATAGGCGTCAACAGCCATCTTAGGTGCGGGTGGGATGCCGGGGCGGCGGTCGATTCGCAAAATGATAGACTGCTGGGCGTAGAGGATCTATCCATGGCATGGAATTTCAGACTTACACTCCCGATTCCGGATGGCGAAGTTCATACTGAGGGCGGTTTTGATTCGGAACAAGATGCCGTTGCCGCATCGATGCGCGTAGCGAAGTCGCTCACTGCTCCTGGAACTTCCCTGTCCGGGAAAGTTCTAAGCACGGAAATATGGGAAGACCGCACGTAGGGGTTAGAAGCCCAAGCCTCAACTCTTTTACTAGAGGCCCAAGCCAAAATCTAAGCTCTGCTCCTGCTTCTGCGCGATCTCCCGCTGTGGCGTGACTGCCTGCTCCTGCTCCATCTCCGGCGCAATAGCGCTGCCTTGCGAAACATCATGCCCCAGCGCCGCTCCCAGCTTCTCGCGGTCGTTGGTGAAGATTTGCGCGTCATATGCGCCGCGCGAGACTTCAACGTAGGCCATGCGGTTGCTGAGCAGCAGGCAAAGCCCACCTGCATGGGTTGTAATGGAATCCATTACGATGTAATATTAAGGAATGGCTACTGCTACTGCAAGAAAATCGAAGGTCTATACGATCAGCCTCCCGCCCGAACTTGCACAAAGGGCAGAGGCGCTGGCTCAGAGAGACAGCCGTAGTATGAGCGAGCTATTCCGGGAAGCCTTTCGCACGTACTCCGCACAGCAGGCGCGAACGACGCTGGACGAGTTGGGCGAATATGCGGCAGGCCGCAACCCGAAGGGCTACACCGAGGCCGATGTGCCCCAGCTCATTAAAGAAGCGCGTGCTGAAAAGCCGCGCCGTCGCAAGGTGCGGTCGAACGGATGATCGTCGTCATCGATACAAACGTCTGGATTTCCGCGCTTCAGTTTGCGAAACATCGCGGCACGCCGACTTTGGCGCTCGAACAAGCGATGAGCGAAGATGTGATTGCCACCTGCGATGAGATTGATGCCGAGATTGTGCGCGTCTTGACGGAAAAATTTTCCTGGGAACAAAACCGGGCGACATTGGCGCTGCAAACGATTCTGGCGCGCGGCGTCCGTGTGAAGATTCGAGGCACGGTAAAGGTATGCCGCGATCCTAACGACGATATGTTTCTGGAGTGCGCCGCCCTTGCGAAAGCGGATTTGCTGGTTGCAGGCGACAAGGATTTACTGACTCTCGTTTCGTACAAGGGAACGCGCATTGTCACGCCCTCAGAGTACCTGAGAGCAAGATGAGCATCCCGGCCACGGCTTAGAGATGAGCGTGGCCGTAGATCGCCGGAGCGATAGTCATCGCAACGGCTGCGGGGATGCCGCTGACAGCGGCATCCCCTGCGTTTTCGGTTGCCTCCTTCTCTACCTCAAACTTGTTGCCGAGAATCAGGTCCACGGCAGGCCGCTAAACGCGGCCTGGGCTGCTCGTCGGGAGGGCCACAATGTCGCCCCGGCGCTCGTCCGGGGCATCGCATGAGGGCGGGCAGACGAGCAGCGGGCATGAAAACGCGGAGCCGTTCTTGCTGGCCCCGCGAGAGTTTCTTGTTAGTGGCAGGTTAGGCCGCTGCTTTTTTCGCGGGCTTCGGTGCCGATTTCGGTGTGGCTTTCTTGTTGGCCTTCCCCTTATCCTTCGCAACGAACTCCTGCTTGACGGTCGCGGAGATTGCGTCAAGGTCCACCCTGTAGACGTGCGCCGCATCGCGGAGAATCTTCGCGGCGTCGGCCTGATTGTGCATGGACAGGAGAATGCGCGAATACTGCTCCACACCCATGTAATCGTTGCGAAAATAATACGCAGTCATGGTCCAGCCCATGCCGAGCGGATTGGTCAACTCGAAACACATCTCCGGGTCGCGCATCAGGTCGTCATTCTGTTCGCCGTAGTGCGCGATAGAAATTGCGGGTAGTCCGGTCGGCCCCGGCTCCGGCGTGGCTTCGATGACAAGCGCCATGTAAGGCGAATTCTCGATCTTGAGGTAGAGCGTGGGCCGGTAGTCTCCGGCCCGCTCCAAAATGCGAAGGATGGTTTTCATTACGCCACCTCCGTCATTTCGTTCTGCATCTCTGCCGTTGTGACCGGAGAGGCAGTCAATCTGCCGCTCGGCTCGCCGGTGATGGCGTCAAGAATGACCGCCGATGTGCGCTGGATGACTTCAAGACTTTCAGCCAGAAGCGCCGCGTTTCCTGCGTACATCTGGATGTAGTCGGCGTTATGTTGAGCAAAACATAACAGCGATTATGTTGTCTTGCCGGTTATGTTGCGGTCAGGTGCAGAGGGTTCATGAACACTGCGGATCGTAGATTTGAAGACAACATAATTTAGCGAGACATAACAGGGGTTGGGGTCTAGCA
>JBEKOA010000192.1:0-14176 GCA_049522255.1 Occallatibacter sp.
GCTATGGGCAAAGCTGCAAGCATGGGTTTCTCCGAGGAGCCGTTTTGGCCTCTGCCACCCCGCGAGCCATCTTTCGATCCCGCGCGTGACGCATGGGTGCTAAGCCGTTACGCGGATCTCTGTCTGGCGCTTCGAGAGCCCGCATTGCAGCAGGCTTCCCCGGAGACACGAGAGGTGGTTCCGGACGAGCGTGAGGGCCACGAGCGCCTTTACGTCGAGGTCAAAACCGATGTGAATCGAATTGACCCCGTAAGATGGCGAGTGCAGATGGAAGATTCGATGACCGCTGCACTCGATAGAACCAGGACACGCAGCCATATCGACTTGGTTCAAGACCTCCTCCATCCATGGTCGGTCGCGGTCGTGCTCGGTCTGGCTCAGCCGGAACCTGCCGTTCGAAGAAGCCTGGAGCGGATCGCCCGGCGCTTGTTCTTCAAATCTCCGGCATTGCCAGACCGGCCTTCCCCTGAGCACATCTCCGGCAATTCGGTGCGCCCGGCAGGCGAAGGTCTGCCCGAAGCGGCTGAGGCCGAATTGGACGCATTGATAAAACAACGGGATCTCGTTTTGAGCAAGCCCATGTTTTTTGGCTTCACGCAGACGCTTCCGAGCTTTCTTGCGAATGCCTGGCTCGCGTTGCTTCTTCATCCCGGCCAGCTTCAGCGGCTCATTGAGGAACCCGCCATCCTACCGGGCGCGACGGAGGAACTTCTACGCTACGCCGGAGTTGTCCAGACATTGTTTCGGCTTACTTGGAGGTTGCCGCGGCAAATTACGACCCGGCAAGATTTCGCCAGCCCAACAAGCTGGATCTGACGAGAATGGCCACCGGCCACCTGGCCCTCGGAACAGGAACACATGGGTGTGTTGGAGCGATGCTGGTCCGCATGGCGTGCATGGCTCTGCTCCCCATCATTGCCAGGAGCGGACTCACCTTGGATCAGAGCAGACCCGTTCTCTGGAACGGCGACGGGACTCTGAAATGGTCATGCAGCGTACCGGCAAGGTGGCAGTGAGCCCTTGCAAGGCAGGAGTCTTTCTGCCGGAATGCACCGTCCCCTAGGTTCTGAAAGTGCTCTAGGGCCTGTCATCTAATTCCCCACGGGCAGCGCCGGGGACCGATTTTCCTCAGTTCTAGGAGCGAGGAGCGACGCAGACCGGGTGTCTGCTAGCGACGATCGACAACGAAACGAGGAAAATTGGCCCCGGCCCATTGGGTTGCGGCCAAAATCCGGCCATGCTTCATTCTCGCCCTTGACGGTGGATTCGCCACAGCCTTCGGGCTCGGCTTCGTCTGGCAGGATTTTTGCTCGCAACGCTGCCCCTGCGGAATTAGATGACAGGCCCTAGTTCCCGCTTTTGCCCAGCCCGAAGATCTTTTGCAGCATGTTCCGATGCTCGCCTGGGTGGTCGCAGGTCTCCATCGGCGCAGTGCCTGCGAGGAAGGCGGCATCAAAGCTGTCCGGGCAGGTAGCGTCGCTGAGCAGGTTGCTCGCCTTGTCGATGGAGACGACCTCAACACCCTCGGGAGCCTTGAATTCGTTGGTGTCTGAGTATTGCGGCAGCGTGACCGCTTTCTTCATGAATGCCGCCCAGATGGGCGCGGCTGCGTCGGCGCCCTGGATCTTGATATCGGTATAGTCGTCGTTGCCCACCCATACAATGCACAGCAGGTTGCTGGTGAAGCCGGCGAACCATGCGTCGTGGCTGGTTCCGGTCTTGCCTGCGGCGGGAGAGACGAATCCCATGTTGCGCACTCCGGCGCCGGTCCCTTCGCCGCGCAGCACGTTCTCCATCATGCTGGTGGTGAGATAGGCTACGCGCGGATCGAGAACCTGTTTGGAGGTGGGCGTGAAGTCGGTCACCACGTCGCCCGTGGATGTGCGCACACTGGCCAGCATCCAGGGGTCCAGGTGCAGGCCGCCGTTGGCGAAGACGGTGTAAGCTCCGGCCATATCGAGCGGGGTGGCGTCATAGGCGCCGATAGCTACCGCCGGCGTTCCGCGCGCGCTCTTGATGCCGGCCTCGCGTGCCAGAGCCGCCACACGGTCGAATCCCACCATTCCTGCCAAACCAATGGTCGCGTTGTTCAGCGAGCGCATCAGAGCGTAGCGGGCGGTCACGGTCTCGTGATACTCGCCTTCAAAGTTGCGCGGCGTGTACTCCTGTCCGCCGATGTCGTAGGTGGTCTGCACATCGCTCAGCACGGTCACCGGCGAAAAGAGCTTGCTCTGTCCCGGCAACATCGTGCCCTCGGCTGCCGTCGAAAAGGCCGCCGCATAAACAAACGGTTTGAAGATCGATCCCGTAGGCCGCTTGGCCACCGCGTGATTCAACTGCGAACTGCCATAGCTGCGTCCGCCTACCAGCGCCAGCACCTGGCCGGTGTGCGGATTCAGCGCCACCAACGCCACCTGTGGATAGACGTAAGCAATGCCGCGCTTTTTGTCGCGCGCGTGCAGCCTGTCTACCCGCTCGTCAACAACATGGATCGTGGACTCGACAGCCTCCGTCGCTTCCCGTTGCAGATCGGGGTCGAGCGAAGTATAAATATGCAGCCCTTCGCGGTTGAAGTCGCGCTCGCCCAGCTTCTGCGTCAGTTGCTCATGAACCAGGTCGACGAAGTACGGCGCCTCGCTCGCATCCACGCTCTGATCGCTCAGGTGCAGGGCCTCGGCCTTGGCGCGCTCCGCCTGGTCCTTGGTAATCGCGCCGGTTTCAACCATCGAGTCGAGCACCAGATTTCGCCTGTCGATCACCCGGTCCCCGTGGCGGAAGGGCGAAAAATAATTTGGCCGCTGGATCATCCCCGCCAGCATCGCACAGTCCGATAGATCGATCTTCTGCACATCCTTGCCCAGATAGGACTGCGCGGCCTCGCCGAAACCATTAATCGAAAAGCTGCCGCGCTGGCCCATCGGGATCTGGTTGGCGTACATCTCGAAGATCTGCTGCTTGTTGAACCGGTGTTCAAGCTGGAAGGCGACGATGATTTGCGAGAGCTTGTACCGGATGGTGCCCGTGTCGGCGACGATGAGCATCTTCGCCAGTTGCATCGTAACCGTGGAGGCGCCGCCGCGGTGCTTGCGATCTCCGATCAGGTCATGCCAGGCCCAACTCATCATGCTGATGTAGTTGACGCCGCTGTGCTCGAAGAAGCGGCGGTCTTCGATGGCCAGCACGGCCTGCACCAGATTCGGCGGAATCTCCTCGTAGGTAAGCAAGCGGCGCTTGGTGCGATTGGGATCGTCGCTCAGTCCGGTGATCAGCAGCGGCTCCAACTCATAGCTGGCCAGAGCATCGCCATGTTCGTCGGTGATCGATTCGACAACCCCGTCGCTCACCCGGATGACCGCAAGGTCCGGCGCGTGGTAAGACTGCGGCCCTGGCCGCACGGTGATGGTCTGCGCGCCCTGCTTATAGGTACCCAGCTCCGAGGTCTGCGAGGCGCCGTCGGCTGAGTAGCCGGCCTCGCTCAATTCGCTTGCAATCATCTTCACAGAGAGCTTTTGTCCGGGGCGCACCTGGCGCGGTGCGGCATAGATCTTGGCGGTCGAGGCAAAGATAGGCTCCTTCAAACGGTCTTCCACAATGCGCTGATATTTGACGTAGTAAAAGCCGGTGATTGCAAGAATCCCCAGCGTCAGGGCCGCAAATCCGAGCAGAGCCATGCGCAACAGCAGCGTTGCCTTGTCATGCATGCGCAATTGCCTCGGAATGATGACCTTCAACGCCAATGCCGCTCCTTCAAAAGCAGTTGACAGCGGACAGCTATCAACGGACTGCGGGTGTCCAATCCCTGCGTGTGCCCCACCCTCGCCGCGTCTTTGTCTTTGCGGCTAGGGTGGGATACCACGAACCCCAATCGCAAAGGTTATCCTTCGACGATCCCTAACAATCCATCCTCTTCAACGCGCTCTTTGACCAGAGCCACCACGTCCGCCAATGCCACATCCACGCTGTTCGAAGTGGCCCGCGTCACTAGCTCCACCTTGCCCTCGACGGCTTTCTTTCCCACATTGATGCGGTAGGGAATGCCGACCAGATCCGCGTCTTTGAATTTGACGCCGGCACGCTCGTCCCGGTCATCGAGCAATACATCGAGACCGGAGGCTTCGAGCTCCGCGGCCAGCTTTTCGCCCGTCGAGGCCAGCAGGGAATCGGTCATATTGGTCACTGTGACGACCACCGTGAACGGCGCAATCGAAGCCGGCAGCCAGAATCCATTCTTGTCATTCGACTGCTCAATAGCCGCCGTGAGAATGCGCTCAATGCCGATACCGTAGCTGCCCATGATCGGCGTCACTTCCTTGCCGTTCACGTCGAGGACGCGCGCGCCCATCGACTCGGAGTACTTGTAGCCGAGCTTGAAGATGTGGCCGATCTCGACCGCCTTGCCTACGACCAGCTTGCCCGTGCAACCATCTTTCGGACAGCCTTCGCCCTCGTTCACCGTGCGAATATCGGCGGCGAGTGTCCAGGAGAAATCGCGGCCTGGCGTCACATTGCGCAGGTGATAGTCGAGCTTGTTGGCGCCGCAGACCATGTTCTTGCGGCCTTCCAGCGACTCATCCACAATGACCGCAAGGTCGAGGGTTGGCAAGGACTTTACCGGAGCTAGTCCGACTGGGCCTAAAAATCCTGCGGGGGCTCCAAAGAACTTCTCAACCTCTGTTGGTGTCATCATTCTTAACTCCGCACCGGGAAAGAATGAGCCTAGCTTTGTTTCGTTGACATCGTGATCCCCGCGCAAGAATGCAGCGACCGGTGTAGTGAATGTAATTTCGGTGGGATTTGGGACGTTTGCTCCTTTCGGTACAACCTGAGGAGGCCAAGTCGCCATATAACCAACGCACTTGATGTCGTTGGCCGGGCTCATCTGGAGGAATGCCGCGATGTCGGCGATGGCGCCCATGCCTGGGGTATGAATCAGCTCTGGTTTGCCGTCGCCCGTAGCCTCCAGTTCGACTACATGCTCCAGCTTCGAGGTCGCCTTCTCGGTATTCGCCGCATAGCCGCAGACCGGACAACTTGCAATCAGATCTTCGCCCGCGTCCGTATAGACCATGAACTCCTGCGACTGCGAGCCGCCCATCGACCCCGAATCCGCTTCGACGGCCACAAACCTCAGCCCGCAGCGCGTGAAGATCTTGCGATAGACCGCATCGTGCAGCTCGAAGCTCTTGTCCAGGCCCGCCTTGTCAATATCAAAGGAGTAGCTGTCTTTCATTGTGAACTGGCGCGTACGAAGAAGCCCCGACTTGGGACGCGCTTCATCGCGGAATTTGGTTTGAATCTGATACCAGATCTGCGGCAACTGCTTGTAGCTGCGCAGCTCGTTCGCGGCGATCGTTGTCATGATCTCTTCGTGCGTCATGCCCAGGCAGAGCTCCGCGCCCTTGCGATCCTTGAGCCGGAACATGTTTTCGCCCATGACAGTCCATCGGCCGCTCTTCTCCCACGGCTCCTTCGGATGGATCGCCGGCAGGTAAAACTCTTGGCCGATCCTGTCCATCTCTTCGCGCACGATGCCGATGATCTTGTTGATCGACCGTGCCCCAAGGAAGAGGTAGTTGTAGATGCCGGCGCCCAACTGGCGAATATAGCCGGAGCGGACAAGAAACTTGTGGCTGGCCACTTCGGCATCTGCCGGGGCCTCGCGAAGAGTGGGAATAAAGAGCTTTGACCAGCGTTGCATACGGATGAGAGCGAACTTTCCCGCCGGCGTACCGGCGCAAGGCGTTTTTCCGATCCTGTCTATTCTAAATGTTCACGGGCCGGATTGCTTCCCAAAGCCGCGCCCTCCGAAGATCAATCGCCTGGATCATCCTCCATTTGCGCCGTGGCTGCACGCAACGGGAGCCGCGCCCTCCGGATATAATGCGGGGATGGAGTCTTGCATCCGCCAGGCTGGTCAACCGGTATGAAAAGATTCCTGCGCCTGCTGCGCTACGGGCTGCCTTACTGGTTCCAATGGCTGCCTGGAGTGTTCCTGCTGGCGATGGTGGGCGTGCTCGACACCTTCCGTGTACTTCTCTTCCAGCCCATCTTCGACCAGGTTCTGAGACCTGACGCCCCCGAAGGCCCCATCACGCTCGGCTCTCTCAAAAGCCCATGGCATTTTGATCTGAGGCTCTTCGTCCCTCATTTCGTGCATATCCACAATGCGTGGAATGTGGTGGCATTTGCGCTGGTCATGTCCACGCTGGCCAAGGGCCTGTGCGACTATGCGGGCACTTATCTGGTCAACTACGCCGGCTTTGCCACCATTACCGATCTTCGCAATCACCTTTATGAAGCCACGCTCCGCCGCTCCTCCAGCTTTTTTCATAAGCATGCCACGGGCACAATCCTCTCCACGCTGATCAATGACGTGGACCGCGTCCAGGTTGCGCTGAGCTCGGTCATCAGCGATTTTCTGCAGCAGTTCTTCACCTTTGCCGTCGGACTGATTTTTGTCGTCAAACTCGGCGGATACCTCAGTTGGGCGCTGCTGGTGTTTGTCCCCGTCATCGTCGCCTCCGCGCGCAAGATCGGCCGCGAGGTGCGCACACGCACCCGCAGCGGGCAAGACAAGCTGGCTGAGATTCAGAACATCCTGCATGAGACGGTAACCGGCAACCGTATTGTCAAGGCTTTCAACACCGAGCTATGGGAGGTTCTGCGCTTTAAGAAAGCGGCCAAGCGCCTCTTCCGCGCCAACCTGCGCAGCGTGCGCATCCAATCCATCAGTTCGCCCTTGATGGATTCGATCGGGGCCATCGCCATTGCATTGCTTCTGTTCATTGGCCGAAACGAAATCCTCCATGGCCGCATGACCATGGGTATGTTCGGCGCGTTCATCATCCTGCTCTTCAAGCTCTACGATCCGGTCCGAAAGTTCGCCTACTTCTACAACAGCTTCCAGCAGGCGATGGGCGCCTCGATGTCGATCTTCAGCTTCTTTGACGCCGAAGACGACGTCAAGGAGAAGGCGCGCGCAGCCGTTTTCAAGGGCTTCAAGAGCTCCATTCGCTTTGAGAATGTCGGCTTTTCCTACTCGACCGAAGAGGGAGAGCACCAGATTCTGCACAACGTCGATCTCGATGTGCAATCCGGTGAAGTACTGGCTCTCGTCGGACCCAGCGGCGCCGGCAAATCGACGATGGTCAACCTGATTCCGCGCTTCTTCGACGTGACTTCGGGCCGCATTCTTATCGACGGCCGCGATCTGCGCGACGTGACACTCAGCTCGCTGCGCCGCCAGGTCGCCCAGGTTACCCAGGAGACCATCCTCTTCAACGATACGGTGCGCAACAACATCGCCTATGGCCAGCCCGAGGTCCATTTCAAGCTGGTGGAAGAGGCCGCGCAGAACGCCCTTGCCCATGACTTCATCCTGCGCATGCCGCAAGGCTACGACACGGTGATCGGCGAGAAGGGCTTCCGGCTCTCGGGCGGCGAGCGCCAACGCCTGGCCATCGCCCGCGCCATCCTGAAGAACGCACCCATCCTCATTCTCGACGAAGCCACTTCGTCGCTCGACGCTGAGAGCGAATCTCTCGTCCAGGCGGCGCTCGCCAACCTGATGCTGAACCGCACCGTCATCGTGATCGCTCATCGGCTTGGAACCATTCGCCGCGCCAATCGCATCGCCGTTCTCGAAGACGGGCGCATCACCGCCATCGGCCCTCATGATGAGTTGCTGACCACATCGCCCACCTATCAGCGGCTCTATCAATTGCAATTCATGGAAATGCCCGAAGAACAGGGAATAGGGACTAGGGACTAGGGAAAGAAGCCATGCCGATATATTCGATGACCGGGTTCGCGCGCTGCCAGGTTCGCATTAATGATCAACTAAGCTATACGCTCACTGTCAAGACCGTGAACCACCGTTTTCTCGACGTCCAGTTGCGCCTGCCCTCGGGCCTCGACGCTCTGGAGATGGAGCTGCGCAAGGCGATCAAAGAACCGCCGGCTACAATCGCGAATTAGTGAACGGCTATCTGGCAGCCTTTGCAGCCGCACGCGATGAGCATCATCTCGACGGCCAGCCCGACCTGAACGCCATTCTGCGAATGCCCGGCGCCCTCCAGAACGACAATCGCTCCAGCGGCGACGAAGATCAGACTGCTCTGATCGACAGCGCCCAGCGCGAGATCGGACCCCTTCTCGATCAGTTGAAGATCATGCGCGCCCGGGAGGGCGAGGCGCTTGTCGCCATCCTCAACGGCACGCTCGATCGCCTGGCCGAGGCCAATGACGGCGTGGCTGCGATTCGTCCCGAGATCGAGGAGCGTTATCAAGCCCGTCTCAGCGAGCGGCTGCTGGCGGCCACCGGCCCCGATTTCAACCGCCAGCGCGTGCTAGAGGAGGCCGCCGTGCTGGTCGAGCGCAGCGACATCGCCGAGGAACTGGCGCGCATGACCACCCACATCGGCCACTTCCGCGAATTGTTGAAGGCGGGCGGCGAGGTCGGCAAGAAGCTCGACTTCCTGCTCCAGGAGATGAACCGCGAGGCCAACACCCTGCTCTCGAAGACTGGCGGCGTCGGCGGGAAGGGAACCCGCATTACCGAACTGGGACTGGCCATGAAGTCGGAGATCGAAAAAGCCCGCGAGCAGATCCAGAACGTAGAATAAACAAGATCGGCCGGGCTGAGACTCCGATAGAGTTGCCCGAAGGACAATCGCAAGTGGCAGGAATTCTCTTCATCATTTCGGCGCCTTCCGGTTCGGGCAAGAGCACGCTGGTCAACGAGGTGCGCAAGCAGTTGACCGGCATCGAGTTTTCCGTCTCCTGGACGACGCGCCAGCCGCGCGGCTCAGAGCAGCACGGGCGCGAGTACAACTTCACCACCCGCGAAGAGTTCGAGCAGATGCTCGCCGACGGCCTGTTCATGGAGCACGCCGAGGTCTTTGGCAATTACTATGGCACGGCGCGAACCTCGCTCGAACAGGCCCGCCTCGCCGGCCGCGACCTGGTGCTCGACATCGACGTGAAGGGCGCGGCGCAGGTGCGGGCCGCGATGCCGGAGGCGGTGAGCATCTTCGTCCTGCCGCCCAACCCCAAGGTTCTGCGCACCCGCTTGCGCAATCGCAGCCGCGCCGAGGGCGTCGAAGACGAGGCCGAGGTCTATCGCCGGCTGAGCGAGGCCCGCAAGGAGATTGAGAATTATCGCGAATACGGCTATATTTTGGTCAATGACATTCTGGACCGGGCGGTGGCTCAATTGGAAGCCATCGTGCAGGCCGAACGCTTCTACCGCAACGACGAACCGATTGCCTTTCGGTCGCGCCGCGTGCTGGAAGTGGCGGCGGGGTGCCTGCAGGTCAACTCGTACGAACGGGTAAAGCCTGTGCTGGAGGCATTCGGCATTGGCCGCGACTCCGGCCAGCAGTTCCTGGAATTCGATGAGGACTCCGATGACGATTGAAACTGGATTCGACTCGAACTATCGCAAGGTTCTAGTGGCCGCCCGTCGCGCGCGGCAGTTGCAAAGCGGCTCCCACGCCCTTGTTCGCACACAATCCACCAAGCCCTGCCGCATCGCCCAAGACGAGATCGATGCCGGCAAGATCTCCTATGTCAAAGCTGAAGTGCCGGTCGTCAAGCCGGTGATCGAAGGCCCGGCGGTCCCGATCCTGGCTAGCTGATCGGCCGAGCAGGCGGATTCAGGCTCATTGGGAAAGCATCTGCGGAATCTCGGGCTTCCATATTTTCGCGGCCTTGGGGCCCTTGCCCAGGTTGGGATTGGCATCTTTCGGTTTGGCAGCTTTTTTCGCGGCCTTCTTGGCGGCAGCCTTGCGGCGGCGAACCTCTTCCTTCGAATACATCGTTCCACGGCACTTCTTTGCGCCGCAGTTGCAGAGGGCCTCATCGTCGCCGCCGTCGTAGAGGCAGTAGTCGTAGGTGATCTCCTCGCCGGCGGCAATCTTCCGGATCGCCTTGATCCACACGTGCCCATCTTCCTCGCTGGTCTCGCAGTTGGCGTCGCAACTGTGGTTGATGAACATCGCCGTGCAGTGGCCGTCGATGACGATCTCGCCACTCCCAAGTCCAAACAGGTAGGTGATGGGCGAGGCCTCGTAGGCTGTGTCGGCCTCGGCCTTGGTGAGCTTGTGGCCGGTGTACTCGGCCACGCGGGCGCCCTTGCGGATCGGCGTGGTGGTGTAGCAGCCGGCGGCGTGGATGGCGGAGGAGCGGATGATCAGTGCCATGCGAATGTGCGATGCTTTCCTTGGGAGTGCTGTATGAACCGAATCGTACCATTGAAGGCATGAGATGCGGCGTGAGGCATTCAAGATGAAAGGTTTCTTTCCGGTTGCACTTGTCCTGGCAGGCTGCCTGACGGCGGCGCCGTGGCCGTCCGCGCAATCCCCGGCAGCAAATGATCCCGCGGCAACAGGCCAGAGCAAACCGGCGGACGCGAGTCAAAAGCCGGCAGCGCCCTCCCAGTCCAGCACCAATCCCTTTCCCGAGGATACAAGCACGGTTCCAGTCATGCCCTCAAAGGGAACACCCGCCTTGCCCGAGGGGACCTATTACGGAGCCGAGAGCGCTCCGCTCCCTCTGCCGGGCGATGATCTTGATCCGGTGCGCAGCCCCGACGACCCAGCGCCTGACACCGCAAGTGGCCATCCTGAGGAATCGAGCTCCAGCCTTACCGGTCTGGCGAGTCTGTTGCTCCCGCCGGACGACGATCAGCCCAGCAAGAAAAGGAAGCTGACCGTCAAGGAGCCGACCCACCAGGAGGCAGCTTCAAAAGACATTGAAGTGGGCGGCTATTACATCGAGACCAAAAACTGGAGGGCGGCACTCTCGCGCTTCGAGTCCGCGATGGTGCTTGACCCGGAGAACCCCGATGTCTATTGGGGTTTGGCCGAGGCCAACCGTCATCTTGGAAATCTGGCCGACGCGCGCGCGAACTATCAGAAGGTTGCCGAATACGATCCCGACAGCCGCCACGGCAAGGAGGCGATCAAGGCTCTAAAGGAGCCGGAGATCGCTAACGGAAAGAACACAGCCGTGAGCCAGACGCCGGCAAGTGTCACACAGCAATAGCGCTCAGAAACCGGACCAGCGAAGGTAGGCAGCGATGATGGGCTGCCCCCACAGACTGCTGATAATGCCGCCGATGCAAAGGAACGCTCCGAGCGGAAGTTTCTTGAGGGTCCAGCCACCTCCGTCTGCATCTGCTTTCGGCGTCAAAAGCAGAACGACAGCGACCACTGCTCCGAATACGATTCCCAGGACAAAGGCAAGCAACGCTCCGCGCAGGCCGAGCCATGCGGCGAGCAATGCCATCAGTTTGGCATCGCCCAGGCCAATGCCCTCGCGGTGACGAATCAGCCAGTACAGCCAGCGGATGAGCAGAATTAGGGCGGCGGCGGCCAATATTGCTAGTAGTCTTTTGCCGACATCTTTGGCATCGTCCCAGGGAGTGGGGGGTATGTGCAGCGCCCATCCTACTTGTATTCCTTGAAGAAACCACCACGCGAATCCCAGTACGATGCATGGCAGAGTCACTGCATCAGGGAGCCAAAAGTGTTCGGAGTCCAGTACGGCAAGTCCCACTAAAATCCACATAAGAAGCATCATTCCGGCGGCAAATTCAAGCGGAAAGAAGGCGGCATATGAGCGCCACGCTTGCAAAGCCCACAGAACCCCCACCGCCAGCTCCACCAGCGGATACCGCCATCCGATCCAAGCCCGGCAACTTCGGCAGCGCCCCCGCAGAGCCAGCCAACTCACCAGCGGCACATTCTCCCACCACGTCAGCGTCCGGCCGCACTGGCGGCAGTGCGAACGCGGCTTGACGATACTTTCGCCCACCGGCCAGCGGCTCAGGCACACGTTCAGAAAGCTGCCAAAGGCCAGCCCCATCAGGCCCGCAAAGATCGTTCCCAGAATGCGAATCATGCGCGAGATTGAGTATACGGCTTTGAGGAGCGAAGTCCGGCTGGGATTCGTGGTATTCCAGGTCCCAAAATCGGGACCTGGGGCACCCCTGGTTGATTTGGATAGGCGTCGGACGGCGCAAGGTAGACTGAAGGTGCATGGACCTTCCGTTTGAAAGCTCCACAGCACAGGCTTCCGCACCGATCGCATCCGATCCGGCGCGGGCGGCGGCCTTGTTTCAGCGCTCGGTTGAGATCATGGCCCGGCTGCGCGCTCCCGGCGGCTGCCCCTGGGATCGCGAACAATCCTTCGATTCGATTCGCAAATACACCCTCGAAGAGGCATACGAGGTCTTCGACGCCATCGAGCGGCGAGACTTTCCGCACCTTGCCGAGGAGTTGGGCGACCTTTTATTGCAAGTGCTCTTTTATGCCGAGATGGCGGCCAACGATGGCCACTTCACCATCGCCGATGTGCTCGATCATCTGAACAACAAGCTGATTCGCCGACATCCCCACGTCTTTGGCGACGAGGCTTCGCGGGCAGCCGGCAACCGCGCCAACGTCGATGCGGCTGTCGAAGGCTCTTCCGCAGCCGTCCTGCGCAATTGGGAAGAAATCAAGGCGGCCGAGGCGTTGCATGCAGCAGACGCACCTTCGGCGCAGAAACCTCCAGCGTCGAGACTAGACTCCGTCCAGCGAGCGATGCCTGCGCTCGCCGAGGCCGCCAAGCTCGGCGCCAAGGCGCAGAAGTCCGGCTTCGACTGGCCCAACTGGCGCGATCTGCTGCCCAAGCTGGCCGAGGAGACCGCGGAACTGGAGGCCGAAGCCTCTTCAAACGATCCGGCCCGCATGCCCGCAGTCGAGGCGGAGCTTGGCGACCTGCTCTTCACCGTGGTTAACCTGGGCCGCCACCTGGGCGTGGACGCGGAGATGGCGCTGCGCGGCTGCAACCGTCGCTTCCGTCAGCGGTTTCAGCAGATGGAATTGGCCTCCTCGCGCCCCCTGGAAGAGCTTGCCCCGGATGAATTGGAAGCACTTTGGGCTGAGGCCAAGCGCAAACTCGCCGCCGCCGATCCGGAGCCGCGGCCATGATCGCGATTCGCAATTGCCAGGGGCAGGCGGAGCTTGAGGCCTGCGTACAACTTGAGATTGAGACCTGGGGCTATGACCCGACCGACGTCATTCCGCGCAAGGCCTTTCTGGTATGGCAAAAGGTGGGCGGGCAGGCGATCGGCGCATTCGACCGAGAGATTTCGCACGGCCCGGAATCGCTCGTGGGATTCGTGCTTTCGTTGCCGGGGATGAAGACCGAAAACGGAGCGCCCAGATCTTACCTGCATTCGCACATGCTGGCGGTCAAAGAGAGTTACCGCAATCGCGGTCTCGGCGTCGAACTCAAGCTAGCGCAACGCCGGGAGGCACTCGAACGCGGCATTCACCTCGTCGAGTGGACCTTTGACCCCCTGGAGATCAAGAACGCATTTCTTAACATCCACAAGCTCGGAGCGACTGCCCGCCGCTACGAAATTGATTTCTATGGTGTATCCTCATCTCGACTGCAGGGCGGGCTCCCGACGGACCGCCTGGTCGCCGAGTGGCAGCTCGATTCGCCCAGGGTCGAGGCGATTCTGGAGGGCCGTCGGATCGCGGCACAGGCGATCGAGGAGCGCATCTCGGTTCCAGCTTCCATTTATCAGTGGAAGGCTTCGGAAACCGGCCGCGAACTGGCTCTCGCCGTTCAGTTGGAAAACCGCAACAGGTTCCAGGACGCGTTTTCGCGGGGGTTGGCCGTTGTTGGCTACACTGTGGATGCGGAAGGAAATGGAGTATTCGAATTGGGTCCACTTACTCAGGTCGGTTAGAAATCCAAAGGAGTCAAAGAAGCTTATGAAGATCGATGCGATCATCCTGCGCGAGCTGCACATGCCTCTGGTACGTCCCTTTGAAACCAGCTTTGGCGTGACGCGCAACCGCAGAATCCTGCTGGCAGAGGTCAAGTCAGAGGGTTTGACCGGCTGGGGCGAGTGCACGGCAGGCGAGAGGCCGCACTTTTCAGCGGAGTCGACCGATACCGCCTGGGCGGTCATCGTGAATGAGCTGGCCCCGGTGCTGGCGGCGGCGTCGCCCGCGCACGGCGGCGAGTGTCCGAAGATCTTCCGCAAAGTGCGCGGCAACCGCATGGCCAAGGCGGCGCTCGAGAATGCAATCTGGGATCTGGAGGCGCAGCGCATTGGGGTTTCGCTCGGCCATCTGATCGGCGGAGTGCGCGACGTGATTCCCTGCGGTGTGTC
>JBEKOA010000193.1:0-7282 GCA_049522255.1 Occallatibacter sp.
ATGATGAGTGCGATTGGCACCGAGCGCGGCGACCTGCTGCAACGCAATGTCGAGTATCACCTTGAAGTGAGTGATCAACTCGGCCGCGCTGGGAGCGATGCAGAACTCGAAAGCGGGCAACTCGTTCTAACCATCGAGTGTGGCGGATCGGGGTACTTCAGGATTGGACCGGCGCTCGATGCGCTGGAAGCGGAGGCCGAGGGGCTGGGTGCGGCCTTCTATTGGGCGCTGACGTTCGCACTTTATCGCGTGATGAGGATCTACAACCATGACGATGCGCTTATGTACGAGGAGCGGATGCGCGACTATGCCGCAGAGGACGAAGAAGAGAACCGCAGCCAGTATGAGATTCCCGAGGTCGAAAAGGCGCTGCCGGAGTGCATTCGAAAGACGCAGAAACGCCAAGGCCTTGATTGGAAGATGCGCGAGCGCGATCTGCTGCGCAGCTTTAGCAAAGGCAAATTCCGGTCCTGGTTTGAGCGGTTGCAGCGCATTCAGTGCCTGTCGCGGCTTCCACTCAAACAGTCGCGGGAGTACCTCGAACTCGGCTACTACGACGATCCACCTTTGCCAGCTTTGCTCATTGTCTTCAAGGAGCACGACGCCATCACCGCCTGCTTCGACGAAGAGGGCCAGTACATGATGGAAGGCACCGCAGAGCCAATCGTGTGTGTTGTCTTCTCGCCGCGCCAGCCGGAGCAGGTTCGGCACGCTATTAGGATCGTGGATCGCTTTATCGCTCTTAACTGCGCGCTTTTTGAATTGGTCGAGGAAATCACGCGCTGGGAGACTGGTTATGCAGGCACATCTATCGATCGGGGAGAACCATCGCTTCGAGCTGCATGAGGCATTGCTGATTTATCGCGACCGCGAAAGCAGCTTCGTCACTCGCCACGACGTGGCCGCGCACAAGGACGCGCCGCCCACGCTCGGCCCGGCGCAACCGCTCACTGTAGCCTTCATCGAGTCTCTGACGCGATCCCTCAGCGGCAGTGTGCAGGCCGAAGTGCTGCCGGCCAACGTACTTGCCAAGGCAGACCGCATGATTGTCTGGTGGACCCCTGCGCGACGCCGCCGGATGTTCTATGAGAACTCCGAAGGCAAGGCCGCGGAACTGAACGGCCGCATCTTCCCGCAACCTCCACTGATCTGGAAGGTCTCGAATGGAGAGCTTGACATTCGGGCACTCACCGAGAACAAGCGGCCGGAAAGTTCAACGAAACTCTCCGTGGCGCCTTTCTGGAATCTCTCGGACGATGGGCGCGTCTGCACGGGCACAATGCGACACCCGGACAGTGCATCTGTCGCTTCGATTCCAGCCTGGGAGCGCGGCTTCTATGAGAGCGCCTTCACGCATGCCAACATTGGCCGTCTGACGCGCCATGATGGCGGATTCGATGGACTGTGGAGCAGCTTGGCTGGAAAGCGCGGTCGCTTTCCACTTGAAACGCTCATTGCATTGCCTCAGACGCTGTCGCAGTTCGTGTGCGGTGAGAGAGGCTGATATGCGCATCGAGCACACGCTTCCAAGCGATCTGTTGGGCCAGAAGCCGGTGCGCGTCCTGGTTGTTGGGGCGGGCGGAACCGGCAGTGCAATCGTCATGGGCCTGCCGTATCTCGACCAGGCTATGCGAGTCTGGGGCCGGTCATCTGGGGTGGAAGTTGTCATGATGGATGCCGATACCGTCTCTGAAACGAACTGTTTGCGCCAACCATTTTCAGTCTCCGACATCGGCCAGAACAAGGCGACCGTTCTGATCAATCGCATCAACCTCTTCTGGGGAATGCGGTGGCGGGCTGAGCCGACACATTTCGACGAACGAACGCTCGAACGGATCAATGACATGTCCGTCGATCTACTGATTGGCTGCGTGGACACCAGAGGGGCGCGAAGCGTCATCGCGCGTGCGTTGACCAAAGCACGGTGCCGTGCGGCATACTGGCTCGATCTCGGCAACAATGCATCGAGCGGCCAGTTCGTTCTCGGCCAGCCATTGAACGCGCGCAATCGCAGGAAGGCCGCCCGATTGCGTACAGTCAGTGAGTTGTATCCAGAGATCATTAACACTGAGATCGGGGAAGACCCGCTGCCCAGTTGTTCTGCCGTTGAGGCGTTGGACCGTCAAGAGCCATTCATTAACCAGACCCTGGCGTCGAGCGCACTGGCCATGCTGGCGCGCCTCCTCCGCTACGGGAAACTAACTCACCACGGCGGATTCTTCAATGCACAGAGTGGACTCATGAGCCCGTTGCCTGTCGATCCCCAGCTTTGGTCGAAGACGCGGAGACGCGCCCGGCGGAAGTAATCCAAAAATCGTCATTTACCTGGAGAGATACCCATGTTCAAGGAACTTGTTCCAATCCTGCGGGACCGCGCCGTGTTGCTGACGGTCACGCATGTCGATGAAGATCAGATTCGGGTGAATATTGTGCCTAAGAAACTGAAAGACGGCGATAATGACGCCCTCACCACCCCGCTCAGCGTCACCGGCACGGCCGAGGATCTCGACGCCGAGTTATCCACGACAATCATCAGCTTCGTCGGCTCCCATCTTCAGATGAAGAACACCCTGGAGAAGGCCAAGGCAGAGATGGATGCGGCGTCCAAGGTGGCACAGGCAGAGGCGCGAGCGAAGTCGAAGACCGGGATAAAGTCGGCGCCGTCGAAGCCCGATAGCGCACAACCAGCTGCGGCCGCCAAGCCTTCCGAACCGACGAAGCCCGCTCTCCAGAAGCCCGCAAGTCTCTTCGATGCGCCGGCACCAGCGGTAACAACCGCCGTAGCGCCAGCCGAATCGGAAGAAGACCCTGGATTTGCGGAGGTTGACGACGATGAGCCAATCGAAGAGAACGAAGTACTGGATGATGCCGCCTGAGACGCTCATTCCCCAGTTTTTCGCAGAATCGTCGAGCGCATATCATGATGATTGAGGTAACGGTTGATCGTCAGGTTTTGTATGGCCACTCACAACCAGACGCAGCCGACCCAATCCAGATCATGAATGAGGCAAGCCATGCCATGCAATCCCGACGAGTTGCGACACGTTCCTCTTTTCGAACTTCTGGACGACGATGAAGTTGACGTTCTGGCGGCGCAAGTTGCAATCAGACGATTTGCGCCGCGCGAGCGAATCTTTGAGGCCGGCGACCCCGCAGACCATGGTTACGTGGTGATGTCGGGCAAGGCGCAAGTGGCCATGATGGACGAAGACCAGCAGGAAGTAGTGGTTGAGGAGCCGGTGCACGGGGAGTTCTTCGGCTTTGCATCGATGCTTCAGCAGTCCGAGCACCAGTCGACGGCGACGGCGATAGAAGAGACGGTTTGTCTGGAAGTAGGGCGCGATGACATTAGCGAGCTGGTGATGCATATGCCGATGGCAGGCATGGACATGCTGACCATGCAGGCGCGGCAGCTCCATGCCTCGCAGAATCTGGTCCGGAGCCGGATCAGCCGCAACCCCAACGAAGTGATCGAGGAAGAGTCGACTCTTGGCGAGCGTCTGGCGGACCTGGTGGCCCGCTTTGGGGGCTCGTGGAAATTCATCATCATTTTCGCGATTGTGCTCGTTGTGTATTCGTCGACCAACGTGGCGCTACACAACCGGGCATGGGACCCGTATCCATTCATTCTTCTGAACCTGTTTCTGTCGATGCTGGCCGCGATTCAGGCTCCGGTGATCATGATGAGCCAGAACCGCCAGGACGTGAAGGACCACGTGCGAAGCGAGTTGGATTTCCAGTTGAACCGGCGAGCAGAGACCGAAATTCAGTTGCTGTCGCATCAGATGAGCTCGCTGATGGGCAAGATGGAAGATGTGGTGCGCCAGACAGCAACTCCGGAGACACAAACCAAACTTCACAACGACCCGAGCGAAGAAAAGTCTTGACGATGAGTGGGGAAATGCTCATGCGTACGAGGCGGCTAGCAGTTGCCGCAACCAATGCACACCGATCGAGCCAGAAGAAGGCGCTGGATTTGCAGAGATCGACGATGGGGAGCCAGTGGAAGAGGCTCAATAACTGGATGACGCAGCCTGACGTGACGTTCGACTGCGCCTCCTTCCGATCGCGGATCGCTGCTGAATGGCCACCCTGAGCATTGAATTAATGTTGATAACGCAAAGATGGAGTCTTTTCGTTTTGAGCTATTCTGAACAGCAAGGCCTTCAAGGACCACTAAATACTGTTTTATCTCCCTCTCATGGGAGGCGGGTCAATCGATTGCTGGGAAGCGTCTTGACTCGCATGGAACGGGCGTGGAGCAGTCGCAATTGGAACCTCTCAGAGCTGATTACATCGCGCCCGTTCTGCCTCATTCCGCCTCGTGAATGCCACCTACTCCGGCTTTCCGAACTGCGGTCACGCGATGTCGATGCATTTATTATGGCGAGACGAATAGCGCGCCGACCTGTCGTTTGCAACTGTCTCTTGTCACTCAAAGAGTTCCGGCTGCGTGGACACTTCTTCAGGGTTGCGAAAGTTGCTCAGGCCAACGCCCACCAGACGGAAGCGCTGATGGGAACCCAGATCCACGCGATCTCTCAGCGACAAGGCGATGCTGGTCAATTCATCGCA
Source organism: Occallatibacter sp. (assembly GCA_049522255.1). Classification (GTDB taxonomy): domain Bacteria; phylum Acidobacteriota; class Terriglobia; order Terriglobales; family Acidobacteriaceae; genus Telmatobacter. The sequence continues at coordinate 4,576 of JBEKOA010000193.1, forward strand.
CGAAACCGGTGGGTGCGAGGGTGAATGACTGCGGGTGAGGATCTTGAAATCGCTCGTCTTTAGCTTGAGAACCACTGTGTGCGCGACGCGAGCCTCCTTGCGAGATGCCGTCCAAGCTTTTTCCGCTAACCGCCGAATCACAGGCTCCGTTTCCGACAGAGGTACGTCTTGCTGGAAAGTGTCTTCAGCGGACACCGATTTTGTGGGCCTGTTTGGGACGACTGGGCTGTCATCGATTCCGCGTGCCAACTGGTAGAGGCGCAGACCATAGCGGCCGAAGGAACCTTCGAGAGCCGGCAATTCAAAACCACGCAACTCCCCAACCGTTCTTATTCCGAGTTTCTCAAGCCTTGCCTCCGTCACTTTGCCGACGCCTGGAATTCGTCCCACGGGCAACGGCGGCAAAAATGTATCCACCTCGTCTGGCTGGATCACGAAAAGGCCATCCGGTTTGCGCCAGTCCGAGGCGATCTTTGCCAGGAACTTGTTCGGCGCCACTCCGGCAGAAGCAATGAGGTTCAACTCTTCACGGATCTGCGCTCGAATGGCACGCGCAACCTTCGTGGCGGTGGGCAGTCCGGTCTTGTTTTCGGTTACGTCGAGATATGCCTCATCGAGCGAGAGCGGCTCAACCAAATCCGTATGCCGCTTGAAGATCTCCTGCACCAGCTTTGAAACTGCACGATAACGCGGAAAATCCGGGGGAACGAAGATAGCCTGGGGACAAAGGCGCTCGGCGCGAACCGCTGGCATGGCCGAACGGATGCCAAAGCGCCTGGCTTCATAGGAGGCGGCACAAACGACAGAACGGTTTCCCAGCCAGGCGACAACGACTGGCTTGCCGCGCAGTTGCGGGTCATCCCGTTGCTCGACGGACGCATAGAAGGCGTCCATGTCCACGTGAATTACCTTCCGAACAGCCATCTTCAAAGAATTCTATCCCTGATTTGGGGTATCGAGCCAACGAAGCTCGATACCAACCAACCTGCAATTCAACCGAGGCAAATCTAAATGAAACCATCCAAGCTTTACGAGGCGCTTCATGCGCTGATCGGCGAACGTGTGCCTCTGCATATCTGGGGCGCGTGCGGCGTCGGCAAATCCCAAATCGTCGCGCAGGTAGCGGACGATCTCGACTTTGATTTTCTGGACGTTCGCGCCGTGCAACTCGATCCGGTCGATCTGCGCGGGCTGCCGCGGATCAAAGCAGACCAGACAGAGTGGGTGCCACCCAAGTTCCTTCCCATCGCCGGGAAGGGCATCCTGTTTCTCGATGAATTGACGTCGGCTCCGCAGATGACGCAGGCCGGCTGCTACCAACTGGTGCTCGATCGGAAGCTGGGAGAGTATGTGTTGCCAGACGGCTGGGTGGTCATCGCCGCCGGCAACCCGGCCTCCGAGCGCGGCGTGCATTTCTCGATGCCGCGTCCGCTGCGGAATCGTTTCGTCCATCTCGAACTCGAAGCGGATCTCAACGACTGGTGCAAGTGGGCCGTGGGTGCCGGCGTCCGGTCGGAGATTATCGCGTTTCTGCGCTTCAAGCCGGACCTGCTGCATACTGCCGATGCGACTTCGGACGCGAATGCCTGGCCCACTCCCCGTTCCTGGGAGATGGCCTCCAATGTTCTGCGCGGCATTGCCAACCGGCAGAAGACCGCATTCCTTTCGGGCGCAAGTGAGTTTGAAGCGCAGTTGCTCGACGGCACGGTTGGCCCGGCGGCTGCGGCGGAGTTGATTGCATTCCTGCGGCTCTTCCGGCTGTTGCCGTCGATTGACGAGATTCTGCTCAACCCGGAGACGGCACCGCTTCCTGCGGAAACATCGGCCCAGATCGCAATTGCCACGGCCCTGGGACGGGCAATGACCGACAACTCCGTGGCCAGAGGACTCAAGTATCTGGACCGTATGCCGACCGAAATGCGCGTCATGGCGATGCGCGATGCGGCGGCGCGGGACACCGCCATCACCCACACGCCGGAGTTTGTCCGCTTCGGTGTGCAACAGGAGGCCATTCGATGATTACCGAACGCGCGATGCTCGCCGCCGTCCACATCAGCATCTGGACGGCCGTCAAACACGACCGCAAGATCAGCCGCGACATTGCCGATCAGCACGGAGCGCACCAGGGAGCGGGCCGCTATAACAAGCAACTGCTGCGCGGCGCCAACAAACTCGATGAACTGCGCACGCTGGCCGGGCAGGTACGGCAGTACTTCTATAAGATCACGTTGCCGTGGTCCGACGAGGGATTTCGCTTGCTGCCGTCGAACCTCTACTTTGATCTGACGGCGCGGATGCGCGAGTTCGAGGCCGGCTTCGAGCAGGGTGTGGAGAGCTTTCTTCAGGTCTATCCGCAGTACATCGAGCAGGTGCGGCCGGAGTTGAACGGCCTGTTTCGCGAGGAAGACTATCCCGCCGCCGACAAGCTGCGCAAGAAGTTCGGCGTGAAGCTCGAGATCCTGCCTATCCCGACTGGCAACGACTTCCGCGTGCAGATGTCGGCCGAGGAGCAGGCACGCGTGGCCCGCGAGATCGACGCCAAAGTTCGCGAATCCTTGACGCGCGGCACCGAAGATTTGTGGAAGCGGCTCAGGGATGTGGTTTCGCACATGGGGGACCGTTTGAATGAGCCGGAGTCCCGCTTTCACGCGACGATGGTCACGAATGTTTTCGACCTGGTGGAGTTGCTGCCGCGTCTGAACGTGAA
>JBEKOA010000194.1:0-7259 GCA_049522255.1 Occallatibacter sp.
CTGGGACTTGCCGCTGTCCCCAGCAGCATGCGGTGGCTGAGTACTGAGGCCAGCGCACCAAGGCTTTCGCATGAATCCCGCTGCGGAAGGCGCCGTTTATTGACCAGTAACTGACGGAATGGCGACCAACCGCTCGCAATGGGAGGATTCCTCCGAAATCAATCCACGGTCATGTTTTGGCCTCAGTGACCGCTGACACTGTGACACTTGCGAAAGTGTACTCATCGTTCCCCAAAGGTCTTCACCTCTCTCTTAAGATTAGCCCGTGATGAAAGCGAGGCAATCGCGTGAAGATCAAGTCTCTTGAGAAGGTGCTGTGCTTTGTGATGTTAGCGATACTCCCGACACAACAGATCAGTCGGGCTGACGAGCCAGTCGGTAAAGGAACACCGGCGCAAACGTTGTTCGCGTACAGAAGTTCATTTTCGGCTCGTCTCCATGATGCACTCCTTGGATACTCGGTACTTCCTTCCGATGTGCCAGTCGAACTGACGCCAGTCGACCCAATTGCGTTGGCGCAGGCGACCGTGAATTCGACGGTGATCTTTCGCGTCGCCCACAAACTTGTTGTCGGACAATACGCATACGCGTGCGGGGAAAACCTAGTCGAGGCGAAAGTGACCCGGATTCGCGAAGGTAAGCTTCGAATTCGGCGGGGAAGAATGGAGCCACGTGTAATGGATGTTATTGCGGTGGGGTTGATAGAATCCAGCCCCCCAGACTATCTGAAGCTGAGACTGGAGAGCACCCCCAGGAGCAGCTTCAGCCGAAAAGCAAAACAGTTCGCCACCTTACCCTTAACAGGTATTCGGTTTGTTGTCGTGTATCCCGCCGAGGGTATTCTGCTCGGGATCGGCTGCGCATTTGGTTGTGACCTTTAAGCCATCGAGCCATAACCCAGCGCGCCCAGTACCAGAAAACCTATCAACGCATCCAGTTGGCGAGTCACCGGCAAACCGGAGATTGCACCACCGCCGACAGGTGGCCAGGTCATAAACCCCGAAGAATAACCTTGAGCCATAGGAAGCCGTGCCCCTATCTTCGCCGCCTTATCGCGATGAGCGGGCAGGGAACGGCCGATGTCTCGCTTTTTAGACCTGGCAGACCACGACCTACCCCTGCGCACTTTGCCGAGAATTTTCTACCGCCGGTCCACAATTGAAGCAGTCGAGGAGAAGGCCATAGGCGGCCGTTCACTGTCGGCCCGGAAACTGGAACTGAGGTACCCCCCCTCACCATATTTTCAAAACCTTGCAGGTAATTAATTTGATAAGCCGGGTGCGTCCTCAGCGCCCCACTCTGGATAAGCGGCCGGCAAAGGGGCAGTTACTGGCTGATCAACGTATTCGCTGGAGTTGAGCGTCGCGAAGCCCCGCTTCGCATCGCGTTAGAATTCAGATATGCCTTCCGCGACGCTATCGCCCGAAGTTATGGCCAAGTACGAGCCCGTCATCGGACTCGAAGTCCACGTGCAACTGCTCACCGCTACCAAGGCCTTTTGCGGTTGCGCCAACCACTTTGGCTCGGCGCCGAACACGAACGTTTGCCCGGTCTGCCTGGGGCTGCCGGGAGCTTTGCCCGTACTCAACGAGAAGGCCGTCGATTTTGCAACGTTGGCTTCTCTGGCCATCAACTGCGAGGTGCGCGAGCGCTCCATCTTCGCGCGCAAGAACTACTTCTATCCCGATCTGCCCAAGGGCTATCAGATCTCTCAGTTCGACAAGCCGATCGCCGAGCATGGCTGGATCGATGTGCCCACTGCGGACGGGACAATCAAGCGCATCGGCATCACCCGTCTGCACATGGAAGAGGACGCCGGCAAAAGCCTGCACGATGGTTTTGCCGATTCCGCTACCCGCACCTATCTCGACTTGAACCGCTGCGGAACGCCGCTGGCCGAGATCGTCTCAGACCCCGACATCCGCACGCCGGACGAGGCCTTCGAATACCTGACCCGCATGAAGGAAATCCTGCTCTACTGCGGCGTATCAGACTGCAATATGGAGGAAGGCTCACTGCGCTGCGACGCCAACGTGAGCGTGCGTCCAAGAGGTCAAAAGGAGTTTGGGACGAAGGTCGAAGTAAAGAATCTCAACAGCTTTCGCTTCGTCCGCATGGCCCTGGAATATGAGATCGAACGGCAGATTGAAGTGGTTGAGTCAGGCGGGCGCATCACGCAGGAGAGCCGGCTGTGGAACTCGAACGAAAGCCGGACGTATTCCATGCGTTCAAAGGAGCAAGCCCACGATTACCGCTATTTTCCCGAGCCGGATCTGCCGCCGCTGGTGCTGACCCGCGAGTATATCGAACTCAAGAGAGCGGAACTGCCGGAGCTGCCCGAGGCGCGCCGCGCCCGGATGGTCACCGAATACGAAATCACCAATAAAGACGCCTTCACGCTGACCGCCGAACGCGAGTTTGCCGACCGCTTCGAGGCTGCCGCTCGGACCGCCAGAAACCCCCGCCGCGTGGCCAACGTGCTGCTCAACGAGGTGGGCGGACGGCTTAAGGCGTTGGGCCTCGAACAGGCGCAGTCTCCTGTCTCGATGGCCGGCATCGTCGAGGCCGCCGATCTGCTCGATGAGGGCAAGATCAGCTCCAAGCAGCTTAAGCAGCTTTTCGATGTGTGTTTTGAAAAAGGCGAGGATTTTACGGCGGTCTATCTGCGGGAAAAGCCCGAACAGATTACCGATTCATCGGCTATTGAAGCGATGATCGACGAGGTCATCGCCGCCAATCCGAAACAAGTGGAGCAGTATCGCGCCGGCAAAAAGACCATGGCGGGATTCTTTGTGGGCCAGGTGATGAGAGCGTCGAAGGGGCAAGCGAATCCGGCCCTGCTCAATGAGCTGGTGACGAAAAAGCTGGAGGGATAGGATGGCGGCGGCATTGCGGATATGCCGCGGGCTCACAGCCTACTTCATCTTCAGCTCAACCTCGAAGTTCGGGCGCGTGTCCCACGAGCTGACGGTCTTGACGGCCGTCTTTTTGCCGTCCTTCTCAGCCCAAAGCTCGTGGTCCTCAGACATGCTCACCTGGGCAAATCGGAAGCGGCCTTTTTCGTTGGTTGTATAACTGCGAATCGTCTTGGACTTCAGGTCCTTGAGGAAGACGGTGGCTCCGACCACCGCGGCTGAGTTGCCGTCGACCACGGCGCCCATGACCACGCGCTGGCCCAGGTTGAGCGCCTGGGCGCACGCTGGCTCCAAGCCCAATCCATGCTGGCTACTCTGCGACACTGGGGAAACAAAACCGGCCGCCAGAAGTGCAAACGCCACCCCGGCCGCCAAACTCGTGCGATTCAACCTCACTCTTACTCCTCTTCTTCTTCGGGCAGTTCGTCGTCGTCCGGGTCATCGCCCGCCCTTACCAGTTCCAGCGGCTCAACTCCCACCACCTCGTACTCCGTTCCACACTCGTCGCAGGCGACGACGTCGCCCTCGGCGACTTCGTCCATTTCGATGTCCAGATCATTCTCGCATTCAGGGCAGCTCGGCATGGCGGCCTCCTCTCTCTCCAAGGTATTTCAAATTGCAGGATGATGGTCTTTTGCGGTGCGTCTCCGCTATTCTTGAGTGAAAACCGGTCTGAGGTCAAGAGGCTTAGTCCTAAATCTCACCCGGAAGTCCCAAGTGGAAGAATACGCCATGAATCTCTCCCAAGCGGTCTTGCTCTGCGGTATGGCGCTGACGGCATCTATCGGCCGGTCGCAGCCAGATTTCCAGCTCAATGCCACCCCGGTTCTTCCGGCGCCGCCGGATCCGGCGATCGTACATGCCCTTGAGACCATCCAACCCGCACGCATTGAAGAGACGATCAACACCCTGGTAAGGTTTAGTACTCGAAGCACACTTTCCAGCCTCCTGCCGAATTCAGACGATGGTCTGCCGCCTGGGGTTGCTGGCGACAGGTCTTCGTCGCTGGGGTTGACATCCGGCCAGGGGATCAACGCCGCCGGGGAGTGGATTTTTGCGCAATTCGATCAGATTTCAAAGGAATGCGGCGGCTGCCTCGAACTCCATCGCGACAGTTTTACCCAACCCGTCGGTGAGCGGATTCCGCAGCCGACCCCCATCACAAACATCTACGCCATTCTGCGCGGAACAGACCCGGCCCAGTCGCGGCGCATGGTGCTGGTTACCGGTCACTACGACTCGCGCAGCAGTGATGTCCTGGACGCACGCGGTCCGTCGCCCGGCGCCAACGACGATGCCTCGGGCGTAGCTGTTTCCCTGGAGTGCGCCCGGGCCCTCAGCAAGATGCGCTTCCCGGCATCTGTCGTCTTCGTGGCCGTGGCAGGTGAGGAAGAAGGCCTTTACGGATCGGCCCATTTGGCCAAGCTGGCGCGCAGCGAGGGCTGGCAACTGGAGGCCGTACTGAATAACGACATCGTGGGAGGCAACACCACCCCCGGCGACTCGCTCCAGCTAAAGGATCGCGTTCGGGTCTTCTCCGAGGGCCTACCAGTGGCCGCCACGCCTGACGAGATCCGCCGCATCCGTGCACTGGGCGAAGAAGAGGACTCACCCAGCCGTCAGCTGGCCCGCGCCGTGGCCGAAACCGCCCGCGCCTACTTTCCCGCGGCGGGCACGCCAAAGTTTGCTGCGTATCTTGTCTTCCGGCCCGACCGCTACCTGCGCGGAGGCGATCACATCTCGTTCAACCGCGAGGGCTTTGCTGCGGTCCGCTTCACCGAGTGGCGTGAAGACTTTAACCACCAGCACCAGAATGTCGTCCGGCCGCCTGCCGGATCGAGCGATCCCGTTATGGGCGACCTGCCGGAGTTTGTCGATTTCAACTATGTGGCCAACGTCGCCCGGCTGAATGCCGCCACGCTGGCAACGCTGGCCTCGTCGCCGGGTGAGCCGATGAAGGTGACCATGCTGACCGATCGGCTCGAAAACGGCGCCACCCTGCGCTGGGAGCCGCCTGCCGGCGATGCGACTGCAAACGCCAGTGTCGATCATTACGAGGTGGTGTGGCGCGAGACTACCGCACCTGATTGGCAGTTTGTCCAGAACGTCCAGCCAGCCGCGAAGGATGCCGCCGGCCCGGCCGTCACCGTCACCGTGCCCGTCTCGAAGGACAATGTTGTCTTTGGCGTACGAGCGGTGGACACAGCTGGCCATCGCAGCCTCACTGTAGTCCCATATTGATCTTCGAGGGCCAGACCGGCTCCGGAACTCGGCGCGCCGCACGTCCGTTTGCTGTGCCCCATGACACTCGCCCGCTTCACCGTTTACTCTGAGACTCACGATGGCCAGATTTGGCTCCACTTCACTTGCCTTCCCCGAGTTCCGCGGCGCAACCCGCCGCCTGGTTCTTTGGAACCTTTCGGCGTACTTTTTGCTGGTTGTGGCGCAGTTGCTTGCCCCAGGCTTGACGGCGCGGGCGATCGATTGGCTGTCGTTCACTCCCGGCCTATTCCTTCATGGCTACCTCTTGCAGCCAATCAGCTACAGCCTCGTTCATCCACCCGCCGCGATCATCGGTACGGCCTTTGAACTGCTCTCGCTCTGGTTCCTTGCCGGATTTCTTGAGAACTATCACAATTCGGGTTGGGTCATCAGTCTCTACGCGGTCTCCGTTTTGGGAACCGCAGCCGCCGCAACCGCTATTTATGCAGCGGGTCTGGCCTTGGGCTATGTGCTTCAGGCGGGTCAGATGATGGGCTGCTTTGGGGGTACCTTTGGCATGCTGGCGGTTATCGGGGTACTTTACGGGGACGTGCAGTTTATGCTCTTTCCTCTGCCCATCGCCATCAAGGCGCGCTATCTGGTCGCAGTCTACGCCTTGATCTACTTCTTTATGCTCCTCATAAGCGATCATCGCGTTTTCGCTTTTGCCATGCTGGGTGGAGGACTCGCAGGCATTATCTATATCCGCCTGGCCCCGCGCCGCGGCCTGTCGATTGGTCTGAGTGAACAATGGTATGGGCTGCGTAACCGCTACTATCGCTGGAAGCGCCGCCGCGCCGCCCGCAAGTTCGAGGTCTACATGCGTTCCCAAGGCCGCACCGTTCGCTTCGACAGCAAAGGCCGGCAGATCGACGAAGACCCCAACGACAGGAGCCGCTGGAACTGAACTCTTTTAGGCGCAGCCTGGCGAATCGAAGAATCCGCTCGATACCCCGATCTCGTTGAGCGCAGGGCGGGTAGTTTATCCTGCTCTTTAAGCCTATGAACGAAGAGATTCCCAATCTGACGGCATTTGATGAGGCCGCGCTCGACCAGGCCTTTGCTCGACTGGAGCGGCAGGCGCGCGAGGCTGCGGCCGAACTCAACGGCGAGGCGGCTATCGAGGCCTTTCGCCTGCTGTGGGTGGGCCAAAAACAGGGACGGCTCAAGGAAGTTTCTGGTCGCTGGTTAAAGGCCGCGCCCCCCGAGGCCAAGAAAGCGCTCGGGCTGCGCTTCAACGCGCTGAAAGCGGTTGTGGAAGGGCTGCTGGATGAGGCGCTGGGAGCCGGTCCAAGTGACGCAGAGTTGGCCTGCGAGACCATCGACATCACGCTGCCCGGCACGCAGTGCCTGACCGGGGCCGAGCATCCGATCACCCGCACGCTCAACGAGATTGTCGGCGTCTTTGCAGCGCTCGGCTACTCGGTAGGCGTGGGGCCCGAGGTCGAGACCGACTACTACAACTTCGAGAGCATGAATTTTCCGCCGGGGCATCCGGCGCGGGACACTCAAGATACGCTGGTGGTCGCGAATCAAGAACGCCGCTCACAGCGCGACCGGCTGCTGATGCGCACCCACACTTCACCGGTACAGATGCGGACGATGGAGTCGCAGCCACCACCGGTGCGCATCGTGATTCCCGGCAAAGTGCACCGCAACGATGCGGCTGACGCGACGCACTCGCCGATCTTTCACCAGGTGGAGGGCCTCTGCGTAGACACGAATATCACCTTCAGCGACCTGAAAGGGACGCTGGACCATGCTATGAAGGCGCTCTTCGGCTCGGCGGTCAAGACGCGCTTCTTCCCGTCGTTTTTTCCCTTTACTGAGCCGTCTGCCGACGTGCAGATCAGTTGCATCTTTTGTGGCGGAAAGGGCTGCCGTAAATGCAAGAACTCGGGCTGGATCGAGCTGCTTGGCTGCGGCATGGTTGACCCAGCGGTCTTTGCATTCGCGGCAGAGAAGCAGCCCGCTTACGATCCAAAGAAGATCTCCGGTTTCGCTTTCGGCATGGGCGTCGAACGCATCGCCATGATGAAGTATGGTATCAGCGAGATTGGGCAATTCTATGCGGGGGATATG
>JBEKOA010000195.1:0-7204 GCA_049522255.1 Occallatibacter sp.
CTCAAAAACAAGGCCAACACCAGCGAAGAGTTCTTCATGGCCGGCCGCGAGATGACGGCGTGGATCGCGGGCTTGAGCTTTGTCTCAGCCAACCTCGGAGCACTGGAACTGATGGGCTGGGCCGGCTCGGCCTATCAATATGGCATTCTCGCGGCGCACTGGTACTGGGTGGGCGCGATTCCCGCCATGCTCTTCCTGGGCATGGTGATGATGCCCTTCTATTACGTGTGCAAGACGCACTCCGTACCCTTGCTCGCCAAATAGTTGTTCACCGTATCGAGTATCTGGCCGCATAACTCATGCTGTTCAAGGAGATGGCGGAAGCGCAAAATGGTGGACTCATCGGGTGCGGCAGCCATGCCCAAGTCAACGCCGGCGAAGCGGCGCAGTACCGGCGACTCATAGAAGGCTTCTTCCATGCCGGGGTCTGAAAAACCGAACCACTGTTGCAAGAAGTAGGTGCGAAGCATGATGCTCAAACCAACGGGCTGGCGACCATTACCCGCCTTGGGATAATGAGCTTCGACCAGCGCCAATAACACCGACCACGGCACCACTTGCTCCATCTGGTCGAGAAACATTTCCCGCTTGCTCTTCCGGCTATGCTTCTCAAACATCGCCTGTGACGCCAGTGTTAGCTGCCGCATCGTGCTTACCCCCTGCTTGTCATTTTATCCAAGCAGAGTGCCCAGTTTGGACTTGTGCAGAGTCTCCTTAGATTCCCGATGCGTTGTTTCACCCAAGAGCGGGAGGTCTGTCCAAAAGACAGCACGCTGCTCGTGCAATCGGCATTCATAGGATCCTCTCATAACAAAAATGGGAGAAACAATGATGAGATACACTCGGAGACAATTCCTCTCCAAAGGTTGCGGGAGCAAACAGGTTGACCCGGTCGGTGTGCTGTTTAATCCAGTCCCCCACATTGAGTTCATTGACGCCGCCCGCTCCGATCTTTTGGGGGTTGGCCAGGATTGAACGCGCGAGGTTGCTCCCTGCGCTTTTGGGATTGTAGTGCTGAGACCTGAAGCGTGCGTCACTATTGGTGCCAACCTTGCCGACCTTGAGCGCTTGCCCATTAAGGAAGAAGGCATACACAGCCATTTTGCCCGACGGCAGTCCCGTCGGCTTATGGGGCTTGGGCAGATATTCCGCGATGATGCTCTCGGCAATGAACTCGGCATCCGCCATGGCCGCGACCTTCCTGAAATCGCTGAGCGCTTCGGGAACGAATTGCCTGATCATATCCATGCTGGGTACCAAAGCCTCTACCCCCGCCGCAATGCCGGGATTGTTCGCGGCAGCAATCCGCTTGATCTTGTCGATGTATTCCGTCGGAATGCCGCGCTCGTGGAGACCGGCAATAATGTAGAGCACATAGTCGAGGCTGGTGACCAATCCGGTGCGCGGCATTATGACTGTGTACGTCAATGCCGGGACGATTTGACCGTCCGGCATGCGCACGTCGATTTCTTTTCGCTCATAATTGGCTCCTTCGCCTTCGACAGCATCGAGCGATTTTCGGCCGTGGGCCTTTGCAGTCTCGCGGCCAATGAGATATTCGCGGATTTCATAGAGCACGCCCCAGGCTTTTGCGCCCGGCTTTGCAACAATGTCGGCTGCGGCACAATTGCGGTATACGCTGAACACATCGAAGGTGAGTTCATAGTCTTTAACGGTCTCAGCGATGCTCTGGAATCCGGCGTCACCCTTCAGCCGGTCTTCTGAATTGATCTGTGCGTCCGAGCAATTCGATCCATACTGAAAAACCAATTTAATTTCATCGGCGTTGGACTGAACCATTTTCTCAACCCGCCCTTTCTCCCTACCGTCCTGGATCCCTCATGATCGTACTCGCCTCCCGATCCAAGCCTTGTCGATGTTAATAAGGTTAGAGTCTGTGTTAAGTAGTGTTACACCCTGGACGAATCGCCGTAAGCCCCTGCTCCGCATTGTGTTTTTTTGACCTCCGGTAGGCATGTTTGGTTGCGAGGTTTTCGCGTCAACGAGCGCTTTGAGTGCGAGAAGCCTGCGGCGTCCGGCAATAACGGCATATCTGCCGTGCTTGTCCTTGCGGACGACAAGGAAATGCAGCAACCCGTGCGCGGCGATGGACGCGGCGAGATCGGCAGTGCCCTTGCGGGAGCCGGTCTTCCGGACGTTGCCGTCCCAGGCGAACAGCTTTTTGTAGGGGATGGTCGTGGTAGACATGTTGTCCTCTTGGTTTGAAGTGACCCCCAAGGCGGGAGCAGAGAGGAAACCGACAGCCGCGACCGAGACGCGGCGTCACAGGCGACCGTGGGATAAATGAGGGGCCGGCCCGGAGCGGAGGCTCGTTAATGCCGCGAAAGCGCCTTGACGCAAGCCGGCGGCTGTCACGTTGACTCTCCCCCGCCAAAGCCGGGTCACACCAAAGGGAAACAGCGGGACTCCGGACCGGCTCATGCGCGAGTAGGGGAGGCACAGACCGGCTCATTCCGGCATGCGGAGATTAGGGCCGTTAATCACCGTATATAATGCGGAGATTATCCTTGCATTTGCGGCGAATAGAGCGTAAATTCTACGCAAATGGTGCGGCGAATAAAGACCTACATCCACGAGCTGAAGGGCTGGCCGGGCTTCCGCTGGGACCACGCGCGGATCTCTGCGCGTCTCGTCGATGTGCGGCATCGGCAGGGGCGTCTGATCGGCCGGATGGAAGGCCTCGGCTTCCAGCTACGGACGGAAGCGGTCCTGCACACGCTGACCGAGGATGTCCTGAAATCGAGCGAGATCGAAGGCGAGCAACTGGACCCGGACCAGGTACGCTCCTCGATCGCGCGCCGCCTCGGGATCGATATTGGCGGGCTGACTCCGGCCGACCGCAATGCCGAGGGCGTCGTCGAGATGATGCTCGATGCGACGCAGGGCTACGATAAGCCGCTAACGGTCCGGCGCCTGTTCGACTGGCATGCGGCGTTGTTTCCGACCGGACGCAGCGGCATGTCGAAGATCAACGTTGGCGCCTGGCGCGACGACAAGACGGGTCCCATGCAGGTGATTTCGGGTCCGATCGGCAAGGAACGTGTCCATTACGAAGCGCCCGTCGCTGGGCGTCTTCGCGAGGAAATCAAGAGATTTCTGGACTGGTTCGAAAAGGAAAACGCGGCCGATCTCGTGCTCAAGGCCGGTGTCGCGCATCTGTGGTTTGTCACGATTCATCCGTTTGACGACGGCAACGGGCGCATCGCGCGCGCGATTGCGGATATGGTCCTTGCCCGCTCCGAGCGCAGCCCGCAGCGCTTTTACAGCATGTCGGCGCAAATCCGGCAGGAACGCAACGCCTATTACGAAATCCTCGAAGCGACGCAAAAGGGCGAGCTGGACATCACGCGCTGGCTCGAATGGTTTCTCGACTGCCTCGAACGCGCCTTCACGCATGCCGAAACCACTCTCGAAGCGGTTATGAGGAAAGCCCGCTTCTGGGACAGGCATGCAGGTGAAGCCTTCAACGACCGGCAGCGCAAGATCGTCAATCAGCTGCTCAACGGCTTCGAAGGCAAGCTGACATCATCGAAATGGGCGAAGCTCGCCAAATGTTCGCAGGACACAGCCTTGCGGGATATCGAGGATCTCGTTCGCAAACGCGTCCTGACGAAAGACGGGGCAGGGGGGCGGAGCACATCATATTCCTTGGTTGAGATCGGCTGAGTTGATGCGAAATCACGAAAATCCATCTTCTGGCGTATCTGGAGTATTTATCCCTCATCAAGCCAGAACATGAAAACGGAGTGACAGGGCAGAGTTCCGCGTTTGGTCCTGTACACCAAATGGATACAATTGGCCGGAACCGGAGCCTTCGTGAAAGACGACTTCACAAAACGCACGATTGATAGGCTTGCGAAGCGGGCAGGATATCTCTGTTCAAATCCGGAGTGCAGAATCCGGACTGTCGGTGCCAAACATGGTGACGATGGCTTTGCAATTGTAGGCGAGGCATGTCATATAACGGCTGCTTCACCAAACGGCCCCCGCTATGATTACACCCTCACCAGAGATCAGCGGCGTCACCAGTCGAACGGCATTTGGCTCTGTGGAATCCACGGCAAGCAAGTCGATTCGGACGATCAACACTTTACTGTCGAGATGCTTCAGGATTGGAAGCGAGCGGCGGAGGACGAATCTTTTCGCGCCATCGTTGCACCCGCCTCGGTTCGTATTCAGCGCATTAGGGCCGTAGCGCCGGAAAGTGCAGAAGGCCATCAGATAGAAGCACTTGGGTTGTCGGCGCAAGACGATGTCGAAACAATCAGTTCGCGTCTGAATCTTGCGGCGCGCGCCGATCTCAACGCCTTTAAAGGCAGCGCAGCATGGCCACGTAATGCGATCACGCTAAACCTCAGAATGACGAATGGCGACATCGTCCGCGCTTTTCATGCTTCAGGGCTGGCGGAGGCAATCCAAACGTTCAACCAGATTATCGTCATCGCACCTCCAGGAACTGGCAAAACAACGACACTGATCCAAGTGGTAGAGGCCGTGCTGTCGCAGGGGACCATGGTTGCCGCATTTGTCCCGCTAGGTGAATGGTCGTCACGCCGGATTCACTCTTACAATCCATTGTGCGCCGTCAAGCGTTTGCCGGAGAACGTGAGGAGCATCTTAAATCTCTCGCGCAATCTAGTCGGTTGGCCATTGTTTTGGACGGTTGGAACGAGCTTGACGCGGTATCAAGAAAACGTGCCACGGGCCAAATCAAATCGCTACAACGAGAGTTTCCGGAACTCGGAATTGTTGTCAGCACACGTCGTCAGGTCTTGGATGTGCCGATTTCCGGGCCGATTGTTGAAATCGACAGACTCGCTGAAGGCCAGCAGTTGGAGATCGCACATGCACTGCGCGGCTCGGAAGGCGTATCGATTCTCGAACACGCGTGGCGAACACCTGGCATTCGTGAACTTGTAGCGATTCCCTTGTACCTTACGGCTCTGCTGGCACACATTCCTGGCGAGACGCTTCCGACGACCAAGGAGGAAGTGCTCCGCCTCTTCGTCTCGGAACATGAACGGACGGCTGACAAGGCCGAAGTGCTGCGCGCGGTGATCTTCGGCTTCCACTCGGAAATTCTGACAGGCCTCGCTGTCGAAGCCACACGCGCCGGGAATACAACCATCGCCAAACGACAGACATGCGTGGCGGTGAGAGAAATTGAAAATCGCCTTTCGGATGATGGCCAGATGACAAGCGCACCACAGCCCACGGCAATCCTGGACGTGCTGGTCAGTCATCATTTGCTCGTTCGGTCCGGTTCCGAGACTGGAGAAGGCGTCTCGTTTCAACACCAGCAATTCCAGGAATGGTATGCGTCGTTCGAGGTTGAGCAGTTAATGCGCGCCTTGGCGGCAGGTGCCGTTGAAACCAAGCGGAAACTCAAGGCAGACGTGCTCAATTCGCATGCCTGGGAAGAGGCCGTGCTTTTCGCCTGCGAACGCGCATCGCGCGCTGATGACCGTGGTGTTCAGGCTGTGGCGGAGACGGTGCTGGAGACGATGGCGATTGATCCGATCTTTGCAGCAGAAATGATCTACCGATCATCGACCGGCGTTTGGAATCGGATTAAGCAGAAGATAACTTCCATTGTCGAGAGGTGGCACGTGAGCGGCAAGGTCGATCGCGCTGTTCAATTCATGATCACCTCCGGGCGCTGCGAATTTGCTCTGCAGATCTGGCCCCTCATTTCGAATGCGGATAGCCAGGCTCGCATGGGAACGCTTCGTGCCCGACGCTATTTTCGACCATCAGTCCTCGGAGATGACGTCGAGATGCGCATTGCTGAGTTGTCGGAAGATCTTCGTGGACATGTTATCTCCGAAATTGCCAGTGGGAGCGGCATGGACGGACTTGAACTTGCAACGAGGCTCGCTGTTCGGGATACCAGCCCGAGAGTGAGAGTCTCGGTGTTTGAGGCACTTCTATTCCGTCGTGCAGACCGCTTCGCAGCAACAGTGCTTCGCACAGCATCAGATGAAGTGTGGGCCACACTTGCAAGGAAGGGCTATTCAGCCGAAATTCTTGATCCCGATTCGAGAGCGCGCCTGGTTCGTGAGCGGCGTCAGTACATGGAAATGGAACTAGATCCCATGAGAAAGCTTGACGCGCTCGTTGATGCGGGACGGGACGGAGCGCAGGTAGGCAGCCAGATTAGTGCTCTCATCGAGGATGTCGGTTTTCCTGTGAAGGACCAGTATGCCAAATGGAAAATCGATGAGGCCCACAAATTTTTTCCCAAGGAAATTGCCTGCGCCACGGTTGGTCCCGGTGCTTTTGCGTCTGCTCGCGGCGGATTTGGCCGGCAGGAAGAGCGCGCACGAACGGACCGCCACGTCATTGATGGAGGGAAAGCGCATTCGGTCGGATGCACATATGTCGTACACGCTTCAATACAGACGCGCCTTCGCCGCGATCGGGGGTGGTCAGGTTGTGGAAGCGATGAAGAGCTACTTACCGGATTCTGGTTTCCTCGGTTTTGGCTTCGATGCGGCATGCACGCTGAAAGATATTTGGGACCGGAAGCAGAATTTATCAAAGGAGATAATGTTCAAAGTTCCGGTGGATTTTTCGGAGATGAAGACCCGCCGGATCGAGAGACAAACTCGGGGTGATGGGGGTGCTTCATCTCCTTTCGCGGATGCGATCATTACAGTGATCGACGATACGACAAGGCCCGGCTCCAGCGAAGAAGCCATCTCGCATGCGCTTCAACTGGCGAAGGTGGCTTTCAGCATGCCCTACGGAGCCAAAGAGGACACCATAGAGAGAATAATGCAGCTCCCACTGCCGCTTAGTGAAAAGAGGGGCTTCTTCACGGTTCTCGTCGTCGCTGGAGAGATCATTCAGGCTGATTTGATTTTCGACGGCCTCAAGAGCGTATTGGAGAAATCGAAAGCAAAGCGGTGGGTCTCGTCAGATGAGAATTGGTGGCAATTGGAAGAATGGTTAGAACTCATGCCATTCTCCGATCGTCCCGGCTCTATCGTTGATGCCTTGGACTTGGTGAAACCAAGCCCCCCACCTTGGAGAATGCAACGCGTTCTGTCGGCTCTGGGCTATCCAACTCGCAGGATCTGCTGGAGCTGCCCACTCCGAAACTGAGCCTGTCTCTTGCCATGCCGAAGAAACTCGGAAAGTTTAGCCAGTTAATTTGGCGTTCAGATCGGCACTCTGAATG
>JBEKOA010000196.1:0-7172 GCA_049522255.1 Occallatibacter sp.
CTGGCAAGCGTGCTCTTCAACGCGGCCGCACTCCTCGTCTTTCGGGGCGATGGTGGTGTCGTTTTCGAAAGCCACATGCGCGAAACGATCGGCATGCTCCTGATCCGGATCCATGGACAGGCGAGTGGCGTCAACGAGATGTTCTGGGGATTTTGGCTGTTGCCCTTTGGATCGCTGGTCGTGAAGTCGCGCTTCCTGCCGCGCTGGCTGGGGTACTGGCTCCTGCTGGACGGTGCAGCCTGGGTGGTCATGAGTGGCGCGTGGTTTCTCGCTCCGCAATACAATGATGTACTTTTCAAATACCTGCAGCCGGTATTCTTTGTTGAGCTCGTCGCCATGCTGTGGCTCCTGATCCTCGGTGCAAAGGAACACCGCCCTATCACGGCCGCGACGATCTAGATTGCCATCGTGATCGCCTGATCTCCCTAGCATATTCCATGAAGACTGGGAATGAACCGCCCCGGTCGGTCGAGTAGCCCCGGGGAATCTCACCGCGAGGCCCTCACAGAACCGTTCGTGACACTCTCGCGTTATACGGCTCTTCATAGCTTCGGATTGGCTCTTGCGAGACTAATCCGCCTCCGGAGGTAAGGGCTCGTCCTGAACATCCAGTTGGCCAAGCCCTCCATCGAGATATGTCATCCTCTTCGCTCCACGTACGTTACAGACGCTTCAACGCTACTACAGGATGATCCGTTCGCATCCGACCGTATGGAACGGCCTTCTCCGTAGTAGTAGTTGTGCTCTGCACGATGTGAGGAGAGGCCAAAGTGCGACCCGGCTTGGGCCGCCCAATCTCTTGTACCAGACTTTCTCGCGCATTCCCTGCGACGTTTTTGCTCAACGAGAAGGCAGTCACGGTCAACTAGCAGGCGGCTGTGATCTTCGATAGCTGGTTCGAGTGTGCGAGCGGAGCAGCAAAGAGCATCGCTCTACGCGTACATGAGCACGTTCATCTGAGATTGCTTAGACGACTACCCCTTTTTTAATAATCAGGTTTCCGTAGATGCGCGTTTCACCTGACATAAGAACTGCATAAGCGCTCCGAGCACGTTCATAAAATGCGTGACGTTCGATGCGCTGTGGTGCAACAATCTGCGGATGGTATTTGCGGATGACGTTCATATAGTCCGCTTCAACTGCCGAGTCCAGAGTATCTCCGGTAACAACCTGCATCATGAAAAGCGGCTGATCATACTTGTCGAAGGGAAAGAGTGGAGCGATGCCAGCAAGCAAATCCGCAATGGATAATCCGTCGGCTCTGACGAGTCTCCGCGCCATGCTTACGCCTGGAAAGTTCGAATCCGCCAGAACGAGTTCGTCGCCATGCCCCATCTCGCAGAGCATCCTGAGCAGTTCGGGACTGATAATCGGTGAAACTCCAATTAGCATTGCCTTCTTTGCCTCCTGAGCCTTAAAAGGTTTACGTCAAAATGCACTTACGTCACGAGCGCCGCTTTGAGATATTCTTCATGAGCAGGCCACGTCGACCTCAATGCTTCAATGCTTATGCACTCGCCTCGATGCGACAATCATCCTTGATTGTATCGAGCCCTAAACGGCATCCCCAAAAGGCATAAAGAAAAACGGCGAGATAACAGCACAATGGGATCCACATGGCGACAGCCATGCTGTGCGAAGCTTGAAAAACAAAAGCGATCAGCGGGGTAAAGACCGCACCGCCAATGATGGCCATTACCAGAATCGAGGCTCCCGACTTGGTTTTTTTGCCCAGCCCATTCAGACCCAGGGCAAAGATTGTCGGAAACATTAGCGACATGAAGAAGCTGGTCAACAAGATTGCCCATAAGCCGATCCAACCGGGCAGTGCGATTCCAATCGCGACCAGCGCCACATTGATAACGGCAAACAGGCCCATCAGTCGATGTGCTGGAATGGTGCGCATGAGCTGGCTGGACGCGAAACGGCCTAATCCGAAGCCAACCAATGATCCGGTAAGAAAGTATCCTGCAATTTTCTCCGGCTGATGGGTGTAGTCCTGCACATACTGGATGAAGTAACTCCAGGTACCGACTTGCGCGCCCTCATAACAGAACAGCGTGAGCACTGAGAATATAAAGTGCGGGTACTGCAGCAGTTGCCGATATCCTCCGCCTTGATCGTCGTCAAGGCTGGTTTGCTGTTTAGCGACCACGGGGAATTCAGTGCGCGCGATCAACAGCGCCCATATCAGGACCACCGCACCCAACACCATGTAAGGTGCGATGATGCGCATCGTTTCATGCTGCAAATACGCGTTATAAGTACCGGCGGCGCGCATATGCGCAATCTCCGTGGGTTTTAGTTCGATCCCCGAGAAAATGAAGAAAGTTCCGATTAGAACGCCACTGATGGCGCCCAGCGGATTGAAGGCCTGTGAGAAATTTAGCCGGCGTACCGCGCTCTCCGGATCGCCCATCTGCGCGATCAGCGGATTCGCGCCTGTCTCGAGAAAGCCAAGTCCGCTGGCGATTACAAAGAGAGCCAACAGAAAGATGGAATAGCTTCGCGCCAATGCCGCTGGCAGAAAGAGGAAGGTGCCTGTGCTGTAGAGCAGCAATCCCGTCATGAGACCGAACTTGTAGCCTCGCCGCCGCATGACGAACGCAGCAGGCACAGAAAAGAGAAAGTACCCGGTGTAAAACGCCGACTGAACCAGTCCAGCCTGCACGCGGCTGAGTTCGAACGATTTCATGAACTGACGAATTAGAACATCGTTGAGGTTGTTAGGAATTCCCCAGAGAAAGAACAGGCCTGTAACGAGTAGAAACGCTGTTATCCCCTGGTCAGGCAGCAAAGGCGCTGACCGTTCCGTGCCGCCGCCGTTTGCTTGCAGTGAGGCTGGCGCCATGGAGTTATTCCTTCCCCGGACAAACAGCTACTTTACCGCAATGCCCCGAGGCCATCAGGGCATAGGCTTCGGCAGCATCATCGAGCGAAAAGCGGTGAGTAATAATGTCTTCCGGATGCAGGTTCCAGCGCACGAGGCGCTCGACGAGTTCTTCCATCAGCCAGGTGGAAGTGACCCACGATCCATAGATGGTCTTCTGGTCGTGAATGATATCGGGTGATGGATTGAAGGTGACCGTTCCGCCTTCCCCGATCATCACCATCTTGCCCCATTTGCGCGTGGCACGAATCGCCGTGGCACGGGCCTGCGCGTTTGCCGAACAATCGACCGCGCGCTCCACGCCTTGTCCCTTGGTGAGGTCACGAACCTGAGCGACATTGTCGTCGCTCGATGTCAAGACGATGTCGCACAGACCCAGCTTCAATGCCAGATCCATGCGCTCCTGAACGACGTCAATGCCAATGATGCGATTGGCGCCCAGCTTCCGGCAGAGTGCTCCGGCAGCTAGTCCCACGGGGCCGAGGCCGGTAATCAATACATCGTGGTCGCCGTTGATACCGATCTTTTCCAAGCCCTCGTAGACGGTTCCGAATCCGCATGCAACCTGCGCACCATCGGCATAGGTCAACGTATCGGGCAATGCAATCAGATCTTTTTCTTCGGCGATCATGAATTCGGCCATGCCGCCATCGCGTTGCCAGCCGTAGGCACGACGGTAGGTTGTATTGGTGCAGGAGATCATATAACCGCGACGACAGTCGTTGCACACGCCGCAGCCGGAGATGTGATAAACGACCACGCGATCGCCCGCCTTGAATCGGCGGCATCCAGGTCCGGTTTCAACGATCTGTCCGGCTGGCTCGTGGCCGGCGATCACGCCCTGGTAACCTTCAGGTCCCTTGCCCAGATGTTTGTGAAAGATGCAACGAATATCGGACCCGCAGATGGTGGATGCCTCAATCCGCAACAGTACCTCGCCATGGCCCGGCGCCGGCACTTCAACTGTGCGCATCTCCACTGTACTGTTACCGGGCAGATAGGCTGCCTTCATTGTGCTGCTCATGAGTGCTCTCTCCATCGATTCAATCGTTGAGGTTGGCTCTATGCCGGTGTGACAACGCCGTCCACATCCCACAGATCTTCCCAGTTCTGGTTGTCCTTCCACAGAAAAACTTGTCCTTTGATGAGGCGGCAGTTGCGATCGATGGCGGCAATCGCCTTCATCTCTTCCTCGGTAAGCGGTTCACCGATGGCCGCGCGCAGATTGGCCAGATAGTTGCGGCGAGTGGTGGAGAAAGGGATCGGCGTCTGGCCTCGCTGGATCGCCCATTGAATGCAAATCACGGCCGGGTGCACGCCGCGCTTTGCGGCAATCGCGCAGATCACCGGGTCCTCGGTCGGCGAGGAATCTTCCGGCGTGCGGTCGCGCTCAGGCCGGGCCGGAGAACCAACCGGCGAATAGCCGATGGGCTCGATGCCGCGCTCCTTTAGATAGGCGAAGAACTTCAGCTGCTGGAAGTGTGGATGCAGTTCCATCTCGTTCACTACCGGCCGAATGCGGGCATCGCGCAGCAGCAGTTCCATCTTGGGGATGGTCATGTTTGAAGTGCCGATGTGCCGCGCCAGGCCGCGATCGACAAGCTCCTCCATCTGCCGCCAGGTTCGCATGTAATTCTCGTGGATGTACGGCACCGCATGAGGATTGCGCGCGCTCACATCGCAGCCCGGCGGATGATGATTTGGAAACGGCCAGTGCACCAGGTAGAGATCGAGGTACTTGAGCTGCAGATCCGTAAGCGAGCGCTGGCAGGAGCCGATCACATCATCGTGGTGGTTGTTCCAGACTTTAGATGTAACCCAAAGCTCCTCGCGCGGAAATCCTCGGCGAACAAGCTCCGCAAAGCTTTGGCCGATCTCCTTCTCATTGCCATAAACCGAGGCGCAGTCGATGTGGCGATACCCGGAAAGTACCGCATCGTAGACTGTCGCAGCGACGGTTTTTGCGGAAATATGATCGGAGCCGAAGGTGCCCAGGCCGATGGCCGGCATCTGGGTGCCGACGGCCAGCTGGCGGCGCGGCACCTGATTTGGATCAACCGCGTCTATGACCGCATGGGGATGCAGAGGAGAAGCTTCCATGGTTAATTCCTGCTTAGTTATCGTTAACTTTAACGAATTCGAGACTAGGCTTCCGGGGGCCGAATTGTCAAATGAAAACGAAGTTTTCTGAATCGACGTGAGGTATTCTTGGGATAGTTAACGTTGAAGTGCCTACCGACCAGGAGTTTTCGGCTCGGCGCCGTCTGCGTCCGCTTGCCTGAGGAGTATTTGTTCCATGCCTGTTCGCCTGAAAGATATTGCCGAGGATCTCGGGCTCTCGGTGGTCACCGTCTCCAAGGTCCTGCGCGATCATCCCGACATTGGCGAGGCGACGCGGAAGCGGGTTCTCAAGCGGATGAAGGAGATGCACTACCAGCCCAATCTGTCGGCGCGCGCCCTGATTACCGGGCAGACATGGACAATGGGTCTTCTTGTTCCAGACCTGCTGCACCCGTTTTTTGCCAGCATCGCGCAATCACTCTCGCAGGAGATTCGCGCAAAGGGATACAGCCTGCTGATCTCATCTTCAGACGAAGATGCCGAGTTGGAGCAGCGCGAAATCGAGCATTTACTGGCGCGCCGCGTCGATTGCCTGGTGATTGCTTCGTCGCAGCGGAAATTGGAAAGCTTTCGGCGCATCAAGGCGGAGATGATCCCGTATATTCTGCTTGACCGCCAGTTCCCGGCGCTTGCCGCTCACTTCGTTGGCGTCGACGACAAGGGCGTGGGCATGTTGGCAACGCGCCACCTGATCGAGCAAGGCTGTCGCCGCATCGCTCATATTCGAGGCCCCGAGGTGAGTACCGCGCTGGGCCGCGTTGACGGCTATCGCCAGGCGCTGCAGGAGGCAGGCATGCATGCCGCCAGCGGCTATCTTGTGTCACTAGGAAACTCGGGCGATCATCGCGGCGAGCCGGGCGGATATGAAGCGGCGAAACGTCTGCTGGCCGGCGAGAAACGTCCTGACGGCATCTTCTGCTTCAACGATCCATCGGCGCTGGGCGCGATGCGCGCGATTCTGGAAGCGGGCTTGCGCATTCCGGAAGAGATTGCTGTGGTGGGGTGCGGTAACCTGTCCTACTCCGATTTTTTACGTGTTCCACTTTCCTCGGTAGATCAGGGCAGCGACGCGATCGGCAAGAAGGCCGCGACCATGGCTCTGCAGTTGGCGCGCGAGAAGTCAAGTACTCGCCCAAAATGCGAATTGATCGAACCGCATCTCGTCGTACGCGCTTCAAGTCTCCGTCGCAAAGAAATATAGGCCATTGTGGATTCGCCTCATTCTTGAGACTTGCACCCTTCCCCCCTCGCATTTAGCTGAGAGGCGTTTCAGTATTCAAGCGACTCAAGACCTTGGTCGCTCACTTTTCCGCAAGTAGCTTCCATACCAGACAGTTGCGAGCAGATTCACGACTCATTCTTTGTAAAAAACTGCTCACTCGTCTGGGGATTGCCGATATGATCTCATACACGGTGAGCAGAACATCACTTCGACAGGATTCGATCCGGTGAAGAGGCTGATTTCAGCAGTTGCGGTCGCTCTGGCAGCGGGTTCGACGGCTTGGGCCGCGGGGAACGCCCCGTTGACCACTTTGCGCGCTGTTCACGCCCTCAGCAACGCCGAGGCCAGTCATAAGCCGCCCGTCGCCTTTGAGGCGACAGTGACGTACAGGCGTGAGAATGAGACCACCCTTTTTGTCGAAGATGCCGGCGAGGGCATCTATGTGTGGGCCAATGCGGAGATCAAGCTTATTCCCGGCGATCGCGTTCTGGTCCGGGGCAAAGCGCAAGACAGCTTCCGCCCCATCGTAATTGCCGACGGGGTTACCCTGCTCCACCACGGCGAACTGCCCACGCCCGTGGCGGCCACCTTCGATGAATTGATTCACGGACAATGCGATTCGATGCTGGTCACCATCCGTGCGACCGTGCTTAGCGCCGATATGGTGTCGGGGGGCGACGCTATGGAGGTGCTTGCCGATGGAGGTCTGATCGATGTATACATCGATAGCCGTGATTCGAGTGCTCTCAAGGGGCTGCTGGATGCGGAAGTCGAGGCCACTGGCGTCGCTTCGGCTCGATTCGACGGCAAAATGCAACAATCGACATAGGGGGGAGAGTCACCTCTCCTCCCCTGTCACACCACCGGACAAGCGGGCCCGCATCCGGCGGTTCGGAGGATTGAGCTACGTAACGGTCCACAACCGTAGAAGACCTATTG
>JBEKOA010000197.1:0-7160 GCA_049522255.1 Occallatibacter sp.
TGGTGGAGGCGGCGGGAGTCGAACCGGACATAAGCGTTGAAAACACTCAACTTACTGATTCTGAGAATGCCCGAATTGGCATGATTTCCAGAATTGCCAAATCTACTGTACGGTCACTGTACAGTCTTTTCCCAGAATTACTAGAACTCCCAAGGCTCACCCTCAGACGTCCCGACTCTAGCGAAGGAGCATTCATGCTTTGTCCGGTTCCCTTTGGGTTCGCTCCGGGTCCTCAGAACGGACAAGATGGGCCAGAAACTAGTCCGATAATCTCGCGGTTACAACACGGACCGAGCCGCAGCCGCCAGCCTACTGTATGACGTCCGCTCACAGCCCATAGGCGAAGCCGTGGAAGACGGCAGCTTATTTAATTAAGCTGCAAGTGGCAGACTGTAGTCGGCAACTTTGTTTTTGCAAGCGATTACGGGTGCTCACACCCCGGCATGCCTCCTAAGCCGCAATCGATCCCGTCGAAACCGTGACGCCCCCATTGTTGCCGCATTCCCTCTGAATTCGGAGAGGATGCCCAGGTGCGAGCCGGGCCAACTGGCTCGTGCTGCTGTATCTCATTTTACGCTGAATTCTGTTTTGCCGCCGGACTACTGCTTCAGCAGGTCGATCGACTCGTATTCGTGGCGGGCGATAGCGGCGCGAATCTCGGCCGGGGTCTTGCCAGCCTTGGTCTGCTGGTAGGCGAAAACTCCCTCTTTGGCGCAGGTGTCGCACTCGGTCGAGTGTGCATTCTCATAGCAACTGCGCAGGCTGGTGTGGCCCAGAGAACGGTCGCAACGGCAGTTGCAGGGAAGTTGGTAAATCACGCTGCTGATCTTGGCTGCCATCTGGTAGACGTGCACCTGCCAGGGATATTGGAAGTGTTCGCCCGTCAGCTTGCTTCCAGCCAGAATCGGCGGCAGGGCGCTCACCTTGAGGGGCGCTGCGGGATGATAGGCGGGAACATCGTCGGCCGGGTTCGACCACTGCGCATAGCTGGCTGCGGTCACAGCGAACACAGCCAGACCGAGAACCCAGCGCCGCTTCATCCAGTTGTTGCTCGTCATGAGACCCTCTTCGTTCTATTTTAGACCGCAGCGAGAGTGAATCGAAAGCCGGGCGCTATAGCATCTTCGGAAATGCTGTAGACCGAGACCATGACCTCGAGTTGGCGCGACCAGCAGGGAGCGACAACCCATTACGAAGTAATAAAGTTCAAACTGTTTCCGAAAATGCTCTAGTGGCTGGCCCAGGGAACGTCTCCACTGCAGTTCTGAACCAAAAAAAGACGGCACGAACGGTCTAGCTGTTCGTGCCGGGAGGCCAGTGACGCAAACTACTTCCAGCCAGAGAATAGGCATCTCTGCCGTCTCCTCAACTGGAATATATACACCATAGCATAGATTCAGAAGAATGCAAATACAAAAATCGAAATATTTGAGAGCTCCGACGGCCAGCGATCATTTTAGTCCGATTAAGATTTACTTCCCGCAAGAAAGCAGCAAAAGTCGACAGGCTAAAGCGCTGAACAAGCTCTTCAAGCAATTTGTATTTAATGCTTTACAGAGATTTCCGACGCTTTGTCCCAACCGCCCAACCTCTGCCGTCCTGGGCCGATTGCCGCCGTCTATGCGATGGTTGGAAGGTTTCAACCGTCTCACAACGTGGAAACATACGTTTGCGGCTGTTTACCAGACAGATGCGAGTTCCCCGGACTGCAATTCCCAAATTCCAGCGGCTCATGCTGGCAGGCCAGCCTCGAGGCGAGCCGTGAGGCCGTGGCGCCAGCATCGATCAGGCCAGCTTGTCCGCTGCGGCCGCAAGATTGAAGTCCTTTGCCGTCAGGCCACCGGCGTCGTGAGTGACCAGGCTTAGGCGCACCCGGTTGTAGCGAATGTCGATATCCGGGTGGTGGCCGGCCTCTTCGGCCCGTTCGCCCACCTGGTTGACGAAGGCCAGCGCAGCCAGGAAATCCTTGAACTTGAATGTTCGCGTCAACTCTCCATCTTCGATCTGCCACAGTGGCAGAGCACCCAGATGGGAAGCAGCTTCCTGAGGGGAAAATGCGGGCATGGCTACTGCTCCAGCAATGAATTCTAGACCTGTGATTGGGTCGGGGCGTTGGCAATGTCAATGGTTGAAAACAGCTTGTCCTGGCCGGTGATCTCCGAGCGCAACTCGTGCCAAAGGCCATTGGGAAACTTGAGAAAGACCTCCACGACGCCGGGGTCGAACTGGGTTCCGGCGCAGCGCAAGACCTCTCTGCGAGCCACGTCGATGGTGCGGGCCTTGCGGTAGGGCCGGTCGCTGGTGATGGCGTCAAATGCGTCGGCCACAGCAAAGATGCGAGATCCGATAGGAATATCGTTGCCCGTAAGCCCCGCCGGATACCCGCTGCCATCATGGTGCTCGTGATGGCTGAAGACAATCTCTGCCGCTTCATGCAAAAACGGGATCTTGCGCAGCATATGATAGCCGCGTGTGCAATGGTCGCGCATGATCGCCAATTCGTGAGTGGAGAGTGCGCGCGGCTTGCGGAGAATGTCGTCGGGAATCGCCATCTTGCCAATGTCGTGGAGGAACGCGCCGCGCGCAATCACCTTGATTTTTGCCTGGCTGATCTCCATTGCCCTGGCCAGCATGATCGTGTATGCGGTCACACGCTTTGAGTGGCCTTCGGTCTCGGAGTCCCTCAGGTCGAGCGCATCGCCCAGCGCCTCCAGTGTTACGTCGTAAGAGTGCTCCAGCTCTTCCATGGCCTGGCGAAGCATATCGGTTCTTCCCCGCACGGCCCGCTCAAGGTCTTGCTGATACCGGTGGCTCTCCAGCAGAGTCTTCCGGTGCTCGAGGGCGCGCTGAACGGTGGTCAGCAGATGCTCGCGCTCAAAGGGCTTGAGCAGATAATCGTAGGCGCCGCGATGCATCGAGTCGATGGCCACACTGATGTCGTGAACGGCGGTAACCATAACCACGGGAAGCTGCGGCTGCTGCCCGCGGATTTGTTCCATCAGGGCAATGCCATTCCCGTCCTGGATCTGGACCTCGGTCAGCACAAGATCGAAGTCATTCTCTTTCACTATTGCGATCGCTTCGTGGCCGCTGGCGGCTTTCCGCACCCTGTACCCACGGAGTTCAAGAGTGGTTCCGATCATGGAACGGACATGCGCTTCGTCATCAACGATCAGGATCTGTGCCGGCACTCGCGACGTTCTGGGCTTCCTTGCCGACGCACGCGTACCCGCCTCCATGGGCCGATCCGCGTGCCCGTCCGGACCGGAAAACAATGATCCAAATCCTGCAAGGTCAAATGCCAAGGCCCAACCCCCAATGATCTTGCCAGCCAATCAGAGCTGTGATAACGTTTTCGCATAGAGCGGCGAAGTGCAGCGGACCTTCATGTTACACCGTAGATGAGAATACTGCCATTCCTCATTATCGGCAGATTTCGCTATCTCCTGAATACGGCGCGAAGAAAAGGCGAAATGATTCAAGCTTCGCGGTCTAGAAAAATCCGCCTGTGTAACCTCTTGAACACAAGAGGCTTAACGCATTGATCTTGCCACGAACGGCAGCCGCCGTCTACTCTTTTTGGCGCCGGGCGCGTCGGATCGCTGCCCAGTTCTCCTTGACAATCTGCTGAGCGCGAGCCACGGCGAGCGAGTCTCCGGGCACGTCCTTGGTGATGCAGGAGCCGGCCCCGATATAAGCTCCATCGCCCACCGTCACCGGCGCCACGAGCGTAGAGTCGCTGCCCACAAAGGCGTCCTTGCCAATGCGCGTTGCGTGCTTGTGAACGCCGTCGTAGTTGCAGGTGATCACTCCAGCGCCGATATTAGTTCTTTCGCCCACCTCTGCATCGCCTAGGTACGTCAGGTGGTTGGCCTTGGCTCCCTTGCCCAGCTTCGCCTTCTTGGTCTCGACGAAGTTGCCTACGTGGGCGCCTTCGCCGATCTCGCTGCCCGGGCGCAGATGCGCGAAGGGACCGATCCTCGCTCCATCGGCAATCGTGCTTTCAGTCAGCACCGAGCTCTGGCGAATCAGCACATCGCTGCCCAGCGTGCAGTCCTGAATCACCGAATAGGACCGGATCAGGCAGCCCGAGCCGATCTTTGTCAGGCCCAGCAACTGCACAAACGGCTCGATCACCGTGTCGGCCGCCACCTCAACCCCGGCGTCAATGGTGCATGTTTCAGGCCGGAAAATCGTCACCCCCTGAGCCATCAAACGATTGGCCGTGGCCAGGCGCAGCGTCGCGTCCAGCGCGACCAGTTCTGCGATGGTGTTTGCGCCAAGAACCTCCTCTGCATCGGGGGCCAGCGTGGCAACCACGTGTTTGCCCGCCGAGAACATCAGTCCCGCCACATCGGTCAGGATCAACTCATGGTTGGCATTGTCTGCCGTGAGCTTGCCCAGTTGTTCCAGCAGCGGCGCGGTCTCGAATGCATAGATGCCGGTGTTGATCTCGCGAAGATGTTCCTGTTTAGCGGTCAGCGCCTTCTGCTCGACGATGGCCTCGACCTCAGGTGGAATCATATCGGGCCAAAGGGAGGTTTTGCGCACGATGCGCCCATAGCCGGTCGGATCGGATGGAGCGGCGGTCAGGATGGTCATCGCCGCCTGTTGGGCCTGGTGGAACTGCCAGAGTTGCTCGATCGTCTCCGCCCGGATCAGCGGCACATCGCCCGAAAGCACCAGGATGTTTTCGTAGCCCTTGATAGCCTCCCGCGCGCATTGGATCGCGTGGCCGGTACCAAGCTGCTCCAACTGATCGACGAAGCGAACGCCAGAGGAAGCAACCGCAGCCCGCACCTTTTCCGTCTGGTGGCCAACGACAACATAGATGTCTTCTGGCGCTGCGAGTTGGCTGGCAGCGGCAATCACGTGAGCCAGCAGCGGCTTTCCGCCGATCTCGTGCAGTACCTTGGGCCGCTGCGATTTGAGCCGCGTGCCCTTGCCCGCCGCCATGATAACTACTGCCAGTTTTCCATTGCCTTCCATGCGCCGCTCCGAACCCAAGAATTACGCTTCTACCATTGTAGTTTCACCGCCCTTCACGGGATGAATCGGATACGTCGTCGGTCATCGAATCGGTAATTCCCAGAAATGTACAACTGGCGCGTCCGGTACTGCCGAATTCGAATCGGTTTGCCGTTTCGAAGTTCGTATTCTCTAATCATGTAAGCAGTTTTGCACGCGTTACATTCGCCCTCGTTCAAGTTGTCCCAGGTCCTGAGATGAAGCGGGTTGGCCGTTGAGATCTCCATAACTCCTCCGGAAATCGATGGAATTGTGGAGATCTCGTATCCCTGCGCCGAAGGTACTATTGTGAAGAGAAGAACCGGGCTCAGTTCGTCGCCGTTATATCCCATCGTGACGAAATAGATCGATCCTGCACCTTTGCAAGCGCGGGTCACAGCGAGCGTAGAAAAGGACATTGCAAAGAAAGCGTCTTCGTGTCGAAACTCCGGCAGGTTCCGCAGAAGAACGCTTTGCATCGTCTTCCCATCCCGCGTGATCGCAAAGCCAGTATCATACGGACCGATTGTAGTCTTGCTATCCTCGTGTGACTGTATAAGGAGCGAGTCGGAAGGTGACAGAGAGTAGCTAAAGCGGACGAAGTCGCGGGCTTTACTGGCCGCTTTCTGAACGGTAAGCGGCACGAGAGTGATTTGGTTCGTGCATTGACCGAAGGCCGACCTACATGACCCTATGGCGGAAAACAGAGCTAGCGCAACTAAAGCAGCGGACCTTCGAGACATGGTCTTGCAAACCTCTCACGCGCCGGGTGCCCCAGGTCCCGATTCTGGGACCTGGGAAACCATACCCTCAACCCGGCAATCAAAAACGAATTCCGACAATGCTGTCCCTATTTCTCCGCCTCGGGTTGCTTCGGCATAGGAATCGTAATATCCACCGTCTGCACCGGCCCGATCTTCAGCTCATCAAGCCCCGGCTTGATCTCATCTCCCTTGCCCACCACCAGCACGGCCAGCTTGTCCGGATGAACGTACTTCTTCGCCACCCGCTCCAGGTCGGCCACAGTCACCTTTTCGAGCGCGGCCCTGTAGGTCTCCAGGTAATCCGCCGGATAGCCATAGAACTCCAGGCGCACCCGCTCGGCGAGCACTTTCTCCTTGGTGTCGTAGCGGAAGAGGAACGAGTTGAGAATGTTGTCCTTTGAACGCGCCAGTTCTTCCTCGGTGAAAGGCCGCGTGGTAAGTCCGGCGATCTCCTCCAGCACCAGCTTTGTGGCATCCACCGTCGAGGCGCTCTTGGTCAGCGCAACGGCGCGGAATGTCGCCGGATGATCCCAGGCGAATCCGTAGCCGCCGCCCACCGAATAGGCCAGTCCCTTTTCGGTGCGGATCTTCTGGAAGAGGCGACTGGCAAATCCGCCGCCAAAAACCTCGTTCATAATCGCCAGCGAGGGAACATCAGGATTGTGCCGGTCTGTTCCCAGTCCCACAATCTCGATATTCGACTGGTTTACGTCGTCCTTGTTGATGAACCAGACTCCCGGTTTAGGGTCGGAGAATTGGTCGTGGCGGGCCGGCATGGCCTTCACCGCGGGCAGGGCTTCGAAGGCCGCGCGCAGCTTGGCTTCCATCGCTTCCGGATCAAAGTCGCCGATGACGGAAACAATCAGTGTTCCGCCAATGGTGCTGTCATGCCAGGCCTTCAAATCATCCAGGGTCACCGCGCCGATGGTGGCCAGCTCCGGCTGCCGTGTGTAGGGGCTGTTGGCGCCATAGACCAGCTTGGCCGACTCTCGCCGCGCAATCTGGCTTTCGTCGTCGTTGCGCCGGACGATTCCCGTGGCCTCCTGCTGCTGCGCCAGTTGGAGCTTCTCAGCGCTGAACTGCGGATGCAACAGCAGGTCCATGGCCAGCGAAAAGACCTGGTCAGCATCGCCCTTGAGCGAGTCCCACGACAGCGCCGTCGAATCGTCGTCGCCAGTGGTCTCGATGTGCGCGGCCTTGGCCTCCAGCAGATCGTCGAGCGCGTCGCCGCTGATTTTAGCTGTCCCGCTGGTGCGCCACGCCTGGCCATAGAGATCGACCAGGCCGGTCTTTGCCGGCTCTTCATCGCGCGAACCGCCCGGAATCGTCACCGAGCCGGAGACAAACGGCAACTCGTGATCCTCTTGCAGAAAGAGGACGATGCCGTTT
>JBEKOA010000198.1:0-7068 GCA_049522255.1 Occallatibacter sp.
TTCTTCGGCTAAAACCACGCCTCGACAACGTAGTTATGCCACAGAAAAAGCGGCCTTTCCAGCTATATTTTCGCTTTCAGAATCTCCCCTTCAACCGTCGGCGTGTGAGATATGCAGGTTAGGGGGTGGTCCAAGCCAGGTGCCCCATCCTTCGCGTCTTTCTAGCGAACGGTGGGAGACCACGAACCTCAGCCAGTCTCGCCCCTTCGGAGGCAAACTCAATGGCAGAGAACAAAACCAAGCCCACCGACGTAAGCGTCACCGCCTTCATCGATGCAATCGCCGATGAGACCCGACGCGCCGATGCCAAAGCGCTCGTAAAGCTGATGGCGGGTGGCGCAGGTCCCCACCCATAGTTTTGGGTGCCCCAGGTCCCCAAATGCGAGGGACCTGGGATGGACAACCAGAGAACCAGTCTCGTTATTCAGGCCTTAGAATCCTCTTTCAGCCGGTGTATCCGCGCATTCATGACGGGGAGACTTGTTCGTTATCAGCACTGCGGCAATATGCATATTCTCACCTTCAGTTGTTACCGCCGCCTCCCCTATCTCGCCTCGCTCGAAGCCCGCAATCTCTTTGAAGACGCGCTGGAACGAATCCGGAAAAAGTACAAATTCATTGTCGCAGGATACGTGGTCATGCCGGAGCACGTACATCTATTGGTGAATGAACCGGCGCGCTCGTCGCTTGATCGGGCGATCAAGTCTATCAAGCTCTCCGTAGCGCTGCGGTGGCACGAGCGCCCGTTCTGGCAGACTCGCTATTACGATTTCAACGTTTCCACGGAAGAGAAGCGCGTCGAGAAGTTGCGCTATATGCACCGCAACCCGGTCAAGCGGGGACTGGTGGAGAAGCCGGAAGAGTGGAAATGGTCCAGCTTCCGTCATTACGCGACGGGCATCGAAGGAACCGTGGAGATCGAGTCGGAGTGGACCGGCTGGCGTCGAGAACATGGAGGCGCTCTCCCAGGTCCCCAAATGCGAGCGACCTGTGGCACCCAACCTTGATAGTGGATTGAGATGTGGGAAACACGAACCCCAACCTCCTCTGTCCCTAAAAAACCCATCAAGAGTCTTGCAGAATATAAGCAACCGCAGCTGCACAATCAATTCGTGGTGCATTTCGCGGCCTGAATTCGCTTAAGCAATTACCTCAAAAGGGCAGATGGGCAACCTCAGGGCCTCTAAGAAACGAGCAAAAACTCCCGTAACCCCTTTCATAAGAAGATCCTGCGGGTAACTCAATTCGAATCAGGGTTTTGCGGCGAGGATATCCCTGCAAACCACTGAAAACAAGTATTTTCCGTCCAGAATACCGGGGGGTAGGGTCGAGATCCCGTCAGCAAGCGCAGGGTGAAAGGCCAGAAATCTTTCCCAGGCGAACTTCTATCCTTGATAGGGGCACCTCGGGAACGCGCGAGATCGTGAGATCGATGCGGAGCTCTTACTCTACGCAGCTATCCTTGCAGTGGGCACACCGGAAGATTCCCAGATAGCCTGAGGAGTCGGCGGGCTTGTTGCACGGCTGTTCCACCTTAAAGGTGATGCACCCATCAAGGATTCCCCGCTCAGCTAGCCACGAGCGCGCTTCAATCATTGTGTTGAATGATGCGGCAAGGTAAGCGCGCTGCTCATCGTCGAGAACCTCAACCTTGAGTTGCCGATGCGGGTGAGCGGTGATCTTGGCCGTATCGGTGACACTGTGATAAAAGGCCTTGATCTCCTCGATCCGGTCCAGGTGCTCATCGATGCTGTTGCTTGGCCCATTCTTGATCGAATCCAAAATCTCGATCGCAGACTTTAGCGCTTGAAGTTGACCGGTCATCGGTTGGCTGTACCTTACGGCTAATTGTAAGCCCAAACTTGTTCCGTGGCCGGGTTCCATATCAACTTGGTGAACTGGCGGTAACCCCTCATCGATAAACCTCACGCCGGTTCCCGATACGCACGACCAGCACGCAAACCCCTGTATCCTGAATATCCACGATGATCCGGTAGTCTCCGACCCTGTATTTCCAAAAGTCGCCCAGCGTAGAGCCCACAAGCACCTCACCAATGCTGCGCGGATTGTCGAGAACCGCGACTCGCTCACGCAGGAACTTCACGATCCGCAAAGCAATCTGCCTATCCAGTTTCCTGAGTTCCTTCTCGGCTTCTCTTTCAAACTCAATCGACCAGATCATTTCGCCGAGCCAAGCCGCTTCTCAACTTCGTCCAGGGTATAAGTTCTGCTGCGTCCTGCACGCAGGGCGCGCGTCCGCTCCTCGGCCAGGTACAGATCTTCCAGGTCTTCCAGCTTTTCGCTGATCGCTTCGATCATGTAATAGGTCTTGCTTCGTCCAGTCATCCTGGCGAGCTTATCGAGTCTGGATCTCAGCTCTTCGGGCAAGCGGAGCGAGACAGCGGTACTCATAGATAACCTCCGGACTTGTTGCAATACAAGTATTGCACATAATCAGTCCGGCCGTATATTTCTCCCGACTTATCCCGAAAGTGTCACCGGGCCAGCGCCCGCAGCGCCGAAACTCCCGCGCCGAGCAGCGCAGTCTCATCATCCGGCGGCAGAATCTCGAGCCCATAGCTCTGCAGCGGACTCATCAGCACCATCGTCTCCATATGGCTGCGCAACAGCGACAGATCCAGAAAGCCCACATTATGGCCCGTAAAGTAAAACCGCCCCGGCCCGGCGAGATGAATGAATGAAGCAGTCGCAGCCGCCAGAGCCCGATGCCACAGATCGACGAATTCCCTGCACCGCGCGTCGCCCTGGTGGGCCTGCGCAAAAACCTCTTCGGGTTCGAGGTCGAGAAACCTCATGCGCATCGCCCGATAGCCCATGATGCCCTCAAGATGCCCCACTCCGCCGCAGCCGCAATACTTCTCTTTGGGGTCGAGGGTAACGGTGATGTGCCCGCCCTCCCAAACGCCTTCAACATATGGCCATCGTCCATAGCCGATGCCCTTGCCGATCGTCCAGACGCGCGTGAGTTTGTTGAGCAGGCCACGAGTGGCGGCCACTCCAGCAGCAATCGCGTCGGCGTCATTCGCAATGTGAACCGGCGCTTCGATACCGCGCGGGCTCAGCGCCTTGGATAGCTCAAAGGCCAGCCGCATTCCTTTGAGTTGCGGCAGATTTGGCGAGTCCTCGACCACGCCATGGCTGATGATGCCCGGAACAGCAACCCCAATGGCTTCCACCGGTGCTTGGCCCTCGCCGGCCAGCGCAGCAATCTGAGCGGCCATCGTCTCGACCAGATCGCTGCCGGGAATCGCACTGATTGCATCCAGATCGTCGGCAGCCTCCGGATAGCGCAGTCGCTCTCCTGCGAGCCGTTGATCCTCAAGCCTGCCGGCCACAATGTGGTCCGTCATTACGATGCCGATGGCCGTGGTCATTGCCCCTCCTCGAAAATTGGGGAATTGGGAAGGCTCACTCCGCTTGATAGCGAGAGAGCCTGCCCAGGCCGTTGAAGGCCGCTACCTTGTAACATTCAGCGAGAGTCGGATAGTTGAAGACATTGTCGATAAAATAATCCACCGTGCCGCCCAACACCATCACCGCCTGGCCGATGTGAATCAGCTCGCTGGCCTCTTCGCCGATGATATGAACGCCCAGCACAGCGCGCGTATCGCGATGGAAGATCAGCTTCAGTCTTCCAGTTGTATCGCCGCGAATCTGCCCCCGCGCGGTCTCGCGATAGTAAGCCATGCCGACCTCGTACGGCACGTCGTCGCTGGTCAACTGCTCCTCGGTCTTGCCGATAAAGCTGATCTCCGGAATCGTGTAGATGCCATATGGATAAAAGCTGGAGTTGGTCGTAGCGCAGTGATCATTGAAAGCGTGTGCGGCGGCTAGCCGCCCCTGCTCCATCGAGACCGAGGCCAGCGAGGGAAAGCCCACCACATCACCCACAGCATAGATGTGCTCAACCTTGGTCTGGTAGTGCTCATCGACGGGAATGCGCCCGCGGCTGTCGGCCTCAAGACCGGCGGCGGCAAGGTTGAGATCGTCGACTGCTCCCTGGCGGCCGATGGCGTAGAGCAGTGCGTCACCCGAGATGCGCTTTTTGCTCTCCAGATTAGCTACAACTGTGGCGTCGGGCAGCTCTTCTACACTCTCGACCTCTTCGCCCAGGCGCAACGTGACCCGGGCATCGCGAAGGTGATAGCTCAGAGCCTCGATAATCTCCCGGTCGGCGAACTCCAGCAGCCGATCGCGCTTCTCAATTACGGTTACGCGGACGCCGAGAACGGCGAACATGCAGGCGTACTCGACGCCGATCACGCCGCCGCCCACCACGATCAGCGTTCGAGGCAGTGCCGGCAAATCAAGAATCTGGTCACTGTTCACGATGGTCCGGCCGTTGATCGGCACCCTAGCCGAGGTGGCAGGCTTGGTGCCCACAGCAATGATGATGCGGTCGGCTTCGAGGGTGGTTTCGTTTTGCGGGCCTTCAACGCGAATCTGGCTCGGATTGATGAAGTGGGCAATGCCGTGAACCACGTCGATCCCATTGCGCGAGAGCTGCGCCTCGGTCACATCCACCTCGGTCTTGATCACCGCCTGCACACGAAAAGCCAAGTCGGCCATGGTGATCTTTTCCTTGACCCGATAGTTGATCCCGTAGACGGAACGGTAGTTATAGCCCGACAAATGCAGAACGGCTTCGCGCATGGTCTTCGAGGGGATCGTCCCGGTATTGATGCACACGCCGCCAACCACGGATCGCGCCTCGACCACGGCCACGCGCTTCTTCATCTTTGCGGCAGCCACTGCGGCCCGCTGCCCGGAGGGCCCGGAACCAATGACGATCAGGTCATACTTCACAGCACTCACTCGTTTGACTCTCTCAATCTTTCGATGCAGTTCTAACAGGAACGGGCGCAGCCTTAAAGCCAATGCGACTTCGCTCGGATCACGGGCGGTCAACTCTTATCCCGAAACTCGAACGTCTCTCAGTATGCCATCTTTGCCATCACAATTGCGTAAAGCCGATTGGAGTCATCGGCAACAATTGGGTGCACCAGAATCTGCCCTGAGCCGGGTGCCCCAGGTCCCTCGCATTTGGGGACCTGGGAGACCACCAACCTCAACCCGCATTCATCGAGCAGCGCGCGTGTCTCAACCTTTACCCGGCGGTTTCAGCCCCAGCTCCCGCATGGCGATCTGCAGGTCGGCCCAGGCCTCCTTCTTCTGTCGCGGGTCGCGCAAAAGATAGGCCGGATGATACGTCACGATCAGCTTTGTGCCTCGAGCCGAGTGCACGCGCCCGCGCAGTCCGGCAAGCGGCTGGCGGCTTCCCAGCAGCCACGTCGCCGCGGTAGCTCCCAAGGCCACAAGCACCTGCGGCCGCACCACGTCGATCTGCCGGACGAGGAATGGTGAGCATGTTGCGCCCTCTTCCTGCTCCGGTACGCGGTTGCCCGGCGGTCGGCACTTCACCACATTGGCGATGTAGACCTCTTCGCGCCTGAGCCCCATCGCGGCAATCATGTTGTTCAGAAGCTGCCCGGCCTTGCCGACAAACGGTAGTCCCTGCGCGTCTTCGTCGGCCCCCGGTCCCTCGCCGACAAACATCAGCCGCGCTGCCGGATCGCCGTCGCCGAATACAATCTTGTTGCGGCCTTTGTGCAGCGCGCAGCGTGTGCACTCGCCAATCTCTTCGCGAATCAGTTGCAACGCGGCGGCACGTTCAGTCGCGGGGACTAGGGCGGCGATTTCTGGTGCCGCGGGCATATGCTTGCGGGGCGGAACGGCGCGTTCCTCCTGGGCTAGAACGGGATTGGATGTTGAATCGAAGATCTCTGAAGCGGTAGCGGGGTTGCTCGCTAGCTGGGCCAGCAGCGCCGGGTCCACCGGACGACGGTAAAACTCGGTGAGACCGAGATCGCGATAAAAGCGGACGCGGGCCAGCAGTGCTTCGCGGGTTGCGGAATCGAGCTGTTGCGCCAACGTCTTTCACTCCCCGCTGTGTTGCATCACTCACCGCCAACTCTATTCGATAATCAGTTGCCGGCGGCCGGCCGCGCCCGGAATAGCCTCACTGAGCACCTGGTCCTGCCTGGCCTTCTGATCGACGTGATCGCTCATCTCCAGCATCATGGAACTGGGCCGCCGCAGGGTCATAATCTCGTCGAGGATGCGGTCGGCCAGCGAGCGCTTCGACATCTCCGGCAGTTCGATCGCGGTTGTGAGCGTCAAGAAAGTCGCCGCGTTCATCTCCGCATCGAAGCCCGTCCGCTCACCGCTCACATCGTTCACCACGATGGCGTCCGCACCCTTGCGCAGCAGCTTGGCGCGGCCATTCTCCATGCGATTTTCGGTCTCGGCGGCGAAACCGACAATCAGCTGCCCCGGCTTGCGGCGGCGCACCACCTCGGCCAGGATGTCTTCCGTCGGCGCCAGCTCCAGAGTCAGCGGACCGCTCCGCTTCAGCTTTTGCCCTGACACATTCACCGGCCGGTAGTCGGCCACTGCCGCGGCTTTGACCACCAGCGTCGCCTCGTTCATCCGCGCCAGCACGGCCTCACGCATCTCGTCGGCCGTGGTGACCTTCACCACCTCGCAGTGCGAAGGCGGATGCAGCGCCGAAGGCCCGCTGATCAGGATCACATTGGCGCCCCGGCTGTGCGCGGCCTCGGCCAGCGCATAGCCCATTTTTCCGCTGGAACGGTTGCCGAGAAAGCGCACCGGGTCCAGCGCCTCGCGCGTACCTCCCGCAGTGACCAGCACCACCTCGCCCGCCATGTCGTGGCAGCGTCCCACCGCGCACAGCACGGCGTCGGCAATCGCCTCGGGCTCGGCCATCCGCCCCGCGCCCACCATCCCGCAGGCCAGCTCGCCCGTGCCCGGATCGATGACGCGCACGCCTCGCTGGCGCAGGATTTCAAGGTTGGCCTTGGTCGCCGGATGCTCCCACATATTCACGTTCATCGCCGGAGCCACCAGCACCGGCGCGGTCGTCGCCAGGTACATCGTAGTCAGAAAATCGTCGGCGATGCCGTGGGCGAACTTGGCCAGGATGTTGGCCGTCGCGGGCGCTACGACCAGCGCATCGGCCCATTGCGC
>JBEKOA010000199.1:0-6980 GCA_049522255.1 Occallatibacter sp.
ACAAACTTCAAGCAGCTTCCACTGAGCCAATATAACGTCATTCACTTGGCTCTTCACGGATATGCCGATCCCGAGATACCAGATCGCTCCGCGCTCGTCTTCGCTCCGGAAAACCCGGCCAGGAACGACGGACTTCTCCAGGTGCGCGAGATCAGAAACCTCCGTCTCAATGCCGACCTTGTAACGCTCTCGGCCTGCAACACCGGCGTAGGACCAGTGGGCGAAGAGGGCGCGGAAAACATCGTGAATGCGTTCTTTGAGGCGGGTGCTCAGAGCGTCGTGTCAACGCTTTGGGAACTTGAAGATCACTCGACCGCCCAGCTGATGACCAACTTCTACGAGCATCTCAGCCGTCGTGAGGGAAAGGCAGAGGCACTCAGGCAGGCGCAACTCGAAATGCTCAAAGCCGGTTCGCCGCCGTACTATTGGGCCGGCTTCCAACTTGACGGCGAACCGAGCGGCACTCTCTTCAGCGAAACAAAATCGACAAATTCCTCCAGGAGCACCCGATGACCTTGAATCCGGCTGCGAGTTCAATGCCTGTTCAACTCTCACCGCGTGATCGGCACACAATCCTCGAAAACGTTCTTGCCGCACTGCGCAAACGATTCTATTCGCCCGAAAAGCTGAACGGCGATTGGCAAGTCGCCGTGGAGCGCCACCGGCCTCTAATCGAGTGTGCAGGAACTGAAGACGCATTTGAGAAGGCCATGAGCGATTTGTTGGCGGAGCTTCACACCTCCCACTTGGGTTTTTTTCATAGCAGTGCCCGCCGCGCGTCGAGCCGGGCCGCACTCAGCGCAACCTACCTAGAAGACGAGACACCCTATGGAAAACGCTGGATTTTTCAAGATGTCCACGCAGGAGGCGCAGCAGCGATCGTCGGCATTGAACCTGGGGACATCCTTCTCACAGTCGATGGCCGGGAGATTGCTCCGCCGGAACATCCTGTCTTTGCTATGGGCAAGCAGACGAGATTGGAGTTTGTAGACAGAAGCAACCAACGACGCACAGTTTCGGTCGACGTCGCGCGGCCCAAGGGAAAGAAGCTCCACTTCATCGAGCCCACCCTAGTAGAGGCGCGGCAACTCGGCGACGGGCTGGGCTACCTGAAGATCGCAATGTTTCCGGGAATGATCGGAGTAGAAGTTGCAAATGAAATATCAAGTGCGGTTGAGAAACTGGGCGCAATTGACAGCCTCATCATCGACCTGCGTGGTAACACCGGTGGAGGAATTGGTGCCCTTCGCGTAATGAGCCTGCTCACGCCGGATAGAATCCCGGTTGGGTTTGCCCTCGACAGGCGCCGTGTCACAGCCAATCTCGAATCAGTGAAGCACAGTTTCCATCGATTCTCGCGAATTCCATCTTCAACAAAAACCCTTTGGCGGCTTGCCTTGCAGTTTGGGCCTGCAATGGTGACGAAAAAGCCCATTGTGCTTCAAACCGAGGGGCTGGGCAAGAGACCATTTCACGGGAAGGTCGTTCTCCTGGTGAACCGCCATACCGCAAGTGCCGCGGAGATGATTGTCGCGTTTGCGCGAGAGAACGAGCTCGCCACAATCGTCGGAGAGAAAACAGCTGGCCGCCTCCTCTCCGCAACTTCCGTCAAAGTCGGCCATGGATTTCGATTGGCGATGCCCACGGGAGCGTACTACACATGGAACGGGTCGGTGCTGGAAGGAACGCCGATGGCACCGGACGAGCTGATCGACTTCAATTGGCAGGAACGACGGAATGGGGTGGACGGCCAACTTGAACACGTCTTTAAATCAATTCGAGGTCATCTGATAGAAAGTACTTAGGCGAGTAATTAGCTTTAAGAACAAAACTGATCAAGGGATGCCAGAACACTCTGGGAGTGGAGGATAAAGCGAAAAATGGACTCAGAGGACATGGACCGCACAGTATCGTCAAATCCGTTCATCTACGACCAACTCAAAGGACTAGGGGTGAGCGCGAGCGTTTGGGATGATGTCCTTGATGAATTGTCCGATGAACCATTCGGAAATATCTCCGGACCTTTTGGTTTTCTCTTGGCTGATTTGAACGGGAAGATTGGACCTCAGAGGCTGGACTACTCGCGGCCTGAAGCCATTTCCGACCACGAATACGTGCGGAACCTGTTGACGCAATCTGTCGAAGAACTTTCTAGCGACCCCGAACTACCAGACGATGATGGATCCGATTGCGATGAAGCGATAAGAGAGTATTGGGTCCACCGCTCCTCTCTCAACTGATGCGTACTACGGCATTGAAGGAAGTAGAGCTGGTCGCCGGAGTTCTGGCGGGCGTTTGCCGTTACTGATCCTACCCATGCTGTTTCTCCATCGCTGGAAACGTGCTTCGGCGATTTGCCCTAATCCCATATACGTAATTGGTGCGAAGCCCGCTTTCTCGGTAGCGGTGCCGAAGGCGTGACTTCCGGATTGCCTGTGATCCGCGCGGAATCTGGCTCCCCACCTTGGATGCACTGAGAGCTCTTGCTGCTTAAATCCAGTGTCGCTCGAACCCAGCAAATCCTGCCGCAGATGCCAGAGCTTAAACTCAAACTAGATGCTCAACCGAGGCTATGCCTACACCACAGTTATCAGCAGCAAATACCACGGACAACCCCTGCTCTCCCATTTGGCAAGCCTTTATCCCCACTCAACCCCACAAGTCTGGCAACAAAATCTGAACAACGGCGAAGTCACCCTCAATGGTGTCACCGCCATCGGAAGCGAATCGGTCACTATGGGCCAGACACTCGTCTGGAACCGTCCACCATGGATCGAACCGGACGCCCCTCAGCACTTCGAAGTTCTGTTGGATGACCCCCACCTGTTGGCCGTCAACAAACCCAGCGGGCTGCCCACGCTACCCGGCGGCGGCTTCCTCGAAAACACTCTGCTGCGTCTGGTACAAAAGCAATTTCCCAACGCAAACCCTGTCCACCGTTTGGGTCGAGCCACTTCCGGCATCGTCCTGTTCGCCAAAACAGCGCAGGCAGCCTCTCATCTAGAGGCAAACTGGAACACACCCAAGATCAAAAAAGTCTACCGGGCGCTGGCACAAAACATTGCTCAGAAGGACGTCTACGAAATCCTCACATCTATCGGCCTCGTACCGCACCCGCGCCTCGGTTCCGTGTGGGCCGCCAACCCAAGTGGCAAACCATCAAAGTCATTGGCAAAGGTGATCTCACGCAGCGCAAGCAACACAACAAACGCGGGCACCACAACGTTTGAGGTAAGCCTGCATTCCGGCCGCCCTCATCAAATCAGAATCCATCTGGCATCCATCGGGCATCCCCTGGTTGGCGATCCTCTGTACGGATTAAACGGCCAGCCTCTTGAAAATCTTCCCGGTCTCCCCGGCGATGGAGGATATTTTCTGCATGCCCAATTTCTGAAATTCCAGCACCCCATCACCGGAGAAGAAATCAATCTTGAGGCAGCTTTGCCGTCCGGATTCTCATTGCATCAGTAGGTTCATGGCGGGATTCAAATCAGGGTGGCCATTGAAGCTGTGCGATGCCACCATTCCCGAATCCTAACGAAGCGAGTTTAATCGCACTCCGATGATGGTGGTTATATTTCGTCTCCGGGCGGTTGCGCGAATCGTTGCTCATTGCAGAGCCTATGAGCAATAGTTGTGTAGTAGGCGAAATGTGAGCAACAGCCTGTTTTACAGGAATTGCCATGAGGATCGGGTTTCTTGGACTAGGCAACATGGGGACACCGATGGCGCTGCGGTTGCTCGCCGCCGGATACGAATTGTCGGTGTGGAATCGCAGCGAAGAGCGTACGAAGCCGCTCATCCACGAAGGCGCTATCGCAGCAGCGACCCCCGCCGAAGCCGAACTGGGCTCTGACGCTGTAATCACCATGCTCCTGGATGATGCGGCATATGAAGAGGTGCTTTTCGGCGTCCACAGGCTGATCGATGTGCTCTCACCTGGTGTGCTTCACATCTTGTGCGGCACTATCAGCATCACCCTCGCTGAACGGCTCACTGTGGAGCACACGAGCCGGGGCATCGATTTTGTGGTGGCGTCTGTGTTTGGGCGGCCAAGCGATGCCGAGGATGGTCAGCTACGGATCATGGCGGCAGGCGCGGAGAAAGCGGTGGACCGAGCCCGTCCAGTGCTCGCGACGTTCTCCCGAGAGATTACTGTGGTCGGCAAAGAGCCGCAACATGCGTATGCAGTCAAGAAAGGGACAATTCTTCCATTGCCTTCCTGACAGATCCGGCAGGGCTTGCCAAGCTGCGAAATAATAGAACTGATGCCAAAAAAGAGAGATCAGCTGGATGCCGTTGGGTTCGATTTCGGCACCACAAACAGTTCAGTCGCGCTTTTGACAAAAGATTCCACGGTGCACTTTGCTTCATTTCCGTCACTTGGTTCCCAGGTAGAATCCTTTCGCTCGGTTCTCTATCTGGAGCAGTCTAGAACGGGAATAGGTCCCCGAAAATCGCACGTCCTCACAGGCCCCGCCGCTATCGAGCGGTATCTTCAGGCCGAGGAAAAGGGCCGCCTCGTTCAGTCGCTCAAGTCGCACCTTTCCAGCCGATCGCTTACCGGGACGGAAGTCTTTGGCCGCCGCTACAAGTTAGAAGACCTGATCGCCCGCATGCTCGGCGATTTGCGCATACATGCGTCAACGCAATTTGAAAGGCCAATCCACTATGCCATGGTGGGCCGCCCAGTTCGCTTCGTCGGCTCGGAAACCCCGGAGGATGACGACTTTGCCGTTACGCGGCTGCGGGAGGCATTTGCGGCTGCGGGTTTTGAACGCGTGGATTTTGAAATGGAACCGGTTGCGGCCGCCTGCGCCTACGAGGCTGCACTTGACCACGACGAATTGATTCTGATCGGCGACTTTGGCGGCGGCACCAGCGACTTCTCGCTGCTTCAGGTCGGTCCAGGCGTACGCCGCCGCGGACGCACACCCCAGGATCTGCTCGGCAATAGCGGAGTGGGGCTTGCGGGAGACGCCTTCGACGCCCGCATCGTTCGCAAACTTGTCTCACCTGCACTGGGATCGAACTCTGAAGCGCGCTCGTTGAATAAACTGCTGCCCGCTGTGCCGGCGTGGATTTACGGTAACCTAGAGCGCTGGCACTATCTCTCCTTTCTGCGCACCAACTCCGTGCGCGAAATACTGAAAAGTGCGCGCATTCGAGCGTTGGAACCGGAAAAGATTCAGGCCCTGATTACGCTCATTGAAGAAGACCTTGGCTACCAGCTTCACCAAGCAGTGCAGCGGGTCAAGTTTGAGTTGTCGCACAGCCATAGCGCGGAATTCCGCTTTCGCGAGGGCGGTATGGACCTGCGCATCCCAGTCACGCGTCGTGAGTTTGAATACTGGATCGAGAATGATTTGCAGGCCATCGAGAAATCGATTGACACGCTCCTCAAGTCCTCCGGTATCGATCCACGTGCGGTCAACCGCGTATTCCTTACCGGCGGAAGCTCATTCGTGCCCGCGGTGCGCCGCATCTTCGAGCTTCGTTTCGGCAAGGACCGTATTCGCAGCGGTAACGAGTTTACCTCCGTTGCCCACGGTCTCGCCCTGCGAGCGGCGGAGTCATTGCGCCAAACCTCGTAGCGGGACGAAGCCAGACATGAATTATTGCGAAGTAGTTCCTCCGTTGTTGCCGATCCTCCCACAACCCTAGTTTTTTCTTTCACTATTAATTTTGTCTAGACCCTACCCAAGAATCCCTAAGGGACGCTGTTGAACAGCGCGGCGAGTTTCTTCATTGCTGCATTTTCGCGGGTCACTTCACCGACATCTCGACTGTGCAAAGCTATCTCTGCGGCGATTGAGCGACCGAGAATTCGCTGATCGATATTGCCAAAAGACCCAGGCACGAAGCTTCCTAACCAACCAACCCAGGCCGGGGTATGAGAGTTGCCGACAATGATGCCGGGGCGAAATATGGCGAGGCGCGCAAAACCGACGTTCCGCACGGTGTCTTCCTTCATGCCCATTACTCGCACATAACGAAACCGGCTGCGAGCCTTGCTTCCTGCCGCAGAAAGTAGGCAAAACTGGGCGATTCCGCCGTCACGGCAGCCCCGCGCAAAGGCACCGACGACGCCGACCTCAA
The DNA here is from genome assembly GCA_049522255.1 of Occallatibacter sp. Lineage (GTDB taxonomy): Bacteria > Acidobacteriota > Terriglobia > Terriglobales > Acidobacteriaceae > Telmatobacter. The sequence continues at coordinate 6,100 of JBEKOA010000199.1, forward strand.
GTCGTTGTAATTCTTCTTCGCTCCAGCGTCTTGATCCAGAACCGACACCCACACAGCTCACAGCGCTGACGGGACCTTGGCTCAAAGCTTCGCGGGCAAGGACGGCAGTGCGCTCGGCAAAGTCCGCAGCGCCGGTATCAAGAACGACGTTGCGTACCCGCGATCGCGGCGCAATGGGTTTTCTGGTGACCATCACCACTTCCCGGCATTCCGGAATTGCTAGCAACTCTGCGACCGCTGCACCACCGACTTGCCCTGTACCACCGAGGATCATTGCGGCGAAATTCTGATTCATATAGAAAGGACCTCTGCTTACGGAAGGATGCGACAGCCCCGTTCACTCCAAGACGGAAGCATACTTGGTGTCGGTTCTAAATTGAGCCAATGAGTCATGGCTTTTCTCAAGTGGCGCCAGTTAACAGGCCAAACCGCGTTTCCAGCAAAGGCTGCCCTCGAATCGTGCATCAGCGATTGTTGTTAACTGTGGTTCGTGTCCTTCCGATGTCTCGGCAGGTTTCCGATTTGCCTCCTGGTTGCATAAGAGTCGTGGACCCATTGCGGGTGCAGGTTATCTATTTGATTTGCAAAGGGTAGTAGTATGAGGCCTGATCCTGTTCGTGGGTCGTGGCCAGGAAATACGCTCCCGCCTTGGCGGTCCGGAGATCCAGTTCAACAACTACTGATTCGTGGTCGCGATCGGTCGTCGCCGTCACGCTTTTCTGGGCCACCACGCCATTTCCGTCTTGATCCTGGGTGACAGCCACAGCGTATTGGCCTGGAGGGCTGAACCGCGGGAGGATGACCGTCAGCCTAACCAATGCAGCCGGTAGCGACACAGACTGCAAAGAACCGGGCTGGGTGCCTCGGATCGTGCCGGCATC
>JBEKOA010000200.1:0-8336 GCA_049522255.1 Occallatibacter sp.
ATGCGCTGACCGTGGGTTAGGCTGTGATTCAGGACAGAAGCACAGTTCAGAGCCACAAGCGGAGAGGAACCGGTCATGAAGGAAAAGGTACGATTTTTGGGCTTGGATGTCCATGCCGAAACAATTGCCGTTGCCATTGCCGAGCCGGATGGCGAGGTGCGCAGCCTGGGAACGATTGCCAACCGCGCCGAGTCGATTCGCAAGATGATCAAGAAGCTGGGGTCAGTCGAGCAACTGAAGGCGTGTTACGAGGCCGGCCCAACGGGCTACGTTCTCTACTGGCAGTTGGCCGAACTGGGAGTTGCGTGCGAAGTGATCGCGCCGACATTGGCGCCGATCAAGGCTGGCGACCGGGTGAAGACGGATCGGCGGGATGCCGAGAGGCTGGCACGCAGCTTTCGGTCTGGCGATCTGACGGCGGTTTGGGTTCCGGATGAGGGCTCAGAGTCGCTGCGCGATCTGGTGCGAGCGCGTGAAGCGGCCAAGCAGGATCAGTTGCGGGCGCGGCATCGGCTGGGCAAATTCCTGCTGCGCACGGGGCAACGTCCGGCGCTTGGTGTGAAGGCGTGGACGCAGTCTTACCTGGCTTGGGTCAAGCAGATTCACTTCGCACAGGCGGCGCGGGAATCGACGTTGCTGGACTATCTGCACGAGGTCGAACACATGGCCGGGCGCGTCATAAGGCTGGAACAAGCGATCACCGAAGCGGTCAAACAGGCTTCGCCGCAGATGCAGCAAGTGGTTCGCGGGCTACAGGCGATGCGTGGCATTGCGCAGATTTCGGCGGTAACCATCGTGGCCGAGTTAGGCGAGTTGTCCCGTTTTGAAAGCGCTCGGCAGCTTATGGGTTATAGTGGGGCGGTGCCCAGCGAAGAGTCCAGCGGCAAGCGCACTCGTCGCGGAAGCATCACCAAGACCGGCAACGCGCATTTGCGACGAATCGCTGTCGAAGCGGCCTGGAACTACCGACTGCGGCCTTCGGTCGGACCTGCGTTGCGCAAGCGACAAGAAGGCGTATCGGAAGAGATCAAGGAGATCGCGTGGAAGGCGCAGCACCGATTGCACAAGCGTTACATGAGGCTGTCAGCGGCAGGAAAAGATCAGCGGAAGATCATCACCGCCGTGGGACGCGAGCTGCTGGGCTTCATCTGGGCCATCGGGATCAAGGCCGAAGCAGACAGCAAGCTGCGGATGGCGGCCTGAGGAAAAGCAACAGCAAAAACAGCAGCTAAAACAAAAACTTTCCAAAGAATGAAAAAGCAAAAACCTAACCCATGAAAAGCGCAATCAAATTCGAGAACAGAGCCAGCCGCAGCCAGGGCAAGCACGAAGGAGAATCCTCGTCATCCCTATGCGACAGGCTCAGCCGGACTCGCGACCTTAGTCAGAGGCAGCTCCCGACGGATCACGATTATGCGGTTTCGACCCGCGAATATCAGACTGATCAATCGTCGCTCAAATCTGCCCCGGCTGCGGCTGGCTCTGTCCTCGAAAAACAAAAACAACAACAAAAACAATCCCATCGATGTGCAGAGATTGACGGGTCACTCCATATCAGGGATGTGAACTAGCTCACAATCTCCGCGGCAGGGGGGAATTATGATGTTTTGACCGTGGATGTGTAGGTTCCTCGTCTCCCACCCTTTAGCAAAGAACGCGGAAGGATGGGGCGCACGGTTCACCTGCTCCGATCGGCCAAGTGATGGATTTCATCAATCAGCCAGCGGCATGTCGTAACGTCCTTTGCCTGGGCGACGAACGTTCCGGATTCGCTCAACCAGGAAAGCTGCTTGTGAGCCTCTGCGGCGACTCCCATAAGAAGATCTTCCACATCCGAATTGTTCGTTCCGCCGACTTCCGCAGCAATGTCGCCAGAGACTTCGAAAACCGCGGTCTTGCCCCGCCCTATCCGAAGAATATCGAAACCGCGATAAATTTCCTCTAGAGACACGCTTTGGGCATTGGTATCATTCACAATCCGCATAAACACAAAATCGATCTCCGGGCGCGACAGAGCGTAGGCAATCCATTCCTCGCAGTACTCCATCTCGTGAATGCTCACTTCTACTCGGCGCAGATTCCAAAACGTATCGAGCTTCGGAAGCGCTGTTGGGGAAAACGGAGAACGACTGCTCACTGCAAGTCGGCACAGCGAACCGGCCTGAGCGGCTACACCTGTGCGAAATGCGTCGTCCACCTCCACTAACCCTGCATCGAAGATCGTGAGCGGCCAATGTGGCAAGCGCTCAATTCCGCGAATTAGTGAAGCTCCCGCCGTCAGCTCGCGTAAGTTGGTGTGTCCTTCAAGCAGCGAGAGATCCGCCATCCCGCCAGGTTCGGAAAAACTGACCGAACGGGCCGAGGTCGAACGAAGAACCGATCTCAAACAGGAGATCGTGCAATCGATGATTTCGATGCGATCAACTTCGGCGCGGCACAACCGACCGACTGGAGCATCCGTGCCCGATAGCACAACCATCAGCGTACGAAGCCGGGTGAAGCGCGCAAGAGCGTCCCAGCCCGAGATGCATTTTATGCGGTCGAGAACAAGCCGTTCGGTACCTGGGTCAATGGCTTCGTTCCTGAGATCGAGAGCATCTCTTCTTGAGAGATGCACATTGCGGGGCACTGGAACTACATTTGGCGGTTCGGGCGGATTTATGCGGACCAGCGCACGGAAGGCGTCGAATGGAGCATTCTTTGCAGCGGTATTCCGGCTGATCTGGGGATAGCGCACCCGCTCCAGAGCGTAATACTCGTCGAAGGTTGCACCCTCGTATAGTTGCTCGGGAGCTACTCCGCCTTGCCAGGAAGCCTCATAGAATCGGCGAAGTAGCTCGGGACGAACGTTGGGCATATGAATTCGGTTCTGGACAAACCCGCGTGAACAACCCGAACTTGCCAGCGAGTCGCGATTTGCCCTCAGGCCCAAAACAAAGATGCGTCCTCAAAGCTGAAACGCCCGGCTTGGTGAATCAACGAGAGCGAACCTCTCACACCTGCATGACTTCGGCTTCTTTTTTGTGGGAGAGCTCTTCCATGCGGCGGATTTCTTCGTCGGTCATCTTCTGGACCTCTTCTAACGCGCGCTTCTCCTCGTCCTCGCTGATCTTCTTATCCTTGGCCAGCTTCTTGAGGGCGTCATTGCCGTCGCGGCGAACGTTGCGCACCGCGGTCCGGTGCTCTTCGAGAACCTTGTTGAGGTGCTTGCAGACCTCGCGGCGGCGCTCCTCGGTCATGGGAGGGACGGGAATGCGCAGCACCTTGCCATCGGAGATGGGATTGAAGCCGAGATCGCTGGCGCGCACGGCCTTGTCGATTTCTTTCAAGATCGTCGGGTCCCAGGGCGCGATCAGAATCAGCTGCGCCTCGGGCGACGAGACCTGCGCCAGCTGGCTGATAGGAGTGTGCGTGCCATAGTAGTCCACCTTGACCTGGTCGAGCATGTGTACGCTGGCCCGGCCGGTACGCGTGGAGGCCAGATTGGCCTGGAAGGTGGCTACGGCGCCGTCCATGCGGTGCCGCAGGTCAGTGCTGAGTTCCTTGAGCGCCGGAATACCGGCCATGAATGAAGCTGCCATCGGATTCGTCCTCGCGTTGCAGATTGCCAACGGCTATTCTACTAAAACAAAGTGGGATGTGGGCGACGCCGGCGCTCGATTTGCGCACCGACTCACAACTATAAGCCGAACTGTTTGAGGTGGTGGCTGACGTGCTTGCCTTGCAGTGCGTTCCATTCCTCATAGGTCAATGGACCAAAAAACGGATGTTCAGGTCCTTTTGCGTGGGGCGCGGTGGCGAGCCGTTCAATCAACTCGACGACGCGCAGCCGATCCGCCTCAAAGTGGCCTGGCGCGGTTGCACGGAGTTCGCCGGGCGTGGGAACGTTCTTGGGAAAAGGCAGAATATAGAGAGCCAGATGCTTCATCGGAAAATGATGAAAGGTCTTGCGATTGACCGATGGCACCGCAACAGTTCCGAGCGACATTTCAAAGGTGTCGGCCAGGTGACAGAGCAGGCGAGGCGCATCCAGTTTCCCCCATTGCGGTTTCGTCTCGGGAGTGAGGCGCTGCAGCCGTTGAATCAGGCCGGCCCGGATCTTCCGGTTTCGAAGTGTAGGCATTGCGCGTCACCTTCCGCTCATAGACTCTCATATGGACTTTGCCAAGGCGGGCATTCGCTCGTTGCCGTCTCCTAGGTCACCGCAGTCAACCCAGTTGAGGTGGCCTGTTCGTGTGCATGGTAACTGGAGCGGACCAGCGGCCCTGACTCGACATGGCGGAAGCCCATCTTGAGCGCTTCGGCCTTGAGTTCGGCAAACTCGCGCGGGGTATAAAGACGAGCCATGGGCAGATGATCGCGCGAGGGGCGCAGATATTGCCCAATCGTCAGGATGTCGCAGCTGACGGCAGCCAGATCGCGGAAGACCGAAAGGAGCTCGGCTGTCTCTTCGCCCAGGCCAACCATCACTCCCGACTTTGTGAGCCCCTCGGGCCGCAGTTCTTTGGCATAGCGCAGCAGCTCAAGAGTCCGCTCGTAGCGCGCGCCGGGGCGGACTACGCGGTAGAGGCGGGGAACGGATTCAGTGTTGTGATTCAGAACATCGGGCCGGGCATCGACGACCAGGCGAATGGCTTCTCGGTTGCATTGAAAGTCGGGGATGAGGACCTCGGTGCGGCAGCCGGGAGCCTGGCGGCGAATCTCCGAAATGACCAGAGCGAAGGCGCGGGCGCCCCCAAGCAGATCATCGTCGCGATTGACGCTGGTAACCACTGCGTGGAGCAGCCCTAATTTACCCACTGCCTCCGCGACCCTTCGGGGCTCGTCAAAGTCGATGGGCTCGGGTCGGCCTTTCGGTACAGCGCAGAATCCGCATCGGCGCGTGCAGAGGTTGCCCAGCATCATGAAGGTCGCTGTCTTGTGGTGCCAGCACTCGCCAATATTGGGGCAATGAGCACTCTCGCAGACCGTGTTGAGTTGAAGCGAGCGGGCTAGTTGCTTGAGCGAGTGGTAGTTTTCGCCCACCGGGGCACGAGCCTTGAGCCACTCAGGCTTGGGGGCGGGCGCTTTCAGGGCGGGAGCGATCTGCACCAGTTCCATCACGGCTTCATTGTACCGGGGAATCCGGATCTGAGGTGCGAGTGTCTCTCTTCAGGCTGTTAATTCCCGAGCGCGTAGAGCTTCCCATCGACGCTGCCAAAGTAAACGGTTCCATCCCGCACCGCCGGGGAGGAAAGAATGGACCCCATCGAGAACACTTTGGTGCGTATGTCGATGATCATGTCGTCCAGCGTGTCGCCGGTCCAGACTTGATCCGCTTTCAATCCGCCGTCCGAGCCGAGGAAACGCGGGCCATTAGCGGAGAAGCCCGGTGTCGAAAATGCGCCCGCGTACTCATGCCTCTTGAGATCGACGTCGTGCAACCGGCCATCGAAGGTGCCGAAGTAAGCGTGAGAGCTTGCAATCGCTGGCGAGGAAAAGGAATAGATACTCGTCGGAAGCCAATAAAGAACTTTGCCGGAGATAGCATCAAGCGCCTGGAAGCGATGGCTGTCGGAGGTGGTGTAGTAAACCACTCCTTCGACAACAGCGGGAGAAGCGATAACCCATGAGCCGTCGTTCGGGACCTTCCATTTCAGAGCGCCGGTCGTCGCGTCGAGCGCATAGAGGTTCGCGTCCCTGCATCCGAAGTAGACCGTCCCGTCGGCAACGGCGGCGGAGCCTGGGATTCCCGTCATCACGTGAGTTTTAGGGTCTTCGCCGGTCTTGAACTTCCACTTCAACTCGCCGGTTGCGGCATTCAATGCGTAAAAGTATGTATCCCAGCTTCCCACGTAGAGAACGCCGTCAGAGACAGCCGGCGAGCTATGAACCACATCTCCTGTCTTATAACTCCAGCGCAAGGAGCCAGTGACGGCATCGACGGCGTAGATATGGCCGTCTCCACTTCCAAAGTAAACGGCCCCGGCCACAACGGTGGGAGAGGAGAGAAAAAAGTCCCATGGATCCGGCAAGATTTCAGCCGAAGGAAGAGCGCCGAGGATACCGGCCGCGGTGAAACGATGTTCGCCCTGGGTTGCGAATGACCAGCGCTGTTTGCCGGTGGCAGCGTCCACAGCATAGAGGTTGCCGTCCAGACTCACCACAAAAACAGTGTCCCCGCTCACTGCGGGAGAAGAGTTCACGTCACCGTGCGCGTCGAACCTCCAGCGGAGCTTTCCAGTGGATGCTTCGACGGCATAGAGGCCTCCGTCTGCACTTCCGACGTAGATCACGCCACCCGACACCGCAGGCGAAGAGACAATTGCGCCGTTCGTCGAAAATGTCCATTTCAATGAAAGACGCTCTGGGACGCGGGAATCGTAAACCCCAGGATGCGATGGGCCGCCGCGAAAGGTCGATTGCGTGCTCTGCGCGGCGGACGCCGCGGAAAAAAGGAAGAGTGCAGTTATGACTCCGAAGAGATTCATGTGAGCCAATATAGCATCGCAGACGCCGGGCTCGTCCTGCGCGTTCGGAGACGATCGCACTGGCACAACGTGCCAGTGGCAACTGCACCAGTTCCATCGCGCTGCCTGCTCGAATGCTCTAAGATGGTGGAAATCACCGAGGATCGTAATCTTTGACCCAATCCGCCCCGCGATCTCACGGTTTGGACACGTTGCGCAGTCTGGCAATTCTCTCCGTCATGGTCTTTCACGTTTACACATTTCATGACGTTGGAAGCCTGCCGTGGATCGTGGAGTTTGCGGCGCAGATGGGCTGGATGGGCGTCGATCTTTTCTTTGTCCTCAGCGGCTATCTGATCGGTTCGCAGCTATTGCGGCCCTATCGGCGCAATGAGCGCCCGCGATTGTGGGGCTTTTATCGAAACAGGCTCTATCGTGTGTTGCCTGCCTATCTGGTGGTGCTGGCAACTTACATTGTTCTTCCGGTCTGGCGCGAATCGCCAAGTCTTCCGCCTCCGGTCTGGCGCGAATCGCCAAGTCTTCCGCCCAGGGCAAACGCATCATGATCTTCCCTCAGCCAAGAGTTGCCAGAGGAAGGCGTCGTCCCATGCGGCTTGAAGTCGTTTGCCGCGAATGCTGCCTTTGGTGGACTTGTCTTTTCGGATCAAGTTCAGGGCGATGCGGTTGAGCAGAGAGAAGTTTTGCGCGGCGTTTCCGGCGCGTTTGCGGCTGGCATCCTCGCCAAAGGCCACGTCCAGCACCCAGTGCAGTTTGTTTTCGATGCCCCAGTGCTGGCGAATCGCCGTATTGAGCCGCGCCGCATCGGGCTGGAGACTGGAGATGTAATAGCGGGTCTCGCGCTCCTGCTTGCCTGAAGCCTTGTGATGGCGCGTGGCCTGGATGCGAATGATCGAGCGCAGGCCGGCCCAGTTCTGCGTGTTGTCCAGCAGGCTCAGATCGGTCACGATAGCACAGCGGCGGGTTTCCACGCGCCCATGTCCGCAGTCGATCTGCTCATCGACGCTGGCAGGGCCCAGCATTTGAAAAGAATCCTTGATGTCGGCCAGAAGCGATGGTTGGTTCTCTTTGACCGCCAAGATATAGTCGGCCTTCTGTTCGACGATCTGGGCAGCGATGTTCTTCTGACAGCCCATGGCATCGATGGTCACTGTAGTGCCACTCAGCTCCAACACGCGCAACAGTTCAGGAATGGCCGTGATTTCATTCGACTTGGCGTCGGTTTTGCGCTGGCCGAGTACCAGATTGTTGGCGCTGGCCCAGGCCGAGACCATATGGACCAGCGGCTTGCCCTCACCCGTGCCGGTTCCGCGCAAGCTCTTGCCGTCGATGGCCACCACCTCGCCCTGGGTGCGCCGGGCGATCGCATTCACCCAGTCCAGAAACTGCTTTTCTAGCTCGGCTGGGTCCAAAGCCTGAAAAACGCGGTTGAACGTATCGTGCGAAGGAATACCAAACGGCAAAGCCAGAAAGCTCTTCAGCCAATCCCGCTTGGCCTTGCCGTAGCGCTCCATATCGTCCCATCCCTCGGCACCGCTCAAGATGGCCGCGATGGCGATCACCAGAATGTCAGCCAACAAATGACGCCGCGTGCGCGGCAAACGAGGATCCTGCAATTCGGCAAACTGCTTGAGGGGACTCTCCATATCCCAAGTTCAATCGTTCCACTCGCCGCTGCATATTACTGCTATGGTGCGTTTGCCCTGCCCCTTCGGCTTGGACAACGAATGGAGATAGATCAGGGTCCCTGGGGGAATTGGAAGATGGATTCGCAACTGACTTGGTCTAGTGACGGCGATGAGGGTGCTTGCGTTTGACAGCAGGTCTGGGTTGTGGGGCTGGGAGCGGGGGCAGACCGGCGATAGCGAG
>JBEKOA010000201.1:0-6872 GCA_049522255.1 Occallatibacter sp.
CCGATTACTCGAACGCGATCAACGCCAAAGCATCCTCGTTTGCCGCGCCGCCTCCGGCGAGCACGATTCCTCCGGCTGTCTCGGCCGGGTTTGCCGAGGCTGCGGGAGTGAATCAGTAAGCTTACTCTTTGCTTTTGGCATAGTTTCCGGTTAGCCGGTTACACGCCAACTGCGTGCGATTATAGGCGTACTGGTTCTCGGCGGCTGGATCGTGGCTCGATGGCTAAAGGTCACAACCTTGAGTGCTGCAGACGATCCAGAGTAGGGCATACTCTGGAACCAAGACGACTATGTGAGTAGCTTTCAGGGGCAAGGTCAGCGGCAAGGTGATGAGTTGCGTTGCCGTTCGGCTCGAGCGGCTCCTGGGGGAACTCTCCAATCTCAGCTTGAGAGAGTCTGGGGCCGGTGGCGGGCTGGTTCCCAATAGCCCCGCTACAGTAATCTCCATCACACGTGGCTCCATTATTCCGTGGCGAATTTGGAGCTTACCTTCGCGAATCCGATTCACTTTCGCCTCGATCAGTGTTCCTCCGTACGCGTATGCGTACTGTCCCACAACAACGGTGCGGACGACCCGAAAGGTCACAGTCGAATTTATGGTCGCGTGCGCCAACGCAGATGGGTCGACTGGGGTCAGTTCGACTGGCACGTCGGGGGGCATTACCGAGTTTCCGACGAGTGAGTCATGAAGACGAGCCCGAAATGAACTGTTATACCCGAACAGCGTTTGCGCCGATGACTCTTCGCTGACCGGCTCTTCGGCGCGACTGACATCATGTGCTGCGAATATCGATAGCAATACAACGCACAGCACTTTCTCAAGAGACTTGATTTTCACGGCGTCACCTCGCATTCATCACGGGCTAATCGTAAGAGAGAGGTGAGGACCTTTGGGAAACGATGAGTACACTTTCACAAGTGTCACAGTGCCAGCGGACGCTGATACCGAAATCTGACCCGCCCTGCTCATTCCTGCCGATGGCCTTAGCACTGGGGCCATGATTCAGCAACGGAACACTTGGCTAATGGGTTTCGCTTGGATTCCGCCCCACGCAAAATGCGATCTTGGCGCATCAGTCGCATATTGATACGTAAGAAAGTATGATCGGGGTGGTTTGTCGGCTACTCGTAAACAGCACTGTTGCCGGCGACTCTAAAGAACACTTGCGAAACGGTCTCTAAAAGCTTATCCGCAATTTAAGGAAAAATGTGGCGCCGGTCCCCAGACCGGCTGTACTGGCGGCGTCCATGCAACCACACATCGCTCATGGGTCTGGAGACCCACAGAACAGCCGACCTAGAGTTCGGCGCTACCGATTTGCGGTTAAGCTCTAAGGTTTTTGTGGAGCTTCGACTTTGCTTGCCGGCCTGAGAAAGCCGCTGTCGCTCAACCAGTCGGCCATGCGCTGGGGCCATGTCTTGACAGTTACCAGGCTTGAACGATCACCCATGTTGAAGGCATGTCTGCCTTTGGCCAGGAAAATTGCCTCGACGGGAACGTTAGCGGCGCGCATCTTCTGATAAAGATCGAGGGTGACTTTGTCGCATCTGTAGTCGTCATCGTTCGCAACCAGCAGAAAGGCCGGGGGCGCGTCGGATGGAATGGTATCGGGTGCTTGGCCGCCTGGATAGACCAGCATCTGGAAGTCCGGTTTGCCATTCAGCCGATCAATCGGGTCGGCAGCGGCCGGATCGCCATCGCCCGGCGCATAGGCGACAAGCGAAATCACCGCGCCGCCAGCGGAAAAGCCGAGCATTCCGACACGGTGCGGATCGATATTCCACTCTGCGGCGCGGCTGCGCACAAGCCTCATGGCCCGATAGGCATCCTGGCGCACGTTCTCCATCGTGTACGGAGAGTCTTTCTCATTCGGCAGGCGATACTTCAGTGCGAAGGCGGCCACGCCGATGCTGTTCAGGAACTCCGCCGCCTGCTTGCCCTCAGCGTTGAAGACCAGCTCGCGAAAACCGCCGCCGGGAGCGATCACCACCGCCGCTCCTGTGGCCTTATCTTTTGGGGGCAAAAACACCGTAATCGAGGGATTGTTGACGTTGCGGACCCAATAGTCCTGGGCCTGCTCCGGCTCGTCTTTGCGATTCTCAAACCCGGGCGCACCTTTATCCCAAAGAGGAACCACCTGCGGAGACGGTTGGGCGCTTGCCGCAACGGTCAGCACAATCGACGCTGCCAGGATTGCACAGTGAATTCTCATAGGAAAGACGGTCCTTTTTCGGAATGGCGGAACGGATTGCATCGGCCGGGAGGACGCTCGTCTAACAACCTCCCGACGAAACGAGGGCTAAAGCGGCGGCATTCCCTTCATCAGGAACTCGTAGCGCGGGCGAAGCGTATCCGGGCCTGAATTGATGATGCTGTCGAGGTGAATGAGCCGGTCAGCCTTGTCATACGCCGGCCACTCGGGCAGGCCCTTCCCGTTCGGGTTGCCGGTCTTGGCGAAGTTGGTCCAGTACCTCATCATCTGGTCGCTCAGTATTCGGTCCTCAGGCCGGATGGTCTCGCCGGGACGGGTGTCGAGGGTGCCGAAAACGTATTCAATTTCGTCCGAGTGGAAGGCGAATGTGCCGCGGTGGTACTTGCTGGGCAGGGCGGGCAATTCAAAGTGGTAGCGGTAAACCGGCGAAGTTCCTGTCTCCCTGTGCGCCTCGATCCAGCTCCACGTGGAGAAGGCGATAAAGGAGTCGCTGGCATAGTCGATCGACGACCGGGTTGCCTGCTCATCCGTGTCGCCGGGATAGAGCTTCAGGAATTCCGCGGCACGGTCGGTAAAGTGTTTGGCTGCATAGTCCTGCCACTTCTTTGCCGTCATGTCGGCGCTCAGGAAGGGGGACTCGTCGCGATTCCAGCCTGCGAGCAACGGCACGTTCGCCTGCTTTCCGGCAGCAAAGGTCCCCTCGACCGGTTCGGTAATCGCCTTGCCATCGACATAAGGCGGAATGCCACTGAATTTCTTATCTTTGGCGGCATCCAATATCTTGTCGGTGGACCAGGTGCGCAGCTCCTGAGTGGAGGCGACGCCAAGCGATGCCACCCAGGCATCGCCTTTCTCTTCCGCCGGTACCTCGGGGCTGGCTGGCGGTGCGCCTGCGAAGGCTGCGCCGCTTTCGCCGATGGCCTTGTGAAAGAGTCCACGCGCCATTGGAGAGGCCATCAGAGTGCTCACCGCAAAGGAGCCGGCACTCTCACCGAAGATGGTGACATTGTCAGGATTGCCGCCGAATTCTTCGATGTTGGCATTGACCCAGCGAAGCGCGGCCACCATGTCGAGCAGACCGTAGTTGCCGGCCGCGCCGGTGGCCTCTCGACCCAGGTCGGTAGTGGCCAGAAAGCCGAAGACGCCGAGGCGGTAGTTGATGGTGACCAGGATAACGCCCTTGAGAGGGAGAAAGTCTCCGCCATGGCGTGGTTCAGAGCTTGCTCCTGCCCTGTAACCTCCGCCGTGAATCCAGAACATGACCGGGAGCTTGCCGTGGGCTTTGGCGCTGGCGGGCGTGTAGACATTCAGGAAGAGGCAATCCTCGCTCTCTCCCGGGTCGAGAAACTGCATATCGTCGTAGACGTTGCCCTGAGCGCAATGGGCTCCAAACTCGGTTGCGTCGCGCTCGCCCTTCCATTTGGCCGGGGGCTGAGGCGGCCTCCAGCGCAGGTCGCCAACGGGCGGAGCTGCGTAGGGAACGCCGAGAAACGCCTTGACTTTGCCTTCATTGATGGTCTTGCCGCGCACCTTGCCCTGTTCGGTCACTACGACCGGGGAATCTGCATGAAGCCGGCTCGGCAGCCCGACCGCCAAAACCGCAATGGCTAAGGCGCACACCGTTCGAACTCCGATCCGCATCGAAAATGCCCCCGCGCAACACCATATCAGGACGGGGTAAGTAATGCGCAAGTTTCAAGGATCGTGGTACTAAAACGAATAAGCTTAGTTACCGATGACATCGATCGCCGCCGTAATGGTTTTGGGCGGCATGCAGGCGTTGTTGTCGCAGGCCTGGTAGCGAAGCCTGGCCTCGACCAGATGATTGCCGGCCGTGGCGACGAGGCGCGCCTGGATGGTGAATTCGCCAGTGTAGACGCTGAGTTTGGCATTGGGGTCGAGAGGCAAGGTGAAGTCTGCGCCGGGCGGATAAACGGCATGGTCGAGACTCACCCCGAAGCCGTCCGGAATCGAGAGGGTGGTGGGAATGAGCTCCTCTTCACTGGGGTTGTGGGAGTTGATATGCAGGCCCGGCGCGATGCGAAAGTGGAGCGCGATTGTGGTTGGCTTGCCGGCGGGGAGGGTGATCTGCTCCGGGTAGAGGTATTGCACAGCTGGGGGCTTTGAGGCGGAGCGAGCGGTGAGATCGGTGGCAGTGTTCTGCGCGCCAGCCTGGACCACGAAGACCGCCAGGAAGAATGTCACGCTTGCAGCAATCCGGACTGCTGACTCGCTCACTTTCGCTCCCCCAGGGCCTTCTTGATCTTCGCCTCAATTTCGTCCTTGGAGGTTAGGCCTAGTTGGGCGGCTACGACGGTTCCGTTGCGGTCGATGAAAAATGATGTGGGCAGATCGTCCAGGCCACCATAGGGCTTGCTGATCGAGTCACCGTCGATCAGCACGGGGTAAGGCATCTGTTGTTGCTGGACAAAGCGCGCGATCTCCTTCTTTTCGCCGCTCAGCTTTTCCGGGGCGTCGCGGTCGATGTCGTCCATGGAGATGCCCAGGATTTCAAAGCCTTGCGCGGCGTACTGGTTGCGGAGCTCGACCAGCCAGGGGGTTTCGATCTTGCACGGAGCGCACCAGGTGGCCCAGAAGTTGATTAGCAGAGCCTTGCCCTTGTAGTTCGACAGCGAGAGTTTCTTTCCGTTGAGGTCTTCGAGAGTGAACTCGGGAGCGGGTTTTCCCTGGAGGGGGGAGACATATTGGGGCTCGCCGCTGCTGGGGTCGGTTACGAATTCGCCCTTCGCGACGGAGGCAAGCAGGCGCTCGGAAGCTTGCTTCCGATACTCGAAGTTGGCCCATCCAGCCCAGGTAAAGCCGGCCAGGATAAACAGAACGGCAGAGATGACTAAAGCGTTGCGCTTCACGGGGAATAAGACCTCTCATCGCTATTGTACGACCGCCTTCGGTGGTGCTAGCTGCCCCTTTCGCGGCCGCTGGCGATGAGTGGGACGGCTACTATGGGTAAAACGCAAGAGATGGAACTGATACCATCAATAACCGATGAGCAAAGATAAAGAGCGTAGATCTATTGGTGGCCGCGTCCCCGAACCGGCGGCTTTGGTTCGCACCGAGGCTGCGGCTCTTGAGGCTCTGGCCACGCGCCTGGAAGGGCCCATGGCGGCGGCATTTGATCGTGCCGTCGAGCTGATCTTGCACTGCGGCGAGGAGCGGGGCAGGGTTGTCGTCACCGGCATGGGCAAGAGCGGAATCATCGCGCAGAAGATCGCCGCCACGCTTAGCTCGACCGGCTCGCCCGCGCTGTTTTTGCATCCGGCCGAGGCTGTGCACGGCGACCTGGGCGTGCTGATGGCGGGCGACGTGGTTATCGCGCTCTCGGCGAGCGGTGAGACGGAGGAGATTCTGCGGCTGCTAGCGATGCTCAAGCGCAAGGGCGGCGCGCTGGTGAGCTTCACGTGCAGAGTGGATTCGACGCTGGCCGGGGCGAGCGATGTGGCTCTCGATTGCTGCGTGGAGCGCGAGGCCTGCGGGCTGAATCTGGCGCCGACGGCTTCGACAACCACCATGCTGGCGCTGGGCGACGCGCTGGCCATCGCGGTCAGCCTGCGCAAAGGATTCAAGGCCGAGGATTTTGCCGAACTGCATCCCGGCGGCAAGCTGGGCAAGCGGCTGGCCAAGGTGCGCGACCTGATGCACGCGGGCGAAGCTGTGCCGGTGGTGACGATGGCGACGCCGATGAGCGACGTGATCTACGAGATGTCGTCGAAAAAGCTGGGCATCACGACGGTACAAGAACAGGGCCTGTTGCAAGGCGTAATCAGCGACGGCGATCTGCGAAGACTGTTGGAGCGCGAGGGCGGCGCGGCGCTCTGCCGAACGGCGGGCGAGGCGATGAATGCGCATCCGCGGACGATTGCAGTGGGAGAGCTGGCCGCGACGGCGCTGGCGATTCTCGAGGAGCGGAAGATCACCTCGCTGGTCGTGGTCGACGCCGAGGGGATCGTCGAAGGCGTGCTGCACCTGCATGATCTGTGGGGCGTGGAACTGATCTGAGCCAAGAACCCGCTGGGGCTGAAAGCAAAAAGGTAACGCCGCAAGAGCTTCTAATCGAGAAGGTGAAAAGATGGGCGAAAGAGCAGAACTCCTGAAGAAGCTCGTAGTGAATCGCCACGTTGATGTCTCTGAGAGGCAAGCTCTCGGGGTAGTTAGCAGGCAGGAAGTTTCAGAAATGGTGAAGTTGCTACTATGCCTGAATGGAGTTTTTCCGGATCACCGTGGAGCAAAGAGCGTCTATGAAGGCGCTACTCTTGTCCAAATCTCATCGGGAGTGCAAATCACATGGGAGCGGGCCTACCCATGGGATCCGTTCGCGATGGCAGAACGTCGTGTTGAGACCTTCAATGAAGCGGATACTGCAATAGAAACGTTCATCGATAGCGAGTGGAAATCTGGCATCGACGGAATAGAGCTGAAGCAGCGGGAATGATCCAACATCTGACTGTTCCTTAATAGCTGCTCTACTCACAATGCTGTTTTCGGCATCAGCTAGGGCGTCATGCAGAAACGCAATCAAGACACAACACGCACCGCACTCATCACCGGCGCATCCAGCGGCTTTGGGCTGCTGACTGCCGTCACTCTGGCGCGGCGTGGATGGCGCGTGCTGGCTACAATGCGCGATCTCTCGCGCCGTCA
>JBEKOA010000202.1:0-6790 GCA_049522255.1 Occallatibacter sp.
TCGCCGCGCCGGAAGAGAATCAGGCCGGGTTTCAGTTCCTCTTTCTCGGTAAGAAACGCCATGTTGCCTCCTGCTGTTTATTCCGTTCTGTGCAGTTTCCGTGCAGATTTTCCGTGCAAGTCATTGATTCTTCGTAGTTGTGCAGGCTTTGTATGGAACATCATAACACAATATGTTGTTTATTTATAATCATTTATGATATAATTGTCATCCTGAGCGGAGTTTGGCGCGCACTCTGCGCCAAACGGAGTCGAAAGACCTGCGATTGCTTTTGTTCCTGATCTTTCCCCAGACCAGGGTGCCCCACCTTCGGCGCGTCTTTGTTGTTGCGCCTAAGGTGGGATATCTACAACTATCGTCTTTGGGTCCCTTATAGCTATAAAGCAACGATCTCGAAGCGCCGAATATGGGCACCGGGTTTATCATGCCGGTATGCGAAAAACGATCTTCGTGAAGCCACTCTCTTGGCGCATCGGCCTAGTCTGCCTCATTGCTCTCGTCATCACCCACCTGCCGGGCTTGGCACAAAATGCAACCCCAGCCGCGACCGTTGCTAAAGACGCTCCCGCCGCAACCATGCCGAGCGATCCAAAGGAACTGATCCTGCTAGCCGCCAAGATCAATGGCCTCACCGGCGACGACATGAAGCCCTGGCATCTGAAGGCCAGCTACACTCTCTACGACGACAACGGCAAGGAATCCGACCGCGGCACTTTTGAAGAGTCGTGGGCGGGAGAGAAGCTGGACAAACAGGTTTTAACTTTGGGCGAGGCAACTTGGACAGAGACAATCGACAGTCATGGCGCTTTTGAGACCGATAGAAAGACCTTACCTGCGGCACTGGAAAGCAAGATTTCGCTTCTGTCCTCGTTTCGGACCCCCTTTCTGTCCTCGATTCGAACTCAATTTGTCTCCCCTTTACCTGCGGAAAGTGAGCTTCGAAAATTTGAATTTACTTCTAAGGATCTTCAATCGGGCACTCTTAAATTGAAATGCGTCAGAGCGAATTATCTACCTCAAACAATGCCGCTGGATTTCTTCAACGAGTTTTTTTGCATGAGCCCAGAATTCCAGAGTCTGCGCATTGTGGTTTCAAGCGATTTTAGAGATCAAGTACTGCGCAATGATCCGAAGCCGTTTGAGGGAAGATCGATTACTCATGAACTGCAATTCTTACGTAACGGAAAACCGCGGATGAAGGCGAGTCTTGAAATCCTGGAGGACATAGGCGCGGTTCGAATGGAAGATTTCACTCCGCGTCCTGGCTCTGTACCTGCACAGAACAGCATTACAATCGCGCCAGGTATTATGACTGGAATGCTTCTCAAAGGGGTCCAACCTGAATATCCGCTCTATGCAAAATCAGCAGGCATCCAAGGCACAGTCATCCTACAAGCCAAGATCAGCAAAGCAGGCCACATTGAGGACCTACACGTTATCAGCGGCCCAGCCGAGTTTCAGCAAGCTTCCCTTGATGCTGTCAAAAAGTGGGTCTACAGGCCGTACCTTCTAAACGGCGAACCAGTGGAGGTAATGACAACGATCAATGTCATTTTCGCCTTGGGGAACACGCCTTTCAGGAAATAATGTTCGATAAATAAAAGTGGGGTGGGCGACTTCCATCGCCCACCCCGAGTTTTCCGCCGCAAGGCGGGGCTGCCTGCATGGCAAATGCTACTTCTTGTCTTCCACATCGACGTACTCGGCGTCGATCACGCCTTCGTCCTTCTTGGCTTCAGCCGCTGGCTCCGGCCCTACAGCCCCCGGACCGCCCGGCACGGCCTGCGCCGCCGTCGCCTTGTAGACGATCTCTGCGAGCTTGTGCGAGGCATGGGTGAGCTTCTCGTGCTGGTCCTTCAGCTCCTTCGAAGTCGGCGTGCCTTCGAGCAGCTTCTTGCTCTCGGCCAGCACCGCCTCGACCTCGGCCTTCACCGGAGCCGCTTCCGCGCCCGAGATCTTGTCGCCGGAGTCCTTGAGCATCTTGTCGATGTTATAGACCATGCCGTCGAGCGAGTTGCGCGCATCAATCTCGTCGCGCTTTTCTTTGTCCTCGCTTGCATGCGCCTCGGCCTCCTTGGCCATCTTCTCGACCTCGTCCTTCGAGAGACCGGAACTCGATGTAATCGTGATGCGCGTGTCCTTGCCCGTGGCGTTGTCCTTGGCCGTCACATTCAAGATTCCATTGGCGTCGATGTCGAATGTCACCTCGATCTGCGGCACGCCTCTCGGCGCAGGCATGATTCCGCCCAGCTTGAACTTGCCCAGCGTGCGGTTCTGTGCCGCCATCGGCCGTTCGCCTTGCAGCACGTGCACCTCGACCTCGGTCTGCGAATCGGCCGCAGTCGAAAAGGTCTCGGTCTTCTTGGTCGGGATCGTCGTATTGCGCGGAATCATCGAAGTCGCCACGCCGCCCAGTGTTTCGATCGACAGGGTCAGCGGCGTCACATCGAGCAGCAGCAGGTCCTTGACCTCGCCGGCCAACACGCCCGCCTGCACAGCCGCGCCAATCGCTACAACCTCATCGGGGTTCACACCGCGATGCGGCTCACGGCCGAAGAGTTCCTTGACGATCGCCTGGATCTTTGGCATGCGCGTCTGGCCGCCCACAAGCACCACCTCGTCGATCTTGTCCACGGTGATGCCGGCGTCGGCGATCGCTTTTTTGCACGGCTCGAGCGAACGGAAGAGCAGGTCTTCGACCAGTTGCTCCAGCTTGGCGCGGGTCAGCTTGCGAACCAGGTGCTTCGGGCCGGTGGCATCCGCAGTGACAAAGGGCAGGTTGATCTCGGTCTCGATGGTTGTCGAGAGCTCGATCTTGGCCTTTTCGGCGGCGTCCTTGAGCCGCTGCAAAGCCATCTCGTTGCCCTTCGAGCCCAGATCGAGACCCTGCTCCTGTTTGAACTCGGCAATGAGCCAATCGACAATTCTCTGGTCGAGGTTGTCGCCGCCAAGGTGGGTGTCGCCATTGGTTGACTTGACCTCAATGACGCCCTCGCCCACTTCCAGGATGGAGATGTCGAACGTGCCGCCGCCGAAGTCATACACGGCAATCGTCTCGTCCTTCTTCTTATCAAGCCCATAGGCCAACGCGGCCGCGGTCGGCTCGTTGACGATGCGCTTTACGTCCAGCCCGGCGATCTTGCCGGCGTCCTTTGTCGCCTGGCGCTGCGCGTCGTTGAAATAGGCCGGAACGGTAATGACCGCCTCGGTCACCGTCTCGCCCAGATAGGCCTCGGCGGACTTTTTGAGCTTTTGCAGGATCATGGCCGAAATCTCGGGCGGGGTGTACTCCTTGCCCTGGGCAACGATGCCCACGTGATCGCCCTGCGAAATCACCTTGAAAGGCACCATCTTCATCTCGTCGCTCACTTCGTTGTAACGGCGGCCCATGAAGCGCTTGATGGAGAAGATCGTGTTCTCAGGATTGGTGATGGCCTGGCGCTTGGCCACCTGGCCTACCAGCCGTTCGCCGCTCTTCGAGAAGCCGACAACAGAAGGCGTAGTGCGCGCACCTTCTTCATTTGGAATGACTTTCGGTTCGCCGCCCTCAAGGACTGCGACGCACGAGTTGGTAGTGCCGAGATCGATGCCGATGATTTTTGCCATGGGTTGGTTTCCTGCCTGATCAATAGAATTTCCGACTCTCCAAGAATGCCATATTGAGTGACTTGCTGTCAAGATTTCTTGATTACATCTACATAAAGCAAGTTAAGATCTTCAAAATGATTCAAAGACTCTTGTCTTTCAAACAGGACTAATTTAGTCTTATATCAAATACACGACCATTTTGGTCGTATTTCTTTGGAGGACCCCCACTTGCTCTTTCGATTGTTCAGGAAGGCGCTCGCCCATAGAATTGCGCTGGCTCTCTGCCTTCCATTCTTGATTCCCACCGTCGGCAGGGCGCAGGAGAAGCCCTACTTCGTAACCTACTCTCACGATCTTGAGGAGCCCGGCAACCTGGAGATCGAGACAAAAACAGCCTTGGCCAGGCCCGCCGGAGGCGACCACTATGGAGCCACGGCCATGGAACTGGAATATGGCACGCGCGCCTGGTGGACGACCGAACTCTACCTCGACGGGCAAACCACACCCCAGGATTCGACGCTCTTTACCGGCTTCCGGGTGGAGAATCGCCTTCGGCCCCTGATGCGGGAGCACGCAATCAATCCTGTGCTTTATATCGAATACGAAAACACATCGGGCGCCGACAAGACGATCCTTGAGGTGACGGGCCACGACGGCCAGGCCGGTCTGGCTGAATCCAACGGTCAATCTCGCCGCGAGCACCAGCATGAAGCGGAGCTGAAACTGATCCTCTCCTCGAACCTCAAGGCATGGAACATCAGCGAAAACTTCATCTCGGAGAAAGACCTGAGCCATGCCCCGTGGGAGTTCGGCTATGCGGTGGGCGTCGCCCGCCCCTTGCGCAGCGCGGCCAGCAGCCGGGAATGCACCTTTTGCGCGGAGAAGTTCATCGCCGGCGTGGAGGGCTACGGCGGCCTGGGCGACACCTTTTCGCTGACCATGCGCGACACCTCGCACTATCTTGCACCGCTGATCGGCTGGCAACTGCCCAAAGGTGTGCGACTCAGTTTTTCGCCCGGCTTCGGCCTCACCGAGACAAGCCTCGCCAGGGTCTACCGCGTGGGTCTGGCCTATGAATTCGAGCAATTTGGCAACTGGTTCCAAGGAACAAAAGGAGGTAGGGAATGATGCGCATCGCTGCTGGAATCCTGGCCATTGCCCTCGGTGCAACTCTCGCGTTTGCAGCCGTTTCGAGCAAAAGATGGGAGCATGTTCCCCCCAGGGATCACGCGCAGGCCAATCCTCTCGCCGGCCAGCCGGAGGCCACTGCGGCCGGAGCTCTGGTCTATAAAGAGCATTGCCAGCAATGCCACAAAGCCAATGCGCAGGGCGACGGGCGCAAGCGGCCTTCATTGCGCAGCGAAAGGCTGCGCGCAGCCAGCGATGGCGATATCGAGTGGTTTCTGCGCCAGGGCGATCTGTCGCACGGCATGCCCTCATGGTCGAGCCTGCCGCCAGCGCAACGCTGGCAGGTTGTCGCCTATCTAAAGTCAATTCAATAAACCCCATGGGGCCAGATTTGTCTTCGCCCAACCCATCTGGCCCCAGCAATATCTTTGTTGGTTCCGAGCCGCCAGCTCACTTTGTCCCTGGGGCCGCGACCTGCTAGCATCACTAGACAAAAGCAGATTAGATCTCCGTCCTTCGACGAAGCGTTGGAGTCTTATGTTCTCTTTGGATCCTCAAGCCGTGGCGTCAGCCTTCGGGTATTCGCAGCTCGCGACTTGGGAATGGAATCCTTCCACCGATGAACTCCGCTGGACCTCCGGACAGCCGAAGGTTTATGCCTATCCCGCAATCGAGATCAACTCGTCGGCAGCGTGGTTCGCGATCGTGCATCCGGACGACCGGGAAAGGGTCCGGCTGGCCACGCAGAGCGCTCTTCGCAATGTGCCGGGCTTTCGCGAGCACTTCCGCGTCTCCACCAACGATGGGCAGGTTCTCTGGATCCTCGGATACGGACAGCTTGTCCGCTTGCCCGACCAATCCGTCCGAATGTTAGGCATGAACATGGAGGTCACCGACTGGGTGGAAGCGCTGGCGGCAAGCGAAACCCGATTCAGCGCCACCTTCGAACAGGCTGCCGTTGGAATCGCCCACGTTGACGCCGAAGGGAACTGGCTGAATGTGAACCTTCGCTGCTGCGAGATCGTCGGTTATTCCAAAGACGAGCTTCTTCGGATGACTTTCTCCGATCTCACCCATCCAGCCGATCTGCACTCTGACAAGGCGCTGATTCAAGAACTGCTCAGCGGTGAGCGCTCGAACTATTCCGTAGAAAAGCGCTATTACACCAAGGGTAAACGCGTGGTCTGGGCCAATCTCACAGTCTCCCTGGTGCGCAAAAGCGACGGAAGCCCCGACTACTTTATCGCGGTCATTGAAGACATCACAGCGCGCAAGCGAATCAAGGCGCAGCGCGACGAAATGATCGAGATCCTCGAGGAGCGCGTTCGCGAGCGGACCGCCGAACTCGAAAAGCTCTCCATGACCGATGCGCTCACCGATGTTGCCAATCGCCGCCGGTTAGACGAACAAATGGTGCTGGAGTGGGATCGAGCCGTGCGCAGCAACAAGCCCATCTCCATCGTGCTCATCGACATCGATCACTTCAAGGAGCTGAACGACACTCTGGGCCACGGGCCCGCCGACCGCGCTCTCGTCGCCTTTGCCGCCGAACTGAAACAGATCGCCCGCCGCCCCGCCGATCTGGTCGCCCGCTATGGCGGCGACGAATTCGTTCTCGTGCTCGCCGAGACAGGCCCCGAAGGTGCGATGGTCATCGCGCAGCAGATTCAGATGGCGGTTGACCGGCTCGATCTCCCCAATCCCGGCTCGCCGATCTCATCCAAGATGACCATCAGCCAGGGAGTTGCGACTGCATGGCCGGCAAAAAAGGGAACCAGCGGCGACCTGATGCTCCATGCCGATCGCGCACTCTACAACGCCAAGCAAGCCGGAAGAAACCGCTTCTCCTGGACCGCCTGTGCCGAGACCCCCGTGCAAGGTGGATGATGGGGCGAGGCTCCTGGCAGTGGGGCGAAATCTCTTCTGGAAACCTCTGTTGATGCCAGCGCCTCTTAGATTCTTACCGTTTCATTCATAAACAGAAATACTTCAACAAAATCAGGCGGCTTCGAGCAGTTGGATGATGTTTTGGATGGAGTGGTCGGCCTTGTGGAAGGCCGTTTCGAGCTTGCTG
>JBEKOA010000203.1:0-7322 GCA_049522255.1 Occallatibacter sp.
CGGCGAAATGTGGGAATCCTGAATGGTGGACCACTCTCCACTAGACACGAAGGCCCTTTGACATTGAGTCAAAGGGCCTTCAATCAACAACAAGCCAGACTACGCAGCGACCGTCCGCGAGGCTTTTGATCCCCATAGCCCGTAGTAGGCGATGTACACGTAGCAGAAGATTGGAATCACGAAGGAGTTCTGAATGCCAGCCTTGTCGGCTAACGCGCCGATCAGAGGTGGAACGATGGCTCCGCCAACGACCGCTGTCATGATAAGCCCCGATCCCTTGCTGGTCATCGGTCCCAGTCCCTTGATCGCCAGCGCAAAGATATTCGGGAACATGATCGAGTTGAAGAAGCCGCAGAGCACTACAGTCCAGATCGCCATTTGTCCACTCGAAACCATCGAGACGACGAGCAGCAAAGCCGCAGCGAAACCGAAAGTGCCCAGTAGCCTGTTCGACTTGATCCTGGTCAACACCCAGGACCCGAGCAGGCGGCCAATCAGAGCTCCGAACCAGTAAAGAGAGACGAGAATGGCAGCGATTCCGACGTTTGTCCACGGACCAAAGAAGCGGGTGACTAACGCGCCGAACCAGCCAAGCGAGGCAAAGAACGAGGCAACTTTATCGCTGTTCAAACCTTGAGTGAGGAAGTAATTCACTCCAATCGAAGCCAAGCCAACCTCAACGCCAACGTAGAAGAAGATACCCGCGGCGCCGAGAACCGTGTGCCGATAGCTCCAGATGCTGGTGCTCGCCACCGCGCCGCCACTACCGACCGGCTCGGAGCCCTCCGCCTGTTCGATCTGCGGCAGGTGCAGGAAGGCCACGATGATACCCAGGACCAGCAATCCGGCGGCTATGAGTATGTAAGGCATTCGAACGGTGTCGGCAATGGCGGCCTTGGGAGCCTGTTTGGCTGCGTCGGTGAGGATGTACGCGCCGGCGATCAGCGGGGCGATGGTCCCGCCCAGCGAATTGAGGGCCTGCGCCAGCGTCAGGCGGACGGGCGCGCTGCTCTCCGGTCCCAAAATCGCTACATATGGATTGGCCGCTGTCTGCAAGGCGGTCACGCCCGCTCCCACGACGAAAACCGCCGTGAGAAAGAGTGGGAAGCTGACCATCTTGGCGGCAGGAACGAACATCAGGCAGCCCACAACTTGAATGAAGAGCGAAACCACCATCGTCTTCTTATATCCGATCATTTCGATCAGCTTCGAGGTCGGCGAGGAGAAGACGAAATAGGCCAGGAAGAAGGCCGACTCCGCCAGCATGGCCCACTTATAAGGCAGATCGAAGATCGACCGCAGGTGGGGCACGAGGGCCATGTTCAGGTTGGTGATAAACCCGAAGATGAAAAACAGGATGGCAACCGTAATGAACGGGCCTAAATAGTTTGGCGCGCTCGGAGCCGCCTGGGTTGTGGATCGCGTAGCCATAGTTTGTTCTTCCCCGCTTCCTCAAGAGATCGCCCGGTAAGGGCTTGTTGCGTCTTCCTGAACGCAATGCGCGCAGGACAAAAGCCGGCTTGTTTGTGGCCGGCGGGTTGATTTGCACGCCGGGAATCCCGGTTTTTTCGCTGCACACAACACTATATGCTTAGCCCGTGACTAGGGAAGGGAGTCCCCGGTCCGGAGTTCAAACCTTGCCGCGCAAGCCCCTAATTCGGCTATCCTCAATGAACAGAGCAAGGAGACGATCATGGCCAATGCAACGTTGAGCCCCGCGAAGCTGAAAAAGGTTTTGGCGGCACTGGAGGGCGACTGGCAGGCTGAGATGGAGGGCTACCACACCTACCTGGCCCTGGCCGACCAGGACACCGACCCGGTGCGCGCCCAGGTGCTCCGCCATCTGGCCGGCGCCGAGTGGGAGCACGCCTCGCTGTGGCATGGCCGCATCATTGAGCTAGGGGGCACCGGGCCCGTCTACCGCGGCAACCCAAGCGGAGACGCCCACTCGCTGGCCACCCGCGCCGGCGGCATCCGCATGGCTCTGCGCCGCCTGGAGATCGAGGAGAGCCGCGCTATCGCCGCCTATGGTGAGCAACTGAAAGCGCTGGGCGACGAGGAGTCCATCGCCATCCTCGAACACGTCATCGAGGACGAGAAGGAGCACTACAAGGAACTCGGCTCGCTCTTGCGCGGCCACTAACAGGCTCCGGCCGGCGCGCACAAGATCAATGCCCAGGCGGTTCTCGATGAGATGCTGGCCAAGCGCAACCAGGGCCGCAAACAACCCGGAAGCTGGATCGGCGACGCCATCTACGGCGTCAACGACGGCCTGGGCGCCATCTTCGGCATCGTCAGCGGCGTCAGCGGCGCGACTGCCGGCGACAGCAAGTACGTGCTGCTAGCCGGCCTATCCGGCCTTATCGCCAGTGCGCTTTCGATGGGCTCCGGGGCTTATCTCGCCGCCAAGAGCGAACGAGAGATCTATCTGGCCGAGTTGGAACGTGAGCGCGAGGCCATCAGAATGAACGGTCCCGAGGCACGCGAATTGCTCTCGCTTTACTACCAGGTGAAGGGGCTGCCCGAGGAGGACGCCCACCACATGGTAAACCACATCGCCAGCGACCCAGAGCAGTTGCTCCGCGTACTGGCGGGCGAGCGGCTCGGAACCTCAGAGGAGGCGCTGGCCAACCCTCTTGTGTCGGCCGGTTCCGGCGCGCTCTCAACCGCTGTCGGCGCAGCCATCCCCATCATCCCTTTCTTCTTCATGCAGGGCATTGAAGCAGTCATCGCCGCCGCCGTCATCTCGCTTGCAGCCCACTTCGCCGTCGGCGCGGCCAAATCGCTCATCACCGTCCGCTCCTGGTGGTCCTCCGGCCTGGAGATGACCGTGGTCGGCGCCGTGGAGGGCGCAGTTACCTATGGCATCGGAGTCCTGCTGGGCAAAGGCGGCATGTAACCGCACTTGAGCATGGGTGTTTTTCTCCAGAGGCGGAGCCGGTAGAATGGACTCGGCTTTTGTCCATCGAGGAAACTTCGTGCTGAAAAATGCGTTCTGCCTGCTTGCCTTCGCCGTAACTCTCCTGCCGTCTCTTCCTGCCAAAGGGCAAACCGATGCCGACGCTGTCATCGAGCGCAACGTGGCGATGAAGACGCGCGACGGCGTGACGCTGCGAGCCGACATCTACCGGCCACTTGCCGACGACAGTTATCCGGTCCTGCTCGTGCGCACCCCTTATAACAAGGATAACTTTGCCGCCTTTGGCCGGCGTGCCGCCAAGCGTGGCTTCATGACGGTTTCGCAGGATGTGCGCGGCCGGTATGCCTCCGAGGGCGAGTGGTATCCCTTCAAGCACGAGATCGATGACGGCTATGACGCTGTCGAGTGGGCGGCGGCGCTGCCCAACTCCAATGGCAAGGTTGGCATGTTCAGCGGCTCATACGTCGGCGCCACGCAGATGCTTGCGGCCATCGGCCATCCGCCCCATCTGGCGGGAATCTGCCCCATCGTAACAGCCTCAAACTATCACGAAAACTGGACCTACCAGGGCGGAGCTTTCGAACAATGGTTCAACGAATCATGGACCTCTGGGCTGGCGCAAGACACCTACGGCCGTTGGATCAACCAGCACGCCAATGCGCTGGCCGGAGACACCGTTCTGCCGCTCAAGAGCTTTCCACTCTTCAACATCAAAACCGCTCAAGACGGCGCGGACCTGATCCGCTCACAGGCGTCCTACTTTATTGACTGGCTCGATCATCCCACTTATGACAGCTATTGGAAGCAATGGTCTATTGAGGAGAACTTCGACAAGATTCAGGTTCCCGCGCTGACCATCGCCGCCTGGTACGACATCTTCCAGGGCGGCTCGCTGCGCAACTACGTGGGATTGAAGACTCACGCCGGCAATGAAGCGGCGCGCAACGGGCAGCGGCTGGTTGTCGCTGTCGGCGGTCACTCCGGCTGGAGCCAGAAGATTGGCGAGGTTGATTTCGGCCCCGACGCCGCATTTGACGAGAACGATTACGTTTTGGATTGGTACGACTATCTCTTCCTCGGCAAGCAGAATATGTTTGCCAGCGGCAAGCCGGTCAGGATCTTTGTGATGGGCGAGAATAAGTGGCGCGATGAAGATAGCTGGCCTCTGGAGCGTGCCAAACCTACAAGCTATTACCTTCACTCGGCTGGAAAGGCTAACAGTGCCTCAGGCGATGGTGCGCTTGCGACTCTTGCCGCGGCGAAGGAGACAGAGGACAAATTCGTATACGACCCCGCCAACCCCGTGCCTACCGTTGGCGGACCGCTTTGCTGCGATTCGGCGCATCTGTCTCCGGGACCGCGCGACCAGAAGGAAGTTGAGGCTCGGCCCGATGTGCTGATCTACTCCACGCCTCCTTTGGAGAGCGACACGGAAGTTACAGGACCTGTAACTCTTGACTTATATGCCAGCTCTTCTGCCGTAGACACGGATTTCACCGCCAAGTTAGTCGATGTATGGCCGAATGGCTTCGCACAAAATCTTACTGAGGGAATCTTGCGCGCAAGTTACCGAGAATCAACGACCGCTGAACCAAAGCCAATCGTTCCGGGCAAGGTTTACGAGTACAAGATCGATCTGTGGTCGACGAGCAATGTTTTTCTCAAGGGGCATCGAATCCGCCTTGAAGTCAGCAGCAGCAACTTTCCGCGCTTCGATCGCAATCTGAATACCGGCAAGCCGGCGAGTACCAGCTCGACATTTGTGAGGGCGACTAACTCAATCCTTCACGACGCAGCGCATCCAAGCGCGCTGATTCTGCCGGTTGTGCCGAGATAGCTATACGCGAGACACGAGAAGCTCCTTCGCCGCCTGCCGTCCCAGTCGAATGCAATCGGGGATGCCGATGCCGTCATACGCATTGCCCGCCAGGCGCAAACCAGTCAGAGCGGCAACGCGCTCGGCAATGCGCTGCTTGCGCTCCTGGTGTCCGACCGAATACTGAGCCATCGATCGACGCCAGCGCGATACCTGCGCGTGCTCCGGTTCTTCCATCTGGGAGAAAATCGCTTCCGAGAGAATCTCGCTCAATTCCCGTCGAACGGTGGCGAGCAGCTCGGCGTCTTGCTTTGCCAGCAGGCCTTCGCCTTTTGTGCCTCCCAGGAAAGCGCGGAAGACCGCTTTGCCGTGCGGTGTGCGGCCCAGAAACTTCCGGTGCACAAAGGTGCACGCCAGCATCGTGCGGCCCTCCACGGCCGGAACGAGGAAGCCGAATCCCTGCGGCAGGCGGCCCAGCTGAGATTCGTCGTAGATCAGATTGACGGTGATCGACGAGGAGTAGGGAATGGCGCTCAACTCCTCGCCCAGCACGGCGTCCACACGGCCAAGCAGTGCACCCGCCGCCCAAGCGGGCAGCGCCAGTATGACCGTATCGTAATGCTTCGTGGCGTCGCCGGCCTCAACTCTCCAGCCGCCGTCCGTCCGTTCAATCCCGCTGACGGGCGTTGAGAGGCGCACTGACGCTTGATCAAGCCGCGCGGTCAGCGCGTCAACCAACTGCTGCATACCGCCGCGCAGCGCGGTGAAGGCCGACCTGGGCATCGAAGCGCCGGTAGGCTTGCCGTTCTTCCTGGCTGTCGCGCTGGCGCTGGCGCGCATCTTACGGTGCGCGGCCAGCATGCCGCGAGTCAGCGAGCCGTATTCGTTTTCCATCTCCACCAGTCGCGGCAGCACGGCACGCGCGCTCGCCAGCGTCGAGTCTCCGCCAAAAATCCCAGACAACAGAGGGTCGGCCAACCGCTCCACAACCTCCCGGCCAAAGTGGCGCTCGACGAGCGCAGCCACCGACTCATCCTGATCTCTGCCGCAAGGCGGAAGCAGCAGCTCAAGCCCCATGCGAAACTTGGTCCGCAGGCTGAAAAGCCGCGTCAGCGCTGTCGGAATCAGCTTGGTAGGCACGAGAAACATCAGCCCGTCGGGCAAAGGCACCAGTCGGTTGCGCACCACAATGTAGGTCTTGCGGTGGGAGTCGTTCGAGGGCGTCAGCTCGGCTCCAAGGCCCAGTTCGCGGCAGAGTTCGGCCGCAGCCGGCTTCTCGGTCAGAAAAGAATCAGGTCCGAACTCCAGCACCGCGCCGTCCACGATCTCCGAGGCGAGGCAGCCGCCCAGCCGTTCCTGCGCCTCAAAGAGCGTGTATTCGACCGCGGCGCCCGCCTTGCGCGCCTGCTCCAGTTCATAGGCGGCCGCCAGGCCCGCTATTCCGCCGCCAATGATCGCCATGCGCATCGCTCGCTCCAAGCCTTATTAGAACAGTTTCGGCCGGAAAGCGGCATGCGACCAGACTCAAGGTCGGATATACTCGGTGGGAGTTTCGAGGAGCCAGAAAGATGCGCTCTGTACATCGCCTTCCCGGTCACCATGCAGCCATTCACCGTACCGTCCTGTTGCTGCTCGCGCTGGCTTGGGTCAGCCTCGCCTCCTCCTGTCACAGAAATGACCCGACGGGCACCGAATTCCGAGGAGCGGCAGCCAAGGGTGACATTACAAAGGTTCGGGCGTTGCTCAAGGCCCATCCCGACCTGATTCTCAGCAAAAACAAAAACGGTGCAACGGCATTGCACTGGGCCGCGGCCTATGGTCACAAGGACGTGGCGGAGTTCCTGTTGGCGAACAAGGCCGATGTCAACACCAGGGTCGACGAAGGCGCGGCTCCATTGCATTGGGCGGCTTTTGGCGGCCACGAGGACGTGGCGGAACTGCTGCTGGCTCACGGAGCCGATGTCAATGCCAAAAACAAAGCAGGTTACACGCCCTTGCACTCGGCGGCTCAGAACGATCGCATGGATGTGGCGGAGTTGCTGCGCATGGCGCCGACGCGAACGCCAAGGCTCGCCCGGCCCCCTCTGTTCTGCTCTGGCTGTTGGAATCGCTGCCTCTCAACGGAACCGGCATGGATGCCAGCAAGGACAACAGAGGATGGACGCCCTTGCATTGGGCGGCTAAACAGGGAAGCAAGGATATGGCGGAGCTGCTGTTGGCGCACGGCGCCGACATCAACGCCAAATACGACGACGGCTACGCGCCGTTGAACACGGCAGCCTACTACGGCCACAAGGACGTGGTGGAACTGCTGCTGGCCCACGGAGCCGACGTCAATACAAGCGAGAATAGCGGTTGGACTCCCCTGCTTTGGGCTGCTAACAAGGGATACAAGGACGTGGCGGAAGTTCTTCTGGCGCATGGAGCCAATGTCAACATTGAGGCGCGCGATGGCACCTCGCCTTTGCAAACCGCTGTTTGCTACGATCGCCTGGACCTGGCTCAGCTGCTGCTGGCCGCCAAGGCCGATGTAAATGCCCGGGATGCAAACGGAAATGCGCCATTGCACGCGGCGGCATACAAGGG
>JBEKOA010000204.1:0-6773 GCA_049522255.1 Occallatibacter sp.
TTCTGAAGACGCAGCGGAGTTGCTCGCAGAAATGCAGGAAGCCAGCCTTCCTGCGGCGACTATCGGGTTTGTTTCGGACCCTCTTACCGCGGGTAGTGGCATGCCGGCCATCATCCTGCGATGATGACGCGCTGCGGTGGGAGTTCCTAACGATGACAATGCTGGAATCACAAATCGGGGACGATGCACGGCATCTGATTTTCCGATTGCTACCGTCTGTTGGCGATCTTCTCTTGACGCCGGCGTGCCAGTCGCTTTTCAAGACACATCCACGCAATGCAGTGGTATCTTCAGCCCGCAATGCCGTTGCGGACTTGCGCCTTGAAGTGGTCTCCGGACAACATACGGAAGCCAGCTTGCAAGCCAGGATCGACCAGCTGCCTGAGATGATCGCCAATCGCCTCGCATTGGCAAGGCGTTACTCGCTTCGCCCGGTGATCAACGCAACTGGCGTTATTCTTCACACCAATCTCGGTCGCGCGCCGTTGAGCGAAGCGGCCCTTCGTCATATCGTTGAAGTCGCACAAGACTACTGCAACCTCGAACTGGATCTGGAATCCGGTATGCGTAGCCGGAGAGACATGCACGTCGAGTCCCTTGTGCTGCGCGTCCTCTACGGGACGAGCGCCGATCCATCAGCTCATGAGCGGAATGGCGTCATCATCGTTAATAACTGCGCGGCCGCCACTTTTCTTGCGCTGAACTCGCTCGCCGACAAGTCCGAAGTTATTGTGTCGCGCGGGGAACTTGTCGAGATCGGCGGAGGTTTTCGCATTCCCGAGATCATGGAGAAGTCCGGAGCGGTGTTGCGCGAGGTTGGCACCACCAACCGCACCCGTCTCGCTGACTACGAGCGCGCAATCGGCACAGGGACCGGCCTTTTGCTCCGCGTGCATCAATCGAACTTCAGTATCGAAGGATTCTCCGAGCTCGCCTCATTGCAGGATCTGGTTGCCCTGTCAAAGCGCACAGGTATAGCACTGTTTGAGGATCAGGGAACCGGCCTCATCTCATCGCTTGAGCGCTCCGGAATTAACGACGAATCCAGCTTGCTTCAGTCCTTTGCTTGCGGTGTGGACTTGATTGCAGCCAGCGGAGACAAGTTGCTCGGAGGACCACAGTGCGGCATTCTTGTTGGCAGGAAGGACTTCATTGAACGCATTCGAAAGAACCAACTCCTTAGAGCCTTTCGCGTTGATAAGCTGACTTACGCTGCGCTTGAAGCGACGCTCATGGAATATTTATCCGAAGACACAACGACCATTCCCGTTCAGCGAATGTTGAGTGTCCTTCCAGAGGAACTCATGCGCCGGTGCCGCCAGATCGCCGGCCAGGTTGGATGTACTGACCTGGTTGTCGATGTGGTTCCGGTCGCCAGTCTCATCGGAGGAGGAACTGCACCCAAGGCTTCGCTCGAAAGCTGGGCTCTATCAGTGCGGCATGTCTCTCTAACGGCTGCGGAACTGCTTGCAACCCTTCGCAAACTCGAACCACCTATCATCGGGCGCATTGTGGAAGATACGATTTTACTGGACCTGCGAACTGTACCTCAAGATCTCGACACCGACCTTGCATTGCTGTTGAGCGGTCTCTAAACCCGGCATTCGGAATTGGCAGCTCACATGGAATCTCTTGCATGACGAATCTGTCCAAATCTGTCGTCATCGGGACCGCCGGCCATATCGATCACGGCAAGACGACGCTGGTCCGCGCTCTCACCGGCATTGACACGGATAGGTTACCCGAAGAGAAACGCCGCGGGATCACCATCGACCTTGGTTTCGCTTCTTTCGAGACGCAGGCACCCGATGGATCGCCGCTTCGGATCAGCTTCGTCGATGTTCCCGGTCACAGCCTCTTCGTTCGCAACATGCTCGCCGGCGCAGGCTGCGTCCCTGCGGTCATGCTCGTCGTTGCGGCCAACGAGGGAATCATGCCGCAGACAGTAGAACATCTTGCCATCTGCGAACTCCTCGGCATCTCGCAGGGCATGACCGTCATCACCAAGGCCGACGCCGTCAGCGACTCTCAACTGCTCGACGTGACTCAATCCATCGAGAGATTTCTGCAAGGGACATTCCTCGGCAAGGACCATGCCCCTGTATTGCCCATGAGCGCAACGACCGGCGAAGGTACGGACGCCGTCCGCGCAGAACTCGCGAAGCTTGCTGTGCGCATTCACCGCGGAAGCTCCGACGCGTTGCTGCGCATGCCACTCGATCGCTCGTTTGTCATGAAAGGGTTTGGCACCGTCGTAACCGGGACACTGATGTCGGGAACAATGCACATCGGACAAACGCTGCATCTTGAACCAGGGGGCCGGACGGTCCGCGTGCGTGGCTTGCAGTCGCATGGGTTGCCCCAACAATCGGTGGAGCCAGGCTCGCGGGTTGCCGCAAATCTCTCCGGTATCGATGCAAATGAGATTCACCGAGGTCAAACGCTGGTCTCTCCCAAAACCCTCTCGCCTGTGGATACGATCGACGCGGAGGTACATCTGCTTCAAGGTGCCCCTGCATTGAAGCACCGAGCAAACATTCACTTCCACGCCTTCACTTCGGAGACCATGGCGAGCATATTTCTCTATGGATATGAGGCGGTCCAGCCGGGAACGGTTCGTCTGATGCGCATCAAGCTTGCCGAACCGATCGTGCTGGTCCCGGGCGACCGGTTCGTCCTCCGGCAGCCGTCGCCTGCCGGCACCATTGGAGGAGGGCGTGTCCTCGACACCCATCCGGAAGCTCGCCAGCGAAAGGCCGCCACAGTCGCATGGCTGGACCAGTTAACAACAGCCTGCCCAGCGCAACAGATTTCCTTGCGAGTGGCCCGGCGCAAGACGATGGGCATCGCGCTCGATGCTCTCTCTGCCGAGACAGGTCTGACTGTGGATGCGATCCGTGGTTACGCAGGCCCGGCACTTCAATGCGGAGAGCTGTTGGCCGTATCCGAAAACTTACTTCTCAGCCGGGAGAACTTCCTCACTGCGGCCAGCGCCATCATGACTTTTCTGGGAGCAGGTATCGCAGTGAAGTCTTCGGTCTTGCGCAGCCGGACAGCCCTCGGCCCTGAAGTCTTTGACTACGTCTTGAGTTCTCAGGTACGGGAGAAAAAGTTCCGACTTTGCGGCGAAATGGTCTCAGTCCACAGTGTTGATGACGAGTTCTTAAGTGCTGATACCGAACGGCTGGCAGCGGTCGCAAGTGCGCTTCGGGAGGCTGGGCTTGCCGCGCCCTCGGTCATGGAACTGGCTCGGAAGCTCAATCTCGATGAAGCAGAGATGCGCCGCCTGGTCACTCTGCTGCAACGCGACAAGACCATTGTGCGCATGGGAGACGATAACTTGTTCATCCATTCCGAGGCGCTCAATCAACTCTCCGCGAGGATCACTCTGCTTCGCGGCAAGCTGATGGATGTCGCCGGCTTCAAACAGTTAACGGGTCTCTCTCGAAAGTACGCGATTCCGCTGCTTGAGTACCTCGACCGCCAGCGGATCACGCGCAACCAGGGCGACCAGCGCTTGATTCTCTAATTCCACCGGTGGATGCGTTTCGACCTGAGCTTGTGATATATTGCCAACAACTTCGGAGCAGGAGCCAGGTGCCGATGCCTGACAACGAAACCAAGATCAAGCTCATCGAAGATCGCAACGCGACGGGAGAAGTCGCTAAGGTCTACGACGAGTGGCGTGCCAAGTCAGGCCGTCAGCAAATGCCCGGCATATTGAAATGCTTTAGCCACCGACCCGACTTTCTCCGGCAGGTGATGCAATTCAGTGACACGGTCCATTTTTCCCAAGGTCACCTCGACCGCAGAACCAAGGAAGCGATTGCAAGCTGGGTATCCTGGCTCAATCGGTGCCCCTATTGACTGGACTCGCATGCATACTTCCTGCGTGTTCAGGGAGCAGAAGATGAGACGGTAAAGGCCATCGCGAATGGCAACCTGGATGAAGCGGGCTTGAGTCCTGCTGAACGGGCACTGCTCGATTACGTAACCAAGGTGACTGAAGCGGCATATCGCACCACCGATGATGATGTGCAAAGGCTACGGGATGTTGGCTGGACCGAGCCGCAGATAGCTGAGGCAGTCTATGTCACCGCAATGTTCGCATTCTTCAATCGAGTGGCGGATGCCTTCGGAATCGCTTCGCAAGGTTACCTCGAAATGAATGGACTGACGAAGTAGGAGACTCGTGAAGATCACCATCAGCAAACGCGTACGTAGGTGGACCGGGAGTATCGCGGCCCTCTGTTTTGCCGGTTGGCTTTGCCTGGTCGGCTACGTGAACTGGTCCATGCACCAGTCGCCGGAGGTCTTCGGCCACGTAATGGCGAAGATGCCCATGCCTGCCGCCTTCCTCGTGCTTCCCTTCGAGACCCTCTGGATGCGGGCGCGTAATGGGCACTTGAACGTAGGCGATACCGCTCCGGGCCTCACGGTCAAAAAGCTGGAAGATCACACTCCGACCGATCTGGCGTCCCTTTGGGCCGAACGGCCGGTGGTTTTGGTCTTCGGGAGCTACACGTGACCGCCTTTTCGGCGGGAGGTTCCCGCCCTGAACAAACTCGCTGAGCAGTACCGCGGCAAGATTGATTTTTACGCCATCTACATTCTTGAGGCGCATCCGACCGACGTGTGGCAGATGCAATCTAACGTGCGCGATAACGTCCTCTTCCGCAGCCCGAAAGACGAGACGGAACGCGCTTACGTTGCTGGCGCGTGCGTGCGCAAGCTGGGCATCAGGTTTCCGGCGATGATTGATGGTTTCGATAATCAGGCCGAGTCTGCGTTCACCGGCTGGCCCGATCGACTTTACCTGATTGGAAAGGGCGGCCGAGTCTTATACAAGAGCAAGCCCGGTCCATTCGGCTTTCACCCAAAAGAACTGGCAGAGGCAATCAAGGCGTCGGTTGCTCCAAACTGACTGTCGGGTCGCTCTGAAATATTTACGTTCCATGAAACCGCGCCTCTCCGCCATTCCGTAGACATCCGAATTTCCATCTTTCGATGAACTGTTAAATTTTGTTAAGAGGCGATGCCACCCAAGGAACAAATCCTGTCCCATTTCATCTTTTCTGGCCAAGGCCTGTTGCACGCTTTCCAATACTGCCCACACAAATGAAGAATCGCCCATTTCCAGCCATTGCAGAGGGAACTGATGTATAGAGGTCAGAGAATACTTCAGATCGTCCGCGGAATGGATCGGAAGATGCAACTGTTGGGGTTCTGGGAGTTCCTGAAATTCTTTGTACGCGATTTGTACGCAAACCTGGCAATCGTGGAATTCTGCACTTTTCAGGCACTCTCTGTATCAGTAACTTGAGCGTTTTCAGTGCTGTTGTAGGGTTCGACTCCCGTCGTATCCGCCATAAAATATTGATAATAAATAAGTTACATTCACTTTATGCACAGCCGTTGTTCCGCCTGCGTCCGAAACGGAGGTGCAATCATCGATCAGGAGAAAAAAACAGCACGGCTCCACCGGCTGCAA
The DNA here is from genome assembly GCA_049522255.1 of Occallatibacter sp. Taxonomy (GTDB): domain Bacteria; phylum Acidobacteriota; class Terriglobia; order Terriglobales; family Acidobacteriaceae; genus Telmatobacter. Next base: position 5,492 of record JBEKOA010000204.1, read on the forward strand.
ATCCCAGCGAGGAAAAACCTGGCGCGCCCGCCACGAACCCATCCGACAACGCAGTGGGGTTACTTGGCAGCCTCACCAACATGCTCGGCGGTGAAGATGATGACGGAGACCTGGTACAGAGCATTTCCGACAAGGATCCGGTAGATCCTTGTTCACCAGCTCCGTTTCCGTCCCAAAGCGCAGCTCTAATTCCGCTGCAGCCTGGAACAGTGCTTACTACGGCATGGGGAATCAAGAATGGCGATGTCGAAAGCCAAATTTCCGTGGATTCCACAACCCCGACTTCATTCGTAAAGACCGAATCCACCGGCGAATACAAGGACGACGACGGCGGTGAACGGAAATCCTCAATATTTACGGACACCGTCTGCAATGCCGACCTTGCCTCTGCCGGTACCTATGTGACGGTAACGAGCACGTACATGCTCCACTTGATCCACGGCGTAACTCGACTCCGCTTGTCGAGCCAATCCTTCGACGAGGTGAAGAACTCCGGCAAGACCACCCTTCGTTATCTCGATATCACGGGCAACGTCAACGATAAAAAGCCAATTTATGAGTCGGGTCTCCTTACTCGCGTTGAACCGCAGGATGTTTCCTACCCCATGATCGTGAACGATCAACCAGCCACTCTGCCTGCAATTCATCTTGCAGGCATCATGGATTCCGTCGGCAAAGATCCGAGGCCGAAGAAGAGCCGCCCATTTCACACCGCTGCCGATTTCTATGTTATCGAAGATCCCTCAAATCCACAGGTGCTCCTGATGAAACTGAAAGACCCCGTTCTTCACGATGGAAACTTCAGAATCGAAGTTGTGAAAATCGAGTACAAGGTTCCGCACCCGGCAAACCTCGTCGAAAAGCAACTCACCGAACAGAAACGTGCAATCACTTATGGCATTTACTTCGACTTCAACAAGGACACCATCAAGCCTGAATCCGAGCCCGTGCTCACACAGATCGTGCAGGCGATGACCGATAACCCCAAATGGAAGCTGACCGTCAGCGGATACACCGACAACATCGGCGGTGACGCGTACAACCTCGATCTTTCAAAACGCCGTGCTGCTGCGGTGAAGCAGGCGCTGGTTACGCGCTATCACATCGCTTCTGATCGCCTTTTCACAAACGGCTTCGGTGCGTCCGGTTCCATAGACACCAACGACACACTTGAAGGTCGCGCGCGCAACCGGCGCGTCGAACTTACTCGCGAGTAGAACACTATGGTCATGTTTGGCAGACCAACTTCAGCACCAAGAAGAAAAACACAATGAAAAAGAGT
>JBEKOA010000205.1:0-7111 GCA_049522255.1 Occallatibacter sp.
AACTCGTAAGCGCATTGACCGGAGCCGCCGCAGCCCAAGCAATGAACGCCCTGGCGCGCGTCATCGCAGCTGCACGGGCAAGGCGAGCCAAGGCCGCAGACGCGGCAGCACTCGCCCAGGCAATCGAGAGAGGAACGAAAGCATGTCGCATGTAAGCAAAGACGCCGCCGCCCTCAGAACATCGCGAGAGGCAGGATGGGGAACACTCGCGTGCGAGTTAGCAGACGCAGCCATCGAAGGCCGCAGCATAGAAAGGCACGTCGAGGAAGCAAGACAGGAACGGTTGCACGAGCAGCAGACAGCCGATCGCAACACGGAATTTGCCGCCCTCGGACGCCAGATAGGCGACGCGGCCCAAGTAGGCCGCAGCATCGCGCCCCTGGTGCAAAGGCTCGTAGCCCTGCGCAAAGAGATGCTAGGAGCGCCGATCACAGAGGCCGAGCGAGACCGGCTCTTTCACCATGACGCAGGCCGCACCATCGGGAGGTAGCGAGACAGGCACGGCGCTCGCGCGCCTCTATCCGGGCTCCCGCCCGGACCCGGCCTGAAACCGCGGCGGGCTCAGCGTCGGCTGCGCACCTTCGCGCACTTCGCCCGCCGCCACACATGCAGCAAGAGCCGCCAGGAGAGCCAAGCCAGGGCCAGCCAAAGCGCAGGCGTGCTGCGCGCGCCGAACGAAAATAAAAAACCATAGATAAGGCTGCTCCGCAGCCGTGGCCGAGCCTATACATGGTGCTCGCTTCGCTCGGTCACGTTGGCCCGCTACGCGGCGCGCCGGGACAGGTCGCGAGACCGTCATCAAGGCGCGCCGCTCCGCGTCCCAACGGCTCGCCGCGCGGCCCACGCGCGCTACCCTCCCGCTTCGCTCACGGTTCGCGCCTCCGCTTCGCTCCGGTCCCGCGTCCCCCGCGCGCCGCATCGCTGCGCTCGCGGTCGGCCCGGTGGTTTCGTCCCGCAAGCGACCCAGGGCAAAGCCCCAAAAGCCAAACCGCGCCACCGGGCCGAGCGAGCCGATAGATACACCACACCAAACGACCATAGATAAACAGCCCGGCCCGCGATAGGACCCCGGCTGATTCAGCGAGGGGAGGCGCGGCGCTTCGGTCAGCCGCCCATCGCGGGCCGGATAGATAAAGAACCCCAAGCCCTAGTGTGACCGCTGCGCGGTCACACAATCCGGTCACACTGTGACCGCCAGCACAGACACCCAAATCTAATCGGCTCAATATCTGGTCACAAACCCAAAGCAGACCCGGTCACAAACTCCGAAGCGATCCAGAAAAACAGAATCATGCGTTACGGAACGCGCCTTTCCGCAGTCCAATCTCAAATGATACAGTCGAGCACGATGAGGATCCTGCGTGCAATTCCGCCTTTAATGTTTTGGCTAGCTCTGCCAGCAGTGGCCAGCGATCACACTCCACCCGCCGTGCAGCCGGCCACGGCCTTTGCGGCGGTAGAGGTGCACGAAGACGAAAAGGTGGCCATCGCGGTCGAGCCCTACGATACGCGCGAGAAGGCAGCCATCTTCCGCGTCGATTATCTCAGCCATGGTGTCATGCCTGTTCGGCTCATTGTGACCAATAACGGCGATCGGCCCATCAGCCTGCGCGATGCGCGGATACTCTTTTACACCGCGGACGGCAACAAGATTCAGGCTGCGGAGCCGGAGGATGTGGAGAGGCTGATGACTCGCAAGGAGCGCCAGGGTACCAAGATTCCGCTGCCGGCCCCTTTGCCCAGCATCAAGACCAAGCCCAAGGCAGGTGACAAGGAGATCGAGCAGGATTTCGACACCTTCGAATATCAGGCGCTGGTGGTTGAGCCGCATTCGACACGCGCGGGTTTTCTCTTTTACGACGTCTCCGACCTCGACCACCCGCTCGATGGCGCCAGCTTGCGCCTGCGCGAGCTGCGCGATGCCGACGGCAGGGAGCTGTTTTATTTTGAAATTCCCTTTGAAAAGTACCTCAAATCGAAGTCCCGCCAGATGAACTGAGCCTTCCCCGCCTGGACTAAGCTATCCCCAGCGCCTACTCGTAGTAAGTAGCCGTTGTGGTATCCGTCTCCCAGATGGTCGCATCCTTCACGCGCACGCGGCCTTCGGTCATCGCGGCAAGCTGCTCGTTAGTCTGGTCGTAGAAGTATTTGGCGATGTTCTCTGCCGAGGGGTTCAACACGATGAAAGGCTCAAGCTCGTTGAGCATCCGGTGGTCGATGCGCTCGATCACCGGGCGCAGCACCTGCTTGAGCAGCTTGAAATCCAGCAGCAGGCCAGCCTCGTCGAGCGCCTCTCCAGCCAAAGTGACGCAAACCTTGTAGTTGTGGCCGTGCGGGTTCTCGCACTTGCCCTTGTAGTTGCGGAGGTAGTGTCCGGAGGAAAATTCTGCCTCCACGGTGACTTCATACATTGGGTTCAGCTCGATTCTTTGCGGGGAAGCGCCCCGAGTTCCATTTTAATGGCTGGTGCCGATTCAAGGCTTTGGGTCGCGCCGCCTTCGCCTGTCTTCCTGCCGCGCCTCTTCGCAGCGACGGTCGACCTGCTCGAAGAGGTGGCTCATCACGCCGATCAGCGCGGCGCCAAGTCCAACCAGCAATAGAATCAGTGCGACCGTTCGCCAGAGAGAACCGTTGGCCGGCAGGCCGGGTTGCAGGCTCGATGGCGCCATTGACATCCCGCCCGAGAGTAGGGCGAAGAAGATCAGCGTGCCTGCCAGAATGTAGAAGTTTCGCGACATGGGTAGCCCATCGGAACAGGCTCGATTCTACAGTTCTCTCGCTTTTCCGGCTTCAAAAAAATCTTCCACATCCGTAATGGTAGCCGTCATGCGGTAAGGCGGAAGGCTGGCGAGGAAGGTTTGGCCGTATCTCTTGGTGCGAACGCGCGGGTCAAGCAGCACCAACACGCCACGGTCTTCAAGCGAGCGAATGAGCCGGCCGAAGCCTTGCTTCAGAGTTAGCACCGCCGACGGAACCTGGTAGTCGAAGAAGGGCTTGCCGCCTGCCTCCTCGATAGCTCTCATGCGCGCCGCGACGACCGGATCGCTAGGCACGGCAAAGGGCAGGCGGTCGATGATGACGCAGCTCAACGCCTCGCCTTGCACGTCCACACCCTGCCAGAAGCTCGATGTGCCGAAGAGGACAGCGTTGAGAGTCTCGCGGAATTGCTCCAAAAGAGCCTTACGCGGAGCCGTACCGTGCAGCAGGATCGGGAAATCCAGCACAGGCATCAGCCGCTCGTATAAGTCACGCATCTGGGCATAACTGGTGAAAAGGCAAAAGGCGCGGCCGCGAGTGATCTCCAGCACTCTTTGGATGCAGCGCGCTGCGGCCTCGGGGAAATCAGGTTCGCGCGGGTCGGGCATCTCCGGCGGCAGATAGAGCAGCGCCTGTTTATCGTAGCGAAAATGCGAAGGCACCACTAACTCGCGTGCCTCGCTTAAGCCCAGGCGTTTGCGGATATGCTCAAAGCCGCCCTGCACGGTGAGAGTCGCCGAGGTCATTACGACGGTGGGAATCTGGTCGAAGACTAACTCGGAGAGTAACTCGGAAACATCGATGGGCGTGGCTTGCAGGAAAGTGGTCCGCGATGCGCCGCGTGTGGTGGACCTTCCCGACGAAACTCCAGCAGAGAGCCGCCGCTCCATCCAATAGACCATGTTGCTGGCGCTCGATTCGAGCAGGAATTCAAGCTCAGAGCGCAAGCGGGTTACACGCTTCCTCAGGCCTGGGGCTTCGTCCACGCTTCTCATCCCGTCCATCTCGGCTTCCATCCGCTGCAAGGTCGCGCGGACCGCCATGTAAAGGTCTCCAGAAGTTTCCAGGAATTCCTCGCGCTCCGTGAAGGGCTGGCGGCCGTCGCCGGCCATGGGCAGTCCGGCAAAAAACATGCGAGCGCGATCGCGCAATTGCTGCGTAATGGCGGGCAGGCCCTCCGCGCCTTCCTTGCCGCGCAAGAGGACGTCCGTATCGCGGGCTAACTCCTCAAATCGGATGTTACTCACCGAGAGGCCGAAGTAACTCGAAGCTACCTCTTCCAACTCATGAGCCTCGTCGAAGACCACGGCGGCGGCCTCGGGCAGAATGCCTGCGTCGAGAGCGCCGGCGGCCTCGCGTTTCACAGAAAGGTCGGCGAAGAACAGGTGGTGGTTGACAATAATAATGTCGGATTCGAGAGCTTTGCGCCGCATCTCGGTGATGAAACAGCGGCGATAATCCGGGCAAGTTGTCCCCAGACAGGCCTCCGCGCGCGCGTCGAGCTTTTGCCAAAGCGCGCTCGACTCGGGCAGGCCGGCAATCTCAGACCGGTCGCCGGTCTCGGTGGTCTGCTCCCACTCGGCGATCTGGCGGTACTGGTCGATCTCTTCGAGGCCCGAAAGGATAGGCTGATTGCGCAGAGCGAGCAACTTGTGGCGGCAGAGGTAGTTGGCGCGGCCCTTCATGTAGCAGACGTGCAGATTGCCGATCAGAGTTTCGAGAAAGGGAACGTCGCGGAAGTAGAGCTGGTCCTGCAGTGCCTTGGTTCCCGTGGAGATGATGATGCGTTGACCGGTGCGCAGGGCGGGCAGCAGGTAGGCGAGAGTTTTACCGGTGCCCGTGCCGGCCTCGACGATCAAATGGCGGCGTTCTGTGAGCGCGCGCTCAACGGCCTTGGCCATTTCGAGTTGGCCGGGGCGGTATTCATAAGGCAGCGGCGAGCGCGCCAGAATGCCGCCGGGCGCGAAGAACTCGTGCAGCGTGGGCAGAGCGCGGGTTGAGTTGTCGGTGGTGGGCATCGAGACCGGGCGCTCTACTCATCATAGTGTCGCTGTCTGGTCCGGTCGAAACGAGTATCTGAGAGCGGGGGGCAATTCCGCCTGGTCCGACCTGGAGCAGAAACCAGGGAGGGCATACTCCGGAACCGATGCACTCACGTCAACGATTCGAAACCATGCCCTTATCGTTGCACGGCCAATGGCGCCGCCTTGGCAGACGGCATGGGGAGATTCAGAATCTTCGCCACCGTTGGAGCAATCTGCCGCATATCGATCACCCCAAGATCGCGATGATGCGCAATTCCAGCCCCCGCCATAAAGAACGACGCGCGCATTTCAGGAAACTCGGGCGAGAATCCATGGCCGCCCCGTTCGTCCGGAGTCTCATTGACCATATTGCCGCTGGTGCTGGAGCCCGTCGTATAGCCGGATTTCAGAACGACGAGAAAGGCTGCATCCGAAAACCCTCCGCGCGCCTTGATTGCGTCACGATCCAAAATCGCCGCAATGCCGTTGTTCTCGTCCGCAGCCAGTTTTTTGAGAAGCTCGCGCACCTGCTGTTCCGTCTGACGATCATCGGCATCATGAAGCATAATGGCTGCCATGCCGCCGGCAAGCCACGGCTGGGCCTTCCAGGAGGCGATGGAGATAGTTTTTGTTCCAGGAGTCGCAGCCGTCTGGATCAGTCCTGCTTGTAGAAAAGGAATATAGAGGTTCACTGTGTGGGTAAGAGTTACAAATCCATGATCGGAAACTATAGCTACAACCGTGGAAGGATCATTGGCAAGCGCCGCAGCCGCCAGACGCGAGACCATGCCATCGATTGCCTCCAAATCGCGGTTGGCTTCCGTGCTGAATGGGCCGTATTCATGTTCGGTGCTATCGAGAGAACTCAGATGAATGGTCATGAATGCGGGTTTGCGCTGACGCAGAATCTCGATGGAATAGCGTGTCTTGATCTCATCACCATCGATGCTGGTATCGTTGCCCATCATGTAAGGAACCAGCAACGCCTGCAACTGCTTGAGCAGTGTGTCGGGACGCGAGAGTGCGGCCATCAACTCCCGATCCGATGGATTTGAGGCGCCCGACGGGCCTGAGCTGCGCCAGTACTCCGGAATCAACCAATCTACATCCGCTGCGCCCACACTGACAGGCCAGCCAACGCTTGCCGTATGCATGCCCGCCTTGTGAGCAACCTGCCAGAGTGTGGGAACCCGTATCTCAGGCGCATACCAGTACCATGCTCTGCCAAAGTTCTGTCCCGGATCGAACTCGAGATTGTTGTAGATGCCATGCTCGGCGGGTGAGACTCCAGTTAGTAGGGTTGTGTGGCTGGGATAGGTGACGGTCGGCCAGACTCCAACCACTCCTTCCGCATACGCCCCATCGCGGACCAGCGTGCGCAAATACGGTATGCGCAAGCCTCGTGCGTCCGCTTCCGTCACATATTCAGGCTTCAATCCGTCGATGGAGATCATCAGCACCGGCGAAGCTATGCCAGATCGCACCGCGGCGATGAGCAGAAGAAGCGGCAATGAGCGCATGCAAAAGCGGCGAGATGCTTGATTCATCCTGGATGCTCCTCGACGGCGAGCGGAAGCGGCCTTGACGAGAGTCGGGAACCTCAGGCGGCATACTGTCGCCACTGCGAGTCTACAGAGGCAGGGTGGGCAAAATATGAATGTCTGAAGAATAGTCACGCTGTTCACATTTCATTCATCGCGCATTCATGGAAGCATGAAAAGTGGTCTGTACTCTCGCAGTCATGAAGAATACACACTCTGTCTGCAGGACTGTTTTCGTCGGCCTCTTGATCGCAATCTGTGGCATAGGAGCAAGAGCGCAGTATGAGGATGGCAGCCTGATCGGCTCCATCCACGACGCCACCGGCGCGGCAGTGGTAAATGCTGCCGTCACTGTCACCAACGTGAATACCGGCAATGCAACCAAAGTCGCCGCAAACGGTTCCGGCGAGAAGTTCCGTCGCTCCGCGTGGGCGTCTATAACATCGAGGCCAGTGCGCCGGGCTTTGCCTCCGCCGAGGCCAAAAATATCACTGTCTCCGTGGCCGGACGCCAGCGCATCGATCTGACACTCAATGTCGGAGTGGCAGACGCGGTCACCGTCGAGGTCAGCGACGTAGCGCTGCAGATCGAAACGGAAACCAGCGAACGCGGACAATCGGTCTCAGGGTATCAGACCGAGGCCTTGCCCCTGGTTAGCCGCAACTACTCCGACCTGCTGGCTCTGGTCACCGGTTCGCGCCAGGCGCCGACGGAGCAAACCACCACGGCCGTCACCAGCCTGGTGCGCGCCGGATCGTACAACATCAACGGCCTGCGCAGCATGTTCAA
>JBEKOA010000206.1:0-6711 GCA_049522255.1 Occallatibacter sp.
CCTTTTCAATACCCTGACGGGACAACTTGACGAGCTGGCTCCCGCCGACGGCGAGGCGCTCCGCATGTACGCCTGCGGACCGACTGTCTACGACTACGGGCACATCGGCAACTTCCGCACCTTTCTGCAGGTGGATGTGCTGCGGCGGTTTTTGAAGCTGACCGGAACCCAGTTGCGCCATGTGATGAACATAACCGATGTGGACGATCGGATCATCCACAACGCCGCCGCGGCCGGCATCTCCATCCGCGAGTACGCCTCAACCTTCGAGCAGGCCTTCTTTGACGACTTGGAATCACTCGGAATCGAGCAGCCGGAAATTATCGCGCGGGCTACGGAGCATATTCCGGGCATGGTTGCGCTGGTCGAGAAGCTGGCGGCGGCGGGCGCGGCTTACCAGGCCGAAGACGGGAGCTGGTACTTTCGTCTCGCGGCATTTCCCGAATACGGAAAACTAAGCAAAAAAGATTTGTCCGGGATGGAAGACGGCGCGCGAGTAGACGTGGACGAGTACGAGAAGGACTCGGCGCGGGACTTTGCGCTGTGGAAGGCGGCCAAGCCGGGGGAGACCTCGTGGGAGACGGCGATTGGGCGCGGGCGGCCGGGCTGGCACATCGAGTGCTCGACGATGGCCATGGAGTACCTGGGCGAGAGCTTCGACTTGCACGCCGGCGGCGAGGATCTGATCTTTCCGCACCACGAAAACGAGATTGCTCAGAGCGAGAGCGTGACACATAAAATCTTCGCCCGGCACTGGATGCATGTGCGGTTTCTGCTGGTGGATGGGCGGAAGATGTCGAAGAGCGAGGGGAACTTCTATACCCTGCGCGATCTGCTGTTAAAGGGCTACAAGGCCTCGGCGATCCGGCTGGCGCTGATTTCGGTGCCTTACCGGCATCAATTCAACTTCACCTTCGACGGGCTGGTGGCGGCCACGGCGGCCATCGAGCGGCTGCGAACATTTAAGGGCCGGCTGACGGCGGGGAGCTTCGAAGCTGGCGAAAGTCTGGCACTGCAAGAGGCCGCGAAGAAGGCGCAGGCGGATTATCTGGCCGCATTGAGCAACGATCTGAATACCGCCGAGGCGCCGGCGCCGATCTTCGAGCTGCTGCGCGCGGCAAACACGGCGATCGACCAGGGGCAGCTCAAGGCTGGCGACCGGGATGCGATTCTGGCTGTCCTGACGAGTTTCGACGCAGTCTTCGACGTAATGGAGGACCGCGACGCTGAGCCTACGCGCCGCGCACTGGAGTGGGCGGAGAAGGCGGGCCGTATGGCGGAGGTGGCTCCCGAACTGCTGGTGCGGCAGGGGCTCACGGATCAGGTCATCGAGACGATGGTGTCGTTGCGCGACCAGGCCAAGCGGCAGCGCAACTTCAGCCGCGCCGACCAGATTCGCAATGAGCTTGCGGAAAAAGGCGTAGTGCTGGAAGATTCCAAAGACGGCGTGCGCTGGAAGCGGAAGTAATTGAAGAGAAAGACTCAGAAAGAGGAGACCGATGGAAGCCAATGAAGCGCAGGAGTTGCAAGAACACGCGGAGCACGCCGGACATTCGGACTCGCTTAGACCGGTCGCGTTGACCATGACCGTGCTGGCCGTGCTGGTGGCCGTGGTCACCGTGCTGGGCCATCGCACGCATACCGAGGCCATTCTCGATCAGGACAGGGCTACGGATATGTGGGGCTATTACCAGGCCCACAAGATTCGCTCTAACGACACGGCACTTGCTGCCGAACTGCTGAGCGTGGTGACCATCGCCGACGAGAATGCCGCGAAGAAGCTCGCCAAAGGGTATGCCGACCACCAGGCCAAATGGGTCGACGATCTGAAAGACGAACAGGATAAGGCCGAGGCGCTGGAGGCGAAGGTGGAGCAGGCCGAGAAAAAGGCCAAGCACTTCGATCTGGGCGAGGTGCTGCTGGAGATTGGGCTAGTGATTACCTCGATCACGCTGCTGACCCACAAGCGCGTGTATTGGTACGCGGGGCTGGTCTTCTCGGTTGGCGGGATTGTGGCGACGGTTCTGGGACTGCTGGTGAAGTAGAGGTTGGGATTCAAGGCCGGGGTTTCGCGGTATCCCATAGGTATCCCATATCTGACGCGATGGAGCTGCGCCAGATATGGGCCACCCAAAAAAATGAGGCAGTCTAGAGACTCTGAGTGCAGGCGCGCTTAGACCTGGATCGTCTTTTCGCCCTTGCGCCAGCCGCAGGGGGTGAGTCCGCCGTTTTGCAGGGCATCGAGGACGCGCAAAACCTCTTGCGGGTCGCGGCCCACTGACAAATCCGTCACATAGACGAACCGGATCACATTTTCCGGGTCCACGATGAAGGTGGCGCGCTGGCTGACGCCGGCTTTGGGGTCGAGAATTCCGAGTGCCGCGGAGAGTTCGCGTTTGATGTCGGAGAGCATCGGGAAGGGCAGGTTCTTGAGAGAGGGCTGCTCGTTGCGCCAGGCCCAGTGAACGAAATCCGAATCGATGCTGGCGCCGAGCACCTGCGCGCCGCGGCTGGCGAACTCTGAATTCAGCTCGCCGAAGGCGGCAATCTCAGTGGGACAAACAAAGGTAAAGTCCTTGGGCCAGAAGAAATAGACCTTCCACTTATCTTCATAGGTGGCCTCGGTAATGGGCTGGAAGGCGTTTTTGAGATCGAGATCGACGACGGCGGTCAGTTTAAAGGCTGGAAAACTTGCACCAACGGAAAGCATTCTTTGACTCCTCTGGAATGGTTGAATGAGGTTAAATATAGCGGCGGGGAAACGTCCCTTCGCCAACGCGCCCGCTGAGGGCAGACAAGTCCGGCCCGCTTCGCGGCACGAACTCTCTCACTAGAGATGATGCGCGGGAGAGCGGGCAGGATTCTCTTCCAACAGGTATTCAGGAGCGGACCTCCGCAACCGTTCTAGTCCCGATACCCTATTCCCTGCATTTCAGTTGGGCCAGCCACCGGAGGCGGAGCGGCGGCGGAAGCGCTCATCGACGGGCTGGCGGTCTTTGAAGCCAGTGTCGACCGTGTGCCAGTGCTCGATGGTGGGTTCGCCCATGCGCCAGCAGAGCAGCACGACCTGATCGTCGACGCGGCAGGGGAAGTCCAGCAGGCCGGTTTCGAGATCCTTCACCTGCACGCCGATGGAGTCGATCTCGGCGACACTCTCGCGAGCTTGCTGCACAAGAGACTCCAACTCGGCGCGCTGTTTGGCTATCGCCCCCACGTCCACCCTCATGCCGCCGGAGAGATAGATGCGGCGGGCTATCTCGGAGAGGCCCTGCTCAACCTCCTCGGCCGAGCGCTTGCCCTCGATGGCGCGCTTCAAGAGCGACTCCAGCACCGGGAGCAGTGATTGCGCTTCGTCGAGAGTAAAGGTTTTCATTGGAACCGCCTTGGGCAATAGGATACGACGAAATGGAGTCCGGGGACCAGCCGGAATGGGACGGCTGTCCCAATATGGAGTCCGCAAGTAACATCGGAAGTTGAGATAACGCCGCCAGTCGTGGGTAGCCGGAAAGCCTTTTGTGGCGCGGAGATGACTCTGGGCTTCATGGCTCCGGAGGGACGCGAGTATTCCGCTTCTGGCGCTGTGTCCAGCTTGTCTTGATCTTTTCGTAGGTGGCCTGCATTGCATCCAACTCCGCGTCGCTTAACCTCTCGATATCGATCAATTGATTGTGCGCAGTGTCCATCGCCCGAATCAACTCGTTGAGCTTTAGATTGATGGCGCGCGCATCGCGATTCTGAGTGTTCTGGATCAGGAAGACCATAAGAAATGTGGCGATGGAGGTGCCCGTACCTATCACCAGCGCCCAGTTGTCTGAGAAATGAAAGACGGGACCGGCAGCGGCCCACACCACCACCACCAGGCCGGCGCCCGCAAAAGCCCACGTCGAACCTAGCCAGCCAGAGGCCGCGGCTGCGAAGCGGCCGAAATGGCCGTGCATGCTTCGGTCCTGTGCATCGCTCGCGTGCTTATTCATCTGGCCTTACCTCCGAAACCTGGCGGCTTCTTCACATTACGACAAGAGTGCCGGGCTGGACTGCCGCAAAAGGAACACAAGAAATCGCGACGGGACAGGGATGGACCAGGGAGGAATGAGCGGACCCCGGATTCGAGACCAGACTCGAGAGAAAAGTGCAGATCAGGCCGCGTCGAGGCGCTTTGAAAGGGCACGGCTTTAGCCGTGCGGCAAGGCAAGCAATCGAATTGTGGGCTATAGCCCCTGAGGATTGCCTTTCAGCTTCCTTGACGGGGTTTATCCATCAGGTCGTAGTCGGAGAAGCAGGGGAGGGAAGAATGACCCTCCCCCGTGGTGCGGCTCTAGAAAACGCCAGCCAGAAAGACTTCGGATGGCTTGGCCGCTGCTTTTTTGGAGCCGCAGGCCGCCAGCACCACCGGCGAGAGAGTGATCACCGGACAGCGGGAATGGGCCAGCAGCTTGTACACCACGCCCTGGCGAGCGACGGCGGCGAAGGCCGATGCGCCCTGTGCCCCCAGGACGATCAAATCCGCTTGCTGCGCCCGGCCCTGATAGAGCAGTTCTTCGGTTGGATCGCCCGGCACCACAACCGACTGCACGGCGATTTTGCCCTGAAGCTCCTCGGGAATCAGCGAGGTCATCTCGGCTTCCAGTTGATCGATGGTCCGGTAGGCCAAGACCTCTTTGCGATCCTGCGCCCGGATGACGTGCTGAAGGATGAGGCGCGCACCCTGCTCGTTGGCCAGTTCCGCGGCAAAGGCGGCCACCACATGACAGGACTCATGCAAGCTCATGCCGCACAGGATGGTGCGCGTCTCGAAGTTGCGGTATCGGGCGTCCACAACCTCTGGACCGATGATGCAGACCGGGACCATTGCCGAGCGCAGCACGGCCTCGGCTACCGAGCCGATCAGCAGTTTGCTGATCGGACCCGGAGAGTGCGTCCCCATGACGATCCGATCCAACGTCCGCTCGCGCAGAAAGGCAACGATCTGGTCTGCGGCCAACCCTGGGCGGACGATCATCTCAGAGGGGACACCCGCATCCCGGACGCGCTTTGCCAGCGGCTCAAGATGCTCGGTCTCGACCCGGGCGGCGGCCGCATAGTCGTAGTAGCGGATCCCCGAGGTCTCGGATGCGGCCACCACCAGCGTGTCGTAGGCGTGAAAGAGGATCAGTTTCGCGCCGAACTCGGCTGCCTGGGCGAGAGCGAAGGCAAAGGCCTTTTCATTGGCGGGAATCTCGGTGGCAAAAAGGATGGTGGAGGGCTTGCTCCAACCCGGCTTCCTTAGATAGGCCATGGGAACCTCCTTGTGGTGCGGAAATATGTTAGGGGACTCGCTCTTCAGAAGCGGTGTCCGGTGGCACAGAGCCCGGTGAGTTGAATCACCCTCAAAGAAGCGGATTTGCGGCCTTCGGCATTGCGAATTCTCTCTCTTTGCCCGGGATCAGGATACGCGTCCAGTCCATCAATCAGCGGAGGCCGTGTGGCACGTTGCAATTCCAGGATGGCTTGTGGCATGGCTCGGACGAGCTGATTGATTAAGTGCGACGATGTGATCCAAATCACAGCACGTCCAACACCAGGGCTGCTCTTCTCAAGAGGAGTCGTGGCGCTCCCGAGCGGTCTTCCACTTCATGGGGCTCTGCCGTAAGCTTTCATAGCGGCTTTCTTTGAGGAGCAAAAGAACTTATCGGCAGGTTCGAGCTTTTGTTCAATGACGGAAGGCATCTCATTCCCCGGCGCAGGAGTTGGATTCCATCCTCCCCGCCCCGCTTCCGAAGGAGGTCTCATGCAACCGATGCACAACATACCAGCTCGTGGCGGGCTGAACTTCGATGAAACCCCCTTTCTGGCTATCTGGGAGGTCACGCAATCCTGCGACCTGGCCTGCAAGCATTGCCGCGCCGCCGCCCAACCGATCGCCCACCCCGACGAGCTGACCAACGCCGAGGGGAAGGCACTGATCGACCAGATTGCCGAGATGGGCGTGCCGATCTTCGTCTTCACCGGCGGCGACCCGATGAAGCGCAAAGACGTTTTCGAGCTGATCAGCTACGCCGCCGGCAAAGGCGTGCAAGTCGCGCTCACGCCCAGCGCCACGCCGTTGCTGACCCGCGATGCGATTTTCAAGCTCAAGGAGGCGGGGCTGGTGCGGCTAGGCATCTCGCTCGACGGCTCGACGCCGGAGATTCACGATGCCTTCCGCGGACTGCCCGGCGCATGGGCGCGGACGATCCAGGCCATCGAATGGGCCAATGAGGCGGGCATTCCCATTCAGGTCCACACAACAATCAGCCGCCACAACGCCCAGGATTTGGACAGCCTCTGTGCGCTCTTCGAGAAGCTGGCCATCGTGATGTGGAATGTCTTCTTCCTGGTTCCGGTGGGCCGCGGTCAGCTCGACGACCTGCTCAGCGGCGAGGATTTCGAACGCGTCTTCGGCAAGATCTACGAACTATCGCACCGGGTCAACTTCCAGATCAAGACCACCGAGGCGATGCATTACCGGCGCTACCTGCTGCAGCACAATCTAGAAGAACGCAAGATCGGCCACGGGCATCCGGGCGGCGCCAGGCCCGCTGCCATGCAAGCCTACGAGCCAGGCGCGCCCACCTCAGACGCGCAGACCCGTACCGCAAGTTGGGCCACGCGCCGCGTGAATGACGGCAAGGGCTTTCTCTTTGTCTCGCATGTCGGCAATGTTTATCCGAGCGGATTTCTGCCGATCCACGC
>JBEKOA010000207.1:0-6691 GCA_049522255.1 Occallatibacter sp.
CTGATCAATCGTCGCTCAAATCTGCCCCGGCTGTGGCTGGCTCTGTCCTCGAAAAACAAAAACAACAACAAAAACAATCCCATCGATGTGCAGGGGTTGACGGGTCACTCCATATCAGGGATTAGTGTTAGACCGCATGAATTGATCATTCATCATTGACAAGCGCGGACGAGGACGTCCGCGCTACAGCCGGCCGGGAGACCGGCGCTACATTCACACAATTACCAAACTACGCGGTCACGGTACCAGGGATAGGGAATAAACAAAGCTGGTCGAAAGTTATCTCGAATTAAGGAAAAGATAACATCATCTGATCGAGTGTTTCAAGAATTCACAGATAGATCAGTCGGGCTTACAGGGTATGAAAGCTTCCTATTTCAATGCTGTGTTCAAATGGTCTGGAGCGAAGTCTCCGCAAGAGTTAGATTCTCGAAACAACTTTGTCCATCTGGCTTGCATTCTCTTTGCTGTAGCTAACTCCACGCATCCAATGTTACAAATTTGCGAGTTAGCTTGTAGTTAGTGATTAACTGGCCGGTAGCGGCTATGGAGGGGGCGCGATTGGCGGTGGGTTCCAGGTGGCCGCCGTCGTGGAGGACTATGTTGGCGGCGCGGCCTCGTTGGGCCAGACGGTCAATGGTGCGGATGAGACGGCTGGCAATCGCGTCTGAGGATGGATTATTCCAATCGGAGGTCATGGCGTTCCACATCACGGGAACCATTCCCAGTCGCCTTGCGATACGGAGCACTACAGGCCGGCGCGCGCCGAAGGGTGGGCGGAAGAAGCGGACCGGCGAGCCTGTGATTTGCTCGAGTGTCTGGCTGGTGCGGGAGAGCTCTCGTTCAATACGGCTGGCTGCGGCGAGGGCCAAATTTGAATGGCTCCAGGAGTGGTTGCCAATGAGGTGACCGGCGGCGACGATCTGGCGTACCAGCGCAGGCTCGGCCTGGGCTCGGCAGCCGAGCAGGAAAAAGTTTGCGTGGACGCCGTGGCTGGCCAGGATCTCCAACAGACGGGGCGTCCAGGCGGAGTTGGGGCCGTCGTCGAATGTAACCGCGAGCTCACCCGGGCGCGGCGGGGCGATGAGCGTGGGTCCGAAGAGCTGCGAGGCTGGCCATAGGGCGGCAAAGGCGCAGCCGCCCGCCGGGAGGCCGAGAGCGGCCATAGCGGCAACTCCGACGGAGATTCTTGTGGCCAGGGGCGAGAGCATCGTGTCTTTCAGTTTGGCGCGCCGAGGGTGTGATGGGCAAATGGGCCTTTCGTTCATCGTTTAAGAAAGAGCCAAAGAAATGACGCCGAGTATTCGATCAACCTGCGCATTGAAAAGGAATGGATAGAAGCGGCGAGTTAGCTTCGCTTCGCGAAGATCGCTAGTTAGCGAGTTGGCGAATTTGCGCGTTTGAGCAGAACGGCCTGCGGTGGGGTTGTGGTGAATCGATGATTATGGATGTGACGGATGTGGCACGGACGCGTTGCATCAGGTGCTGGGTTGGGGCGTATACTCGGGTTGTTCGGGCTGCATCCTGAGTTGACGGAGCGGCACTGGAGGTCACAATGAGCATTACCAACTTTCCCGGCGGAATGAATCCCACGCCGCAGAGCACCCCGATTACATTGGTTCCCACCTCAAAGGTCACGATGCCGGCGCTTAGGGAGATGAAGCGGCAGGGCAAGGCTATCTGCGCGCTCACGGCTTACGATTATTCGAGCTCGCGGCTGGCGGATGAAGCCGGCGTGGATCTGATCCTGGTGGGCGACTCGCTGGCCATGGTGGTTCTGGGGCATGAAAACACGCTTGCCGTTACTGTTGACGAGATGCTGCACCATACGCGGGCTGTGCGGCGGGCCGTACGGCGTGCGCTGCTGGTAGCCGACATGCCCTTTGGGAGTTATCACGGCGCAGTGGCCGAGGGAGTTGCCAATGCGGTCCGGTTTGTGAAAGAGGCGGGCGCGGAGGCGGTGAAGATCGAAGGGCCGCGCGTGGAACTGGTGCGCGCTCTAAGCGAGGCGGAGATCCCCGTGGTGGGTCACCTGGGACTGACGCCGCAGAGCATTCACCGCATGGGAGGCTACCGCGTACAGGGCCGCAGCGGAGATGCCGCGCTGGCGCTGAAGGCTGACGCCATCGCACTGGCCGAGGCGGGAGCCGGGGCGCTGGTGCTGGAGGGGGTTCCCCGCGAGGTGGCCGCGGCGATTACCGCTGAGCTGCCCATTCCAACAATTGGAATTGGCGCTGGGCCGGATTGCGACGGGCAGATCCTGGTCTTTCACGACCTGGTGGGGCTGACCTTTGCTCCGGCAGCCAAGTTTGTGCGGCGCTATGGGGAAGCAGGGGCGCTGATTGGAACGGCGATTGAGCGGTATCGGGATGACGTGGAGCACCATGCATTTCCTTCCGACGAAGAGAGCTACCACCTGCCCGAGGCGGCGCGGCGAGCGCTCGAAGCAACGAAGCAGACAGGGACGCTGAGAAAGGTCTGATGGAAATTCTGCAGACGGTTGCTGAATTACGTGGGTGGTCCCGCGAAAAGCGGATTGACGGCAAGACGATTGGCCTGGTGCCCACGATGGGCGCGTTGCATGCGGGCCACGCTTCGCTGATTCGGACGGCGGCGAGCGAGTGCGGTTCGGTGGCCGTGAGCATCTTCGTGAATCCTACACAGTTCGGTCCCAGCGAGGACTTTGAACGCTATCCGCGGAGTTTTGATGCCGATTGCGTGTTGGCCGAGGCGGCTGGCGCAACCGTGATCTTTGCTCCGGCGGTAGAGGAGCTTTACCCTGTGGGCGCGGCGACATTCGTTGAAGTTGCAGGCTTGAGCGGACGACTTGACGGCTTGTCCCGGCCTGGGCACTTTCGCGGAGTGGCCACGGTAGTGGCCAAGCTGCTGATTGCGGCGGAGGCGGATCGGGCGTTTTTTGGGCAAAAGGACGCTGCGCAGGTCGCCGTGCTTCGCCGGATGGTGGCTGACCTGAGACTGCCTGCTGAAGTTGTGGTCTGTCCCATCGTCCGTGAGGTGGACGGACTGGCGCTCAGCTCGCGCAACGTCTATCTCAGCGCGGGCGAGCGGCGCCAGGCACTGGTGCTAAGCCGGGTGGTCTGGTTGGTGGAGGCGATGGCAGCCGGTGGTGAGCGCGGCACCGGCGTATTGATCGATGCAGCGCGGCTAGCTTTTGCCAGTGAGCCGGGTGTGCGCGTTGAGTACATCGAGCTTGTAGATTGGGCGACGTTGGAGCCGGTGGAGACGGCCGCGCCCGGGAGCCTCTTCGCCGTTGCGGCCAGGGTCGGCGCTACCAGACTCATCGATAACACCGTGATCGGCTGAAGCTGGCCCGGCAGAAGATCGTGCGCAGTCCTCGACACACTTTGCAGCCTGTGCGCGCATTTGCGCCTACCCCGAAACCAGCGCACGGGGCGATCTGACTCTGGCTCTGATCGGAAGCAGGAGGGTTTCATTTCGTTCCCTGAGAGCTGCCAAATGCGGCGCTCCGGTCCCGTTTATATTTGGACAAATGAAGTCCATTTTGTGGTAGCGTATCCCTTATCAAGGGGCCCGAATGAACCTTAGACACGCAGCGGCGGCCATGCTTGCCGCAACAATTGTCATAGTCTCTGCCGCCAACGCCCAGATGCAACAGACCTCAATCAAGGTTGATAATGCGGATTGCACGGTCACCGAGATGCCGGCAGGCCGTAGTCCGACTCATCTGGTTCAGCTAACTGGCCCTCAAGGGGCGGCAATGATCTCGGTGAACAAGGACAATAAGATCACCGCATATTTAAGCCCTCCCGGTGGCGGCGAATACAAAGCTCTGATCGACAAAGTGTGGGCTGCGTATCTCGACCAGAAAAACGGGGGCGCAGGCGCCGCTCCCACAGCAACAGCTGCCGCTGGTGGCCCCACGCAAGCAGCCGAACCTTCTGATAGTTCCAAAGCGCTTCAAGATCAAGCTAACGCTATCCTCGCAAATGCCGAGGCGCGTGCTGCTGGCGGCACTGTTGGCGGCAAGCTTACGGTCGACTTCCCGGCTAGCGGCGGAGCTGTCGTCACAAAAGGAAGCCGGGTTTTGACTTTAAGTCCTGACGGCGCTGACGTCACGGTCGTTGATACAAGCGTGACGGGTCAATCACGAACCGAACGAGCTTCTTATGAAGGAGACGGCACCGATAAAGATTACGATGTTGATATCGGTAAAGCTGTGAAAGGCACGCTTCAGGCGGGGCTTTTGACGTACGGGGGAGAAAACCGGGTCCAAGCGACTAAGGATAGATGGAAACTTACCAACGCGAAAGGCAATACAATAACCTCATCCGGGGGTGTCAATCTTTCCTTTGAAAAACATGATACGGAAGCAAGCATAGGCAACCAGGTCCTGCGTGACGTTGGTGCGGCCGAAAAGGCAGCACAGGAAGAAGCAACTAACAGGAAGAATGCCGGACGACCTGTGGGATTTGATCGTGAAGGCGACCCTCGAGGCAGGCACGCCGAGATTTCGCTCAACAAAACCATCGCACAGTTAAAACAATAACGTTCTGAGAACCGGCTTTTTCAATTGCTCCAATGTTTTGTGTAGCCAACGAAACATTGGGGTTTTCCTTTGTCCTTTGCTAAGGAGTCTCCCGACTCGTACGGGATCGATTTTTGAACAAAATCACCAAAGCTTCCCCCAAAAAACGAGGACCAAATAGCCGACAAAAGCCGCTATTCTTGGCGAGGCGCTTAACAATAGGGGGAGACCTTTTCAGCGTCGGCCGCGAGCGCGAGCGATTCAGGAGACGATCCTGAACCGAATCAGGATATGATTCATGCCAGAACTCCCTGACATCGCCGCTTACATCACGGCGCTTGAGGCGCGCATCCTTGGACAGGTGCTTGAGCGCGTGCGGCTGGGCAGCGTTTTTTTGCTGCGGACGGTCGAGCCGCCGATTGTCAGCGTCGAGGGGCGCACTGTGCGGGAGATTCGCCGGATCGGAAAACGGATAGCGATTGGAGTCGAAGGCGAGCTGTGGCTGGTGCTTCACCTGATGATCGCTGGGCGATTGCACTGGAGGCCGGCGCAGGCCAAACTGGCCGGGCGGAATGCTCTTGCGGCCTTTGATTTTGATTCAGGATCGCTGGTGCTGACGGAGGCGGGAAGCAAGCGGCGGGCGTCGCTGCATGTTTTGGCCGGCGAAGAGGCATTGCGGGCTGTCGATCCGGGCGGGGTGGAGGTCTTTTCGACCGACCTGGGAGGATTTCGCGCCGCGCTGACGGCGGAAAACCGGACGCTCAAGCGGGCGCTGACCGATCCGCGGGTGATTAGCGGGGTCGGCAATGCTTACTCGGATGAGATTCTGCACGCTGCCCAGCTTTCGCCGATCGCGCTTACCCTCAAGCTGAAACCAGAGGAGTGGGATCGGCTCTTCGTGGCTGCACGCTCGACGCTTGCGCTTTGGATATACCGGCTGCGTGGAGAGGCCGAGAGCGCTTTCCCGGAGAAAGTGACCGCATTTCGGCTGGAGATGGCGGTTCATGGGCGATTTGGGCAGCCGTGTCCGCGCTGTGGCGAGAAGGTGCAGCGGATCCGCTATGCAGACAACGAAACCAACTACTGCGCGCGCTGCCAAACCGGCGGGAAGGTGCTAGCCGACCGCGGGCTTTCGCGGCTGTTGAGGGCCGACTGGCCGAGGACACTGGAGGAATTGGAGGGGCTGAAGCGAAGGTGAGGGAGCCGCAACGCGATTCCGCTTGACAGCACATTCCTGACTGCGGCACAGTCAACAGCACGACTCCTCCTGGGTCGGACTCGATTTTCCCCCCTTGTTATGTTGAGCTTTCGACCGGTTGGAGAAGACACTCATCCCATCTACGAGGTTACTGGAAATGCACCATCTCCACTTCAATCATCTTGCGGTCATTGTTGCCGCCTTGATTCAGTTCTTCCTGGGAGCGATTTGGTATTCGCTGTTCTTTGCCAAGCCGTGGATGGCTTTTACCGGTCATACGAAAGGCGAGAGGCCCAAAGGTGTCGTGGTTGCGATGCTGTCATCGCTGATCGGCGCGCTGATTCTCTCGTTCATGCTGGCGCATGTGGTGATATGGGCTGGCGCGGCAACCATTGGCCGTGGTGTTTTTGTGGGGATCATCTGCTGGCTTGGCTTCATCGTAGGACCGCTGTTTTCGGAGACAATTTATGAAAAGCGACCGTGGGGGCTCTTCGCCATCAATAGCGGTTACTGGCTGGCGGTGCTGGTTGTCTCAGGTGGGCTGCTGGCGGTGTGGCATTAGATTTGGGGCCGCCTGGGGTGATGATTTTCATCGTCCTCATATTGCAGGATCGTGGTATCCCACCCTAGCCGCTCGGACAAGAACGCGGCGAGGGTGGGGCACCCGGAACTTACAGGAATTATGAGGATGCCCTAAAATCGACGCATGAGCAAAGAAGCGATTGCAACCGACAAAGCACCCAAGGCCATCGGGCCGTATTCGCAGGGCGTGCGGGTGGGAGACTTCATCTTCACCGCTGGCCAGGTTGGGATTGATCCGGCCACCCAGCAGGTTGTCGCCGGTGGGATCACCGAGCAGACGACCCGTGCGCTGGAGAACTTGTTGGCGATTCTTGCGGAAGCCGGATCGAGTTTCTCTCAGGTGATCAAGACGACCGTCTTTCTGAAGGACATGAATGATTTTGCCGCCATGAATGCGGTTTATG
>JBEKOA010000208.1:0-6682 GCA_049522255.1 Occallatibacter sp.
CCGTCCATCTGCGCCGCGCCGGTGATCATGTTCTTGATGTAGTCGGCGTGGCCGGGGCAGTCGACGTGCGCATAGTGCCGGTTCTTGGTCTCGTACTCCACGTGCGCCGTGGCGATCGTGATGCCACGCTCGCGCTCTTCCGGCGCGTTGTCGATCGAGTCGAACGAACGGAAGACATTCTTCGGATTGTGCTTCTGCAAAACCTTGGTGATGGCCGCCGTCAACGTCGTCTTGCCGTGATCGATATGACCAATTGTCCCCACGTTCACATGCGGCTTCGTGCGATCAAACTTTTCCTTCGCCATTGCCCTTCAGTTCCTTCCGTTGGACTTTATTTCTGTCGCTCCCCCAAATAGGCAAAAGCGCAAAAGCTTGTGTTGCGCGCCTCAATAGTAGGCGTAGACCTTGAGATAGCGTTGCCGCAGTTCCACCGGCACTGCTTCCACCTTTTGCAGATACCGCTCGCGAGTCAGGGCCTGGTCCGAGACCGGCAGCGCCTGATAGATTCCCGAGGCATCCTTGCCCAGCAGTCCGCGCGTCAAAACGCCCTCGAAGTCGCGAATCCGCAGCTTCGACCGGCCCGCGCGGCTCAGGAAAACCTCCACATCCCGCGCATCAAAGGCCGCGTCGATGCGCGCATGAAGCCCGGCATATCCCTGCTGATCCTGGACGGCTATCGCTGCCTGCTCGAACTTCATTCCTTGCCTCGCACCGGGCTTCTCTCTGCCCCAACCGTTTGCCTGATCCTGGAGCGGGAGACGGGATTCGGACCCGCGACCAACAGCTTGGAAGGCTGTGACTCTACCACTGAGTTACTCCCGCCGAACAAGCTGACAGCCACCAGCAAACAGCGAACAGTTCGTTACTTGCCCGCGGGCGATTCCACAACTCATCCGCCTATTGCAATAACTGTTAGCTGCCAGCTGTTAGCTGTCCGCTGAATTTCTGGAGCTGATGACCAGGATTGAACTGGTGACCTCTCCCTTACCAAGGGAGTGCTCTACCAACTGAGCTACATCAGCCCTCTCTAAAACTAGCTATCAGCTTTTAGCCTCTAGCTCTCAGCTTTCAACTGCCGACGCGTGCCCTCATAGCCTCACTCATCAACATCGAGCTAAAAGCTAATAGCTAATAGCCAACGGCTTAAAGCTGCCCTACTCCCCGCCGCGGCGAATCTTCTCCGCCTGACGGGCCAACACCGTGCGTAAAGCAAATCCGCCGAGAACCACCAGCGGAAGCAACCGCAACTCCACCGGTCTGCCCGCCACGAGAATCTTGCCCTCGCCTAGAGTAAACCAAGCCAGCGCCGCCAAAACCACATACAGCGCCAGCGCCACCCAAAACTTCCGGTCCAACTCCGAACCGGCACTGTGAAACCGGGCAAACATGCGTCTCTGTTCGGCTGTAGCAGAGTTCTCATACCATCGCCGATCATCGCCCATTTCAACCCTCAAATCATGGTGCACAGGGGAGGATTCGAACCTCCGTAGCTCCAAGGAGCGGCAGATTTACAGTCTGCTGCCATTAACCGCTCGGCCACCTGTGCCCAGGTACCCCAGCGACAAAGACCTGTCGCCGGAGGCCCCACCCAACCACCCCGGCAAGCAAAACCGCACGCCGAGGATCCAACTCAGTCTGCCCATTTCCCGCTTACGAGCCACTTCAGCGCATTAAGCACCTTCCGGAGAAACTCCGGCAACCAGGAGCCTGCACCAGAAGTGGGATCACCGCGGAGGACAGGCCCGGCGCAAAAAAAACAGCGCCGGTAAAAATACTTACCGCCGTACAAGCCCCGTTTCGCATTCCCTGAAGTGGAGCTGGCGAAGGGATTTGAACCCCCGACCCTCTGATTACAAATCAGATGCTCTACCAGCTGAGCTACGCCAGCCCTTCCCACCCGGAAACCATCCCGAGACCCGCAAATCCGTACGGGCACACTACCACTGAGCACGTACTACGGCACAGAGATCAAGGTTAGCACACCCCCGGCGAGAGGAGCAAACCGGAGCGAAAAGCGGTACCGTCCCGGCTCGATTGCGAGGTTTGATCAGTCATGGTGGAAATAGAAGAGGTTGCCGTCCAAATCCTTGACTGTGAACTGCCGTAACCCCCAAGGCTTTCGCTCCAGAGGATCCACGATATTCGCACCTGACGACTTCAGTTCCTCGTATGACGCATCGATATCTTCAGCGAACACCCAGTGAATGGCAGCTTCGAATGGCGGCTCTCTCTTCCGAAAGAATATCGCAACATCACCCCGTGAAACGGCCCCGATCTCTTTGCCTGGGTAAAGCCATCCAACTTCAAAGCCGAGTGCGTCTCGGTAATGTTGTTGCGCTCGTTCGACATCAGCCACCGGCAACTCCGGCACCGGCCGGCTAATCGAGCTCATCTTCTCTTTTGCGCCCATAGAGCTCTCCTTTGCTCTCTTTTATGCAACAAGACGGCATACGCGTCAAATCACGACGCAAATCGTCCCAGGCACACCGTTTTGGAACCCGCCTCTCGCGGTTCACTCCTCTCTGAACCACGTTGAGCGCCCACAACGCACCATTCGCTGCGATCCGTTGCCCGCGGATGCTTGCGGCAATTAAAATGGAAGGATGCATCCCAAGGCGCAAGCCTGACGGTGCTGGCATCTTCTTTAGCGAGAGTGGGTCCGGTGCGAGAGAGAACATTTTGCTCTCGCGCCGGTGATCCAGCATGAACCGGTCCTCGCTCCAGACTGCCCAAATTGAATTCCCTGCAATGGGAGGAGTTTTTACATTGAGCGACCGTTTCCTGTTTACCTCTGAATCCGTTACCGAAGGCCACCCCGACAAGATTGCCGATCAGGTCTCCGACGCCATTCTCGACGCCTGCCTTGAGCAGGACCCTTACAGCCGCGTCGCCGCCGAGACGCTGACAGCCACCGGGCTCGTAGTCATCGCCGGCGAAATCACCACCAAGGCCTATGTCGATTTCCAGACTCTCGTCCGCGGCGTCGTCGCCTCCATCGGCTACGACAACGCCCTCTATGGCTTCGACTCCAACACCTGCGCCGTGATCTCGACCATCAACAAGCAGTCGGGCGACATCGCGCAAGGCGTTGACACGGGCGGCGCCGGCGATCAGGGCATGATGTTCGGCTACGCCTCCAACGAAACTCCCGAGCTGATGCCCGCGCCCATCTCGCTGGCCCACAAGCTCTGCCGCCAGTTGACCAAGGTCCGCAAATCCGGCAAACTGCCCTATCTGCGCCCCGACGGCAAGAGCCAGGTGACGGTCGAATACGACGAAAACGGCAAGCCCGCCCGCATCGACGCCGTCGTCATCTCCAGCCAGCACTCCGAGAGCGTCAGCAACGAAGATCTGCACGCCGACATCCTCAAGCACGTCATCCAGGCCGTGCTGCCCGCCGAGTGGCTCGACGAACATACGAAGTACCACATCAATCCGACTGGGAGATTTGTGATCGGCGGACCGATGGGCGACACCGGCCTCACCGGCCGCAAGATCATCGTGGACACCTACGGCGGCGCGGGCCGTCACGGCGGCGGAGCCTTCTCGGGAAAAGACCCGACGAAGGTCGATCGCTCGGCAGCCTACATGGCCCGTTACATCGCCAAGAACATCGTGGCCGCTGGCTTGGCCGATCGCGCCGAGGTCCAGCTCGCCTATGCCATTGGCGTGGCCGAGCCGGTCAGCGTCCTCATCGACACCTTCGGCACCGGCAAGATCAGCGCGGCCAAGCTGACCGAGTTGGTCCGCAAGAACTTCTCCCTCACCCCCAAGAAGATCATCGAGACTCTCAACCTGCGCCGGCCCATCTACCAGAAGACCGCAGCTTATGGCCACTTCGGCCGCACCGAGCCCGAGTTCACATGGGAGGCCACCGACAAGGCTGCTACCCTGGCCGAGCAAGCCGGCCTGAAGGCCGCAGCCAAGTAACCCCCGCAACAGTTTTCTCACAACACCATGGGACTCTCCGCCAGGAGGGTCCCATTTATTTTGTAGGCGACGAAAATATGAATTGTTCCGCGCAGTCTCTTCCGTTTCAACCACCCTCACGAATGGCATTACCCCTCCAGCAGGGCGTCTTCTCTCCCGTAGGGAGAGGGCGACAGTAGCCCAGGGTGGAGCGCAGCGCAACCCTGGGAACGCTGCCCCCCTGGCGCCGGTCGTCCCGTAGGGCCGACCGAAACTCAGCCCCACACATAACGCGGATCGTATTCAATGCGATGCTTCTTCAGGAAGGCAACGAACTCCTGCTGAAAATCGCGCTTTCGATGATGCTCCTGCTGGCCTGCAATATATGCGACGGTGGAATCCACCTGAGCCCTTCCGATGGAAAATGCCCCGTAGCCCTCCTGCCATTCAAAACCCGCCACTTCGAAGGTTTCGTGCACCCAGCGCGAAGAAGCGCTCTTGATCTCCCGCATCGCCTTGGCAATCGCCAGGGACGACGGCAGAGACAGCAGAATATGGACGTGGTCTTCCATCCCACCCACCGTCAGGGCCGTCATTTTGTGCTCTCGCGCGATTCCTCCCATGTAAGCCCAGAGCCGTGGTTGCATCTCCGGCGCAATGATTCTGCGGCGCTCCTTGGTGGAGAAAACACAGTGAAAAAGCAAAGAACAATAGGTGTGCGCCATAGGTCTTCGTATCCTATCGCAACGGCGGTCGAATCGTTCGGTCGGCCCTACAGGGCGAGCGGGTTCTAAATCCGGTCCAGCGTTCCCAGGGTTCCGCTGCGCTCCACCCTGGGCTACTATCACCTACTCCCTACCGGGAGCATCTTGCCGGTTGCGCAGCGAGATATGTGGGTAGACTTCACAGTTCGTCAAGCCCATCTCATCTCATCATCGCCCGAAGAGTCCCATTTCGCAGGAGTGCAGTTTCCGGTTGGCCAGTGATTCGCTCGCGCTCGGAGATTCCGGAAAGAAGGTGGGAAGCCGAAATGTCGGTACTGACCGCCTTCTGAGAGCTAGCTTGAACTATCTGCCTCGGCTTGCTGGATAAGGGTCATCCCCAGTGAGGAAAGCGAGGGCGGAAGCCGGAAACTCAATTGGAGCAGTTCCGTGTCGACGTCAGGACCGATGCTGAGCAGGGCAACGCCGGAAATGGGTTGGTCGGACGGCAGCAGCCAGGACATTGTGCCGAGACCGCGGTGCCGCGCAGGCGTTGTGAACTCGACAAGTTCCTTGCCTTTGTAGGTGAGGTGGTCCGAGGGAAAAGGGCCGAACGGATAATCTGGGGCAGGACCGAAGCCTTCCTTGACGATCGTCCGAGCATAGTCGCGGTGCGCCGGAAAAACACGTGCTACCACCCGCGCGACTTCGAAGCGGCCTGATGTTCCGCCATCGGAGATGGATAGCTGAATGGCTGGCCCAGTAAAACCCTTCCAGTTCTTGTGTTCAAGGAGCTTGGCGCTGTCCAGTGGTTCGGGAGCAACATATAGAGTCAATCCATCCGATCCTATGGTCGCGAAGCAGTTCCAGCCTCGAGGGCCAAGCGTGCCAAAATGCCCAGCGTCACCGTTGTATTCGTACCAAGCCAGCTGGTCGGCTATTGCAGGCGGAAGTTTGACACGCTTCGGTTCTCCTTTTGCCGCTGCGTAGGGTCCGGTTTGGCCGTCTCCGGAGCACCCGATGTAAGGTACCGAAGTCTGAGCGTTTGCCAACAAGCTGGCTGCGGCGAAGGTCAGAAAACATGCGAGCGAACGGGCACGAGAAGGTTTCATTTCTCTCCGAGGATGTCATAGACAGAATAAGTCCTGATTAACGCCGCAGAGTCCAGGAAACTCTTGAAGCCTTCTCTCGCTCGGCCGGACCAATGAACTCTCCTCCAGCCCGCTTTGCAGATAAATACGATCCGGCAGGGCATAATGACCGCATGTCCAACCTAGGCCAGATCGATCTTCGCCGCCATGGGCTTTTCCTCTTCCCTGTTCCCTTGTCTTTACCCCCCACCCCCCTCTATTTATTATCTAAAACCTGCGGATAATTATTTCGTCAATAGCATCAAACTGGAACTAAGCAATAACCAACTGGGAATCAATGATTTCCGCGCAACTATCTCCCGCCGCAACGGTGCGCCAAAAAGTGCAAGTAACCATCGCTCCGCCCAAAAATCGGCCCCGAAGACACTCTTGCCCTCTCTGTTCTCGCCAGTTCCGCCAGCAGATGAAACCGTCTCGACCTCCGGTTACTGCCGTCGCGTCAATGCCTTAGAATGCCTTCTAGCGCCTAGCGCGACCAATTGACGAGGAGCAACCGATGCGCCTTCCCGCAGCCCTTGCCGTTCTTGCACTGAGCATGGCGACCCTTGCCGCCGCACAAACCACCGCTCCCTGGGACTACACCGGCAAGCGCGGCGAGCTGAACTGGGGCAAGCTCGACCCCGCCTACCAGGCCTGCTCGAAGGGCCACGAGCAGTCGCCCATCGACATTCGCGGCGCACGCCTGAACAAGGCGCTCCAGCCCATCGAGTTCCACTACATTGCCGGGCCGGTGACGCTCGTCAATACCGGCCACACCGTCGAGGCGCGTGTCGATCCCGGCAGCTATATCGTGGCCGGCGGCGTGCGCTATGACCTGGTGCAGTTCCACTTCCACCACCCCGGCGAAGCCCCTGTGAAAGGCAAGCTGACAGACATGGAAGTCCATCTCGTGCACAAAAGCGCCGATGGAAAGATAGCCGT
>JBEKOA010000209.1:0-6678 GCA_049522255.1 Occallatibacter sp.
GGCTGTGGTGCATCAAGTACTTGACCAATGCCGCTTTCCGTCTCCGGCGCAGTCGACTGATCGGTGCTGCCGTGCTTTTCTGGCGTTTCGTTGGCGCCAGTTCCGGCACCGTCGCTTGCATTGTCCTGGTCACCCGGCTGTGGCTCGGCCTCCGCTTCGCGCAGGTTGTAAATCTGCTCTGCGCTCATGCCACGGAAGCGGTGATTGACGAGAACGCCACCCGGAAGACTGAGGCCTGCATCGAGCAGCAGCGGGTTGATGGCGTAATCGCACGCCTCATTCCACCGCCTTGGATCGCGCCCGGAACGGCGCAGATGATGCTGCAATGCGGGGTGCATGACCTCGTGGGCCAACACCCCGGCGAGCGTCGCCGAGTTGAGCGAATCGATGAACTCAGGGTTGTAGTAGAGCGACACGCCATCGGTCGCCATGGTCGGAATCGACCGCCGTTCCCGTCCCTTCAAGCGAAATAGGAGCGAACCAAAGAACGGATGGTCCAACAGGAGCGTGGTGCGCGCCTTCTGGATGCGAACCGCTGTCGGTGTCTCGTATCTCATGCCGCCGCGGGCGCCTCCATGTACGCAGACATCCGAGCGAGGATGTCATCGACTGTTGGAGCATCCGGTGTCTCCGCCGGTGCTGCGGTCTCGCGGTTGTTAAGAACGCTGTCAATCTCGGCAACTATCGCCGCAGCGTCGGTTGCGGCCGCCACGCGCAGCAGGTCGTGTTTCTTGAGGTCCTGAGCCGTGAAACCGCACAGCCGCTGCCTGATCTGATCTGCGAAACGGTTCAGGTCGGCGTCGCCATTTACGTTCAGGCGAGGCAGCAGTTCCACCAGGTCAAAGACATTCGTGACCATCGTGGCATGGAAGCGCGACTCCGGCTCATTCAAACGGTCCACCATGTGCGAGATCACGTCCCTGAGCCGCTTCCACAAATCCTCGGTCCCGCGCGTCAGAGACTCGCGAACATTGGCGTCGATCTCGCGGGCGACGCGCGCCTGCTCCTCGGCCGACATCTGGACGCGGAAGTCGTTGCCGGTCGGTATCGGCAGGATCTCCAACTTCACGCCGAACTTCTTGCGCAGCTTGTCGGCGGCGGGATAGTCTTCCTCTCGGAACAGGCCGTTCAACTCCCGCCTAACCTGCTCAATGTACTGGGGATAAACCTGAATGAAGCTCTCCACGCCTTGCTCAAAGCTGGCTTCGAACTCACGCATTCGAGCCGTCAGATCGAAATAGAGGTTCGACGGCAGCAGGCGGAATCCCTCATCGGACCACGGCAACGTGATCTTGTAGAAGTACTGCCGCACCTGGCCTGCCAGTGTGCGCAATTCTTCAAGCTTGTCGGCGCCGCGCAGCAGTTGCTTGTTATAGCGGCCCGCGCCCTGGTGCGCTCCGTGCTGGTCGGCAACGTCGCGGCTGATCTTGCGGTCGTGTTTGACGGCCGTCCAGATGCTGATGTGGACGGCTGCGAGCATCGCGCGTTCGGTGATCATTGCACTACCTCCCGGTGATCTACTCCGAAGCGAACGAACTCAGGAGTGTGGGTGATGGCGGTGTCCCGCGCCGCAGCGTCGCGCATGGCCAGGACGCGCATCTCGGTCGGCATACGTTCCAGATACTTGAGGCCTCTGGCCACAGAGTTGTCCGTCATGACCCGGCCCAGCGCCGTGGCGATAGCGATCTGGGCCGAGGTCTCTGCCGGAAGCGGCGCAGTCTCCGGGTTGAGGAGGATCTCATCGATCGACGGCAACTGCCGGAAGAGCCGCAGGAATGCAATCAACTCCGCAGAAGCGGCAGTCCCAACCGTGCCGTCGAGCAACTGCGCCTCGAACTCGCTCGCGCCAGAAAGGAAAGTTGTCTTCTGCCGGTTGGCAATGCCGCGCAGGACATTGGAGGCCATCTCCCAGGATCGGGGAGTGGGCCAGGCATTGGCATCCGAAGTCGCATCTGCCGTATGCAGCAGGTCCGGCTTGAAGCGCAGAAATGCGATGATCTCCGGCCGCACACCGGCGCCCACGGCCCACTTGCACCAGTCGTTCAAGTCGGCTTCAAGTTCGAGATGGACAAAGCGATTTCTGAGAGGCCGCGGCATCGAAAAATGCACACCCCGCTCCGATGCCGGGTTGCCGGCGGCGATGACCACCCAGCCGTCTGGGAGCATGTATTCTCCCAGCTTGCGGTCGAGCATCAACTGGTAGCAACCGGCCTGCGTCATCTGTGGCGCCGAGGTCAACTCATCGAGAAAGAGAATGCCCTTTCCGGCAGTTGGAAGGAACCGGGGCGGTACCCATTCGGTCTGGTCTGCTTTGATTCTGGGCAACCCCCGCAGATCAACCGGGTCGAGTTGGACGGCGCGAACGTCAAGGAACTCAAAGTCGAGATCGTCCGCAACCTGGGCGACAATCTGCGATTTTCCGACGCCGCACCCGCCCCAGATATGCAGTGGCACACGTTCGCCGATCAGCGCATGAAGCGCCTCGTAAAGCTTGGATGGTTTCATTTGGGTTTACCTCAGGAGAAATGCGAGTTCGGATGTGAAGATGGGCAGGTCGTTTCTAATAATCTCCGGTTGAGCTCCGTCGGCTCGAGGTGGAGCGGCTATCGGGCAGGGTTTTCCGGGGACGTTGCGCGATTAGTTTCGCGCAACCAAATTTTGCTCTATTTGCTTTATTGTTGCGCGAAAGAAGAATATACTGCGCGTATACCACTTTCGCGCAATGAAGAGGAGCGATTTCGTGCCCAAACGCATACCGGAAGAGGCTCTCGCAGCGATCCTTGGCGCCGTCGAGCGCCATCCCGGAGGTGCAAGCCGGGCTGCCATCGCGGAGACGCTGACGCCGAAGCTCGCCTTGCGCACACTGCAATTTCGGCTCAAGTATCTGGTCGATGCTGGGCGCCTCGCAAAACAAGGTGAGGGCCGTGCGGCTAAATACTGTCTACCGGTTACACAGCAAGCGCAGGTTGCAGCCTCTCCCGCAGCACGGGCTGGGGCGGAAGAGGCTGTCATTCCTCTTTCTCCAACAAGCGCTGCGATCCGCCGTTATCTCAGTCAGCCCCTCGCGGCGCGTAAGCCCGCAGGCTACAACCGTCAATTTCTCGATTCGTACCGTCCGAATGTCAGCTTTTATCTTTCGCCGACCGAACGCGCCCGACTTGCCCAGATTGGCAAGCCAAATTTTACAGCAGTGGCCGCAGGCACCTACGCAAAACAGGTTCTCAGCCGGCTGCTGATCGATTTGTCGTGGAACTCAAGCCGCCTTGAGGGAAATACGTATTCCCTGCTCGATACCAAACGCCTCATTGAGTTCGGGGAAGAAGCGCAAGGCCGCGATCGGCAGGAAGCGCAGATGATCGTGAACCACAAGGATGCGATCGAGTTTCTGGTTAACGCTGCAGATGAGATCGGTTTCAACCGCTACACCATCCTCAATCTGCATGGAATCCTCGCGCAAAACCTGTTGCAGGATGAGGGTGCGGCTGGACGTCTAAGGCACATTGCAGTCGGAATCGAGAGATCGACCTTTCACCCGCTCGAAGTGCCACAGCTAATCGAGGAGTGTTTCAACCAGATCCTGGCAACGGCCGCGGCAATCGACGATCCATTCGAGCAGGCGTTCTTCATCATGGCGCAGTTGCCGTATCTGCAACCCTTCGATGACGTCAACAAGCGCGTCTCCCGTCTGGCCGCCAATATTCCGTTCATCAAGCGCAATCTGTCGCCACTCTCCTTCACCGATGTCCCGCAATCGCTCTATACAGACGCAATTCTGAGTGTGTACGAACGGAATGAAGTCGATCTGCTGAAGGATGTCTTCATCTGGGCCTATGGGCGCTCGGCAGCGCAATACGCCGCCGTTCGGCAGTCGCTCGGCGAGCCTGACCCCTTCCGGTTCAAGCACAGCGCGGCTCTGCGGCAAATCGTCTCCGAGGTAGTGCGTGGACCCATGGATAGAAAGGCGGCGGCCGCTCGCATTGCTCTCCGGGCCGAGGAGGATATTGCAGCAGGCGAGCGCGAGCGCTTCAGGGAGATGGCTGAGGCCGAGCTTCTGAGCCTGCACGAAGGGAATTTTGCTCGCTACCAGATCCGGCCGAGTGAGTTCGCAGCGTGGGAGGCGGTCTGGAAACCAAGCCGGTGAGTCGAGCAGGTGTGTGCAAAGCAATTCATGCGCGCACTGCATTGTGCGTTTTCACAGCCATCGAGTTCGGAGAGCGTTTCCTCAAGTTTGTGGCATTGGGAGAAGTTGACCATCCCCGCGCGTAGATTCTACGCGTTTCAGTCCGACCGATCTCGAATCAGTCCTTGGGGAGTCGCCAAGGCTCCGCTGATCATCTTCCACATAATTCTGGGTTTACGCAAACAGCCCATTGCGCTCAAGAGGAGCGCTATCGGCATTTTCACACAGCCTTCGGACATGTGGCTGGCCACCCGAATCCGTCTTGAAGAAAGGAATGACGGCAGTCAGGCTGCATCATCCAGTCCTTCGAATTCTTCCGGTTCCTCGTCATCGTCGATTTCTGCAAATCCGGGGTCATCTTCCGGTTCGGCTGGCGCGGCGGTGGGAGTAGTCGCCAGTGTCGGCATATCGAAGAGGCTTGCAGGCTTCTGCAGCGCTGGCTCGGCAGGCTTGGCGGAGGGAGCATTCTGAGTGATTTCCGTCTTCGCCGGTACTGACCTTGTCGCAGTTTTCGGCTTCGCACGCGCCTCTGCCTGGGCAGCCTTGGAAGCCGCATCCATTTCGGCCTTAGCCTTCTCCAGGGTATTCTTCATCTGGAGATGGGAGCCGACGAAGCCGATGATGGTAGGGGACAACTCGGCGTCGAGGTCCTCGGCCGTGCCGGTGACGCTCAGTGGCGTGGTGAGAGCGTCATTGTCGCCGTCTTTGAGTTTCTTCGGCACAATGTTCACTCGAACATGATCTGCATCGACAAGCGTGACTGTCAGCAATACCGCGCGATCCCGCAGGACTGGTACAAGTTCTTTGAACATAGTTTTACTCCTGATGAAATTTGATTTCTGGATCATGGTCGCAGAGAGCGTCGCCGCGTCTTCGACCAGAGTTGAGGATCGACTGGCAACGGACTGATGGCTCCTCTTTCAGCGTTGAAAAACCCGCCATGGTGCGAGAGCTTTCCGTAACGAAAGAGCCGCGCCAGCATCGCCAACGCGCTCGACGCCAAAGTCTGGTTGATGAAGGGTTCCTGGCGGTCCAATGCCTCGACAGCGGAACAACTGGGCAGCGGGTCTTCACCAGCATCAGCGTCGATGATCTCTGGATACAACTCGCTCACGGTTCGAAGTCGGGCGGCCTTTCTACGATTGCGCGCATTCAACGGCTGGCCGAGAACGAATTGGCCGGTGGCCGCGTTGTTGCCGAGATCGAGCCAATACGCTGCGCGGCATCGTGCTTTGGTCAGCGCCCTCGCGATGATGTTTCGCGCCGCGCGTGTGTCTACACAGCCTATGAGTAGATCGACAGACCTGTCATTGATCCGCTCTAGCGTTCGTTCGTCGAAGTTTGTCGGCTCAGCCCGCCACTGCGTTCCCCAGAAGAGGTTGATGCGATTGATCAGCACGATCGCCTTGTTCTGCCCGATGTCGGAGACTGAGAATGGCTGGCGCACACAGTTCGTCTCTGAGACGGCATCGGCGTCCATCATGACCACTTCGAGCCCGGATAACCTGCCCCAGACCCGCATCGCCTGGTCGAGATAGGGTAGGCCCATAACGATGGCGCTACCGGTTCCGCCTGCGCCGACAACCAGAACGCGCACCGGCTTTTGGCCCACGAGATCGCTTGGAAGCGCGTGCTCGATGCGCATATCAGCCTCTCTCCCCGAGCACGAACTCCGTGAGCGTCTGCGGAAGGGCGACGAGTGTTTCGAATGGGAAGGTCTGGCGCTTCCCAGTCAGTCCACTCCACAGCCCATCGAATCCGCCTTCATGGCGCGTCAGTCGGCCAACGTTGGCGTGGGTGAATGCGCTCTCGTAGAAGCCGCGCTCCCAGGCCGGAATTGACGCAACAGACTCGCTGTCCGGGCGTCGCATGGTGCCGGTGCAGACGCGCCCGTCGTCCGAGAGATTCCAGAAAGGCGCGACGGCCAGTTTCGTTGAACCTTCCGGCCGCTTGTTCTCCGTAAGCGCCCGAATGATGAGTTCTCCATTCAATACCTTCCACACTAGAGGAGGCTGAGGGAAGATGCGGCCGTTCAGCTCCGCGGCCTTGCCTTCGGAGTTCTCGTAGAACATCTGGCGGCGCCGTGCAGGAGTCCACCAGACGATCATGCGGTCTGCCTTGGCAAGTACCTTGGCCGGTAGAACT
Organism: Occallatibacter sp.; assembly: GCA_049522255.1. GTDB lineage: Bacteria > Acidobacteriota > Terriglobia > Terriglobales > Acidobacteriaceae > Telmatobacter. Next base: position 6,326 of record JBEKOA010000209.1, read on the forward strand.
TCGGCCTGCAAACTGCCGCTGAGGGATCGAACCAGAGATTCGATGAATGCCACAGTAAGCGGCTGAGCCGGGCCGAGAGTGGGTGGCGCGTCCTTGTGGGCGGTTACGTCGTGGCGGGTGATGAAACTGCTTTGCCGGTCGCGATAAATCAGCAGAGCCTCATGCAACTCGAAGCGATGGTTCTCCCCGATCGATAGATGTGCCTGCATCGCATTTCTCCCAGCCCTGAATTTCTTCAACCAATTCAAATAGCGCGCAGTTAATCGCAATAAAGCGATCAACGATCCGCAGTGCGTGCCGGACTTCATCCGGCTTGCGTGGCGAAAAGACGACGCACAGGGTTGGCTCGGCAG
>JBEKOA010000210.1:0-3099 GCA_049522255.1 Occallatibacter sp.
CGCCAATGTGCTGTATCCTGGTAAGCGTTCGGAGATTCCATCTGGATCAACGGTGGCTCAGCACTGAACGATGGGTTCATGGACCAGGGAAGTGGCTTGTTGGCAGGGAGTGGTAAGCGGGTATACCGATCGGTTGCCGAGAAGCGTCGTATCGTGGAGTTGACTCTTCAGCCTGGGGCAAGCGTAGCGAAGGTAGCGCAGGCCGAAGGCGTGAACTCTCATCAGGTCTTCGATTGGCGACGAGGCTATCTCAAGGGCAAGCTGGAGCCGAAAGGTCAGAAGTCTGCCGCGTTGTTACCGGTCGTTCTTTCCCCGACCGAGGCAGGCGCCGTTACCGCGGATGCGGCTGTCACAGAGAAGAGTTCCACCAAGTCCCTTGCTGCGATGCCGGGCGGCGCCATCCATATCGAGTTGTCCGGGCGCATGAAGATTCGCGTGGAAAGCGGCGTCGATGCGGCGTTATTGCGGGCGGTTTTGGAGATCCTGCGTCCGTGATCGATCTGCGCGCAGGAACGAAGGTCTGGATCGCCGCCGGCGTGACCGATATGCGGCGAGGCTTCTATGGTTTGAGTGCTCAGGTGCAGACAGTGCTGAACGCGCAGCCCTATTCCGGCCACGTCTTTGTCTTTCGCGGCCGGCGCGGCGACCAAGTGAAGTTGTTGTGGTTCGATGGCGATGGGCTTTGTCTGTTCTCGAAGCGCCTGGAGCGTGGACGTTTCGTATGGCCTAAGGCCGACAGCGGAACGGTCGCACTGAGCCGCGCCCAGTTGTCGATGCTTCTGGAAGGGATCGATTGGCGCGGGCCCGAGCGCACCTTTGCGCCGCCCTTGGCCGTTTAGCCGAAGCATAATAATCACCTGTATTCATGCGGGTTTTTGTGCTTCTTTCCACAGCGTGTCATGCCATACTCAAAGCGTGATGGCGAACGCTCTCCCCGATCTCGATCGACTGGACAAGGGTGCTCTGAAGGCGCTTGCCATAGAGTTACAAGGTGAACTGCGACAACAGCGCGAGACCCTGGCCCAGCAGGAGGCTGAACTCTCCGCTCTCGAAGCCGAGTTCGCCGAGCAACGCGAGAAGCTCGCCGAACAGAGCCAGGAACTGCGCACACGCAGCGACCAGATCGAACATCTGAAGCTGCTGGTCGAGAAGCTGCGGCGCACCATCTTCGGTAAGAAGAGCGAGAAGATCGTCGTTCAGTTGGAGCAGTTCGAACTGGAACTGGAAGAGCTGGAGACCGCGCAAGCTGCGGCGGAAACGATTGCCGACGGGGTTCGCCCCGAAGCGGCGCCCAAGGTGAGGCCCAAGCGCAAGCCCTTGCCGGCGCATCTGCCGCGCCAGGCCGTCACGCACACTCCCGAACACGACTGCTTCCCGGATTGCGGTGGATTTCTGAAGCAGTTCGGCGAAGACGTGAGCGAGCAACTGGAGTACGTCCCTGAGAGCTTCAAGGTGATTCGCCACGTGCGGCCCAAGTTCGCCTGCGCGGCCTGCGAGCGCGTGGTCGAGGCTCCGGCGCCGTCGCGGCCGATCGAGCGCGGGCTGGCCGGACCGGCTCTGTTGGCGCATGTGCTGGTTTCCAAGTTCTGCGATCATCAGCCGCTTTATCGCCAGTCGGAGATTTATGCGCGGCAGGGTGTCGAGATCGAGCGCTCCACGCTGGCCGGATGGGTGGGGGCATCGAGCGCGCTGCTTGATCCGCTGGTGGATGCGTTGCGCGAGCATGTCCTGGCCGGGCGCAAGATCCACGCCGACGACACACCGATGCCGGTGCTCGCGCCGGGCACAGGCAAGACCAAAACCGGAAGGTTGTGGACTTACGTCCGCGACGAACGGCCCGCCGGTGAAAAGACCGCTCCGGCGGTGTGGTTTGCTTATTCAGAGGACCGCAAGGGAGAACATCGCGTAGACTAGAGTCTACTGATTCCGGGATACATCCTCCCTGGTTTTGCTGAAGTTCCGTCGGTGTGGTTGGGCACCAAAGGGAGCCGAAAAATGAGGGCGCAAAGCCTTCCGGCAGATGACCTTAGCTTGCTACCGCCGCGCACAGGGATACTGCATTTTCTCCACCCGAGGCTATAGAAGCGTTCTGGCGATGCCGATATAAGCATAGGGAACAGACAAGACGGTGGCGGTTTGGCAGTGTTCTGTCCGATGAACAGACTGATTTTGACGGTTACGATTGTCTTTGGCTGGGCTTTGACCGCCCGGGCTGCGTCTCCCGCCACACTGACCACCCTGCGCCAGATTACCGACCTCAGCAACGCTCAGGCCGCCAATGGGCTGCCGGTCGCCTTTGAGGCGACGGTAACCTACAAGGTGAACAGTGAACTTTTTGTGCAGGACGACGGCGCAGGCATCTACGTCTGGCCTACAGCGGATGCCGTGCTGGTTCCCGGAGATCGCATCCAGGTGCGGGGAAAGACCGGCAGCAGCTTCCACCCCATCGTGAACAGCGAGAGCATCTCCGTGCTCCACCACGGCGACTTGCCTAAGCCCGTGCCGGCCACCTACGACGAGTTGATTCGGGTTCAGCACGACTGTGTGCTGGTGACAACGCGCGGCGTGGTTCGCGCCGCCGACGGAGGGGATCCGCATGAGGGTGGCCACTCCGCCTTTTTGCAAATGCAGACCGAGGGCGGTTTCATAATAGTGGTGGTTGCGGGCGACTATACGGCAGAGAAACTCCAAGAGCTCTTGGACGCCGAAGTGGAGATCACAGGCGTTTCTGGCGGACAATTCGACGGCAAGATGCAATTCGTTGGCACTATGCTCAACGTTTCCTCGCCCGCGGGCATCAAGATCCTCAAGCGGGCCGCCGCAAGTCCGTGGTCCCTCCCGCTCACTCCCATGGACTTGGTTATCGTCAATTATCGTGTTAAGGGCAGAAATAGAGTCCGGGTCCATGGAACCATCACCTACTACCAACCCGGCTCATCCGTCGTGCTACAGGACGGCGCAAGAAGTCTCTGGATCTCAACGAGGACACAGGATCCCTTGCTGGTCGGCGATGTGGTGGACGCAACCGGTTTCCCCGATGCCCGCAATGATTTCTTGGCCTTGGCCCGCGGCGAGATACTGGATAGCCATATTCAGGCG
>JBEKOA010000210.1:3115-13404 GCA_049522255.1 Occallatibacter sp.
TTTGTGACGACCAGGAAGGTACTTGCCAAAAGCCACCATATCATCGATCTGGTGACGGTCGAAGGTCAACTGGTTTCAGAAGCCCGCGGGGCCACGCAAGACGAATACCACCTGACCGCCGATGGCCAAATCTTCGCCGCGGTTTTCCGGCATCCCTCCGCCAATAACGCCGCGATACCGCCAATGAAGGAGATTCCAATTGGCGCCATTGTCCGCGTCACCGGCATCTGCATCACGGAAGACGCCAACCCCTTCCCGGGCGAGGTGCCCTTCGATATTCTGATGCGTTCTCAGAGCGATATTAAGGTCGTCGTCGGGCCTTCCCTAATCAACACGCGCAACCTCCTCTTGGTCCTCGGCGTGCTACTAATCGTGGTTTTCGCCGTGATCGTCAGGAGTTGGGCCCTGGAACGCAAAATGCGGCGCCAAACAGCCATTATGTCGGCTCGGGCCGAGGTCGAGGCTGACCTGGAGCGGCAGCGCAGCCGTATTCTCGAGGACATCAACCAATCGCGGCCCCTGGCCGAAATCCTCGTGCAGATTGCGGCCATGGTTTCATCCACGCTTGAGGGCGCTCCATGCTGGTGTGAAATCGCCGACGGAGAGAGTTTTGGAGATTCTCCGGCGGCGCAAGAAGGTCTGCGCGTCATACGTGCGAGCATCGATGCCTACGTCGGTCCGGCGGTCGGCGCGCTCTTTGCCGGACTCGATCCGGAAACGCCGCAGATCGACCGTGAAACCGTAGCTCTGCACAACGGGGCGCGACTGGCCACGCTGGCTATTGAGACCCGGCGGCTCTACGCCGATCTGTGCCGCCGATCGGAGTACGACCTGCTCACCGATATTCCCAACCGCTTTGCGATGGAGAAGTTCATCGAATTGCAGATCGAAGAGGCGTGGCAATCCGGCAAAATCCTTGGATTGATCTACATTGACCTCGACAAGTTCAAGCCGATCAATGACACGTACGGCCATCGCGTAGGCGACTTTTATCTTCAGGAGGTTGTCCTGCGCATGAGCCGTCAGTTGCTGGGCCGCGATATGCTGGCCCGGCTTGGCGGTGACGAATTCGCCGCGATTGTCTCTCTCCAACATGGTCTCAACGACTTGCACAGAATAGCTGTCAGGCTGTCAGGCTGCTTCGACGCCCCCTTCTTCATTGAGGGGCATGTCATCAAGGGTTCAGCCAGCATCGGGGTTGCCCTTTATCCAGAGGATGGCGTCACAAAGGACGCCCTGCTGGACGCTGCCGACGCCGCTATGTATGCGGTGAAGAAGAGCAAGCGACAAGTCGAAGACAACCTGGTGCAAGACCTGTAGAACGCCTCTCCAGTTCACAAATGCCCTTATTGGGAATGTTGGAGTTGCTTTTACTCACACCCCGGCGACCAAGAATTGTCGCTGGGGACCCAGAGCTGTTGATCGGCTCGACTTGAGGGCGCTGGTTACCTCCTATGACTCACACACTATCCCGGCCTCAAAACTACTCGCCAGCCAACGCAGCAGCGACCGCGGCGCCTGCGGCTTCGTTCTAACCGGCAACTCGTCTCCGATCCGGCTTTTGGCCGTTCCAGGCTCTCCTGGGGGCTCAAATCGGGATCATATACAGTTTGGCGACGATCCAGGCGCGAGCCACGATGCGAACCGCTGGGTTGAAGCAGGAGGGCCGGTATCAAAAAAACAGAGGGGCCTCGTCATCGAGCATCAGGTATTCCCAGAGCCCCTCCTGGAGGAGCCAGATCGGGTCGGCATTGCGACGGATAAAATCGTCCACGTCCATGCTGTCGATCATTGGTGGCCGGCGTACCCGCTTCTGTTTTCCACGCACGTAGATCCACATTTACTCATCGCAAAGCCGCGCCTTTTCCACCTTCTGCTTCGTCTTCAACTCCCGTTTCTGCTCAAGCATGAGTTTCTTTCCAAAGCAGGATACACTCCGATCGTTGTGCCGCTCAATTGATCCACTCATTTTCATTGCTTTCTTCGTCTTCTTCCTCTGACATTGGTTCAGACATCGCGATGGCCTCGTCGGCCGCCTCAGCGATTTCTTCGTCGTCAGACTCGGCAAGGTCTATCAGGATTTCCCCTGCCTCCCGCGGACGGATGCTTGAGGCAGCACCGATGGCAGCAAGCAGCAACGGCTTTGGGGTGCCAGCGTCATTGAGGAGCACGACGATCTGAGGCCAGGCCGCGTCCAGTTCCCAGTTGCCAGCCGCGTTTACAGCCTGGTAAAGAATCTCAGGATCGCCGCTTTTCAAGGCCTCCAGTATCTGATTATCAAAACCTCGAACCCAGCGCATTGAAAACACTGCCGTCAGCATCCAGTCTTTGTCCCCGCTGAAGTAGGCTGCCATGATAGCGTTCTGGTGCCAGTCCTGGGGGGCTCGCACCGATGCTTCCAGAATTCGCCGCCGTACTTCCTTGGGGTTGCTCTTTACGAGGTAAAGTCTGTGGAGCGTGTCCTGGAGGTTGCGAAAAGTGCGCTCGGAAATGGGTACGTCATCCGGATCTTCGAACCCATCCATGTCCGCCTGTCCGAGTACTGCCCCGAGCGAGATTGCCGCTCTGGCCCGCAGTTTCTCTGGCTCCTCAGCATCGCGTACGATCGCTATTAAGGCATCAGCCAGATCGTCATTGATAACGGTAGAATCGCCAGCCAGTTCGGCGGCCATGAGCCGGTCGGACTCTTGGGCCAGACTATCATTCAGAATCTTCTGAAACATCTTCCCGGCGTCGCTCGGCCAGTCCCATGGAGGTGTGTCTATCAGAGTCGTAAGGTCCACTTTGGTCCCTCCTGCGTTCCGTATCTTCAATCGATTCGCAGATAACGTCGCCAGCTGAGGGCGCCCGTGCGACATTCTGCGGTTTTCTTCCTTATCTTATGTCCAGAAGGGCAAACAAAACACTTTCCGGGTAAGGTAACGTTTGGCGACGACACGACCGCAAACTCAATTCAGAGCCGCTGCGTCTTCTTAACTGACGCGAAATCTGCCTAAGTATGATGCGGCGGAGTGGTTCCGCGCCGGAGTGCAGATCGTGAGCGGCTGCTGCCGCACGCGGCCGGCGCACATTGCCGAGCTGGCGCGGGCAGCGCCGATCCGTTAGTGAGCCTGCGTGGTATTAGCCGCCGGGTTGTGCCAGGTTTCGCCGAGGATTCTATACAGGTAAACGGCGCGATCGGGAATCTCAATGTCGTTGAGCGGTTGCTGACTAATCGGGTCGAGCAGCCACCAGGCAACAGGTGCCTGGTCGATGTCGTACCCCGCATCGTGCAGCAAGACGAGGCTCACTCGGCCGCTTTCTTCCTTCTCCTCCGTCCGGATTGCCATTTCGGAGCTCATGCCGCCAACCAGCCACGCCACCTTGCGCTCCCCTTGCGTCCGGTACTGCTGCCTCTCCAACGCGCGCGCAATACCATCCGCAAGGACTGTGGCGAGCTGCGAGTCATTCTGCAACCTTTCCACCACCTGATGCGGAACCAGAATGATGCCGTTGGGCAGTGTCAGCGCATCGCGGAGAAGCTTGGTGTCGATTAGCTGAAAACGGAAATCGACTTTGGCCGGATCAAACCCCGCCAAAGCGCGCTGGTAAGCGGGAACGAGATCACTCCCGATCTTCTCGATGCGTGCCTGCATCGCAGCGTCCTTGAATGGAGGAAACCTCTTCGGGTCCAAGCCCAATCTGACCACGTCCTTCAGGTAGTTTTGTCTCGCATCCGCGGGCACGGTCGATGGGTCGTACTCGTTGTCGGCGCGCAACTTCTCTTCCTGGCTTCCAACCACATTGGGGCCAATCTGGACAAGCGCACCGACCACCACCCCTGCTGTGGTCATCTTACCTTTGTATTTGATCCAATCGCCGGCTTTTACATCGGCAAGCGAATGTAACGGCGGGCTCCATTCAATCTTCGTCTTTCCCGTGATGCGAATCCGGTAGCCGTCCGCGCGGACGATGAGCCCGGACATCTGCGCTCCAGGTGCATCCTGAGCCGGCACCGCGTCGATAACGGCCGCACCGGAGATCTCGCCAGGATGCGACGGCTGGATTTCAATGCGGGTTGCATAGACAGAGTTCGCGTGCCCATTCAGGACGCCATAAACCTCGAGGCCCTCGCCGATGAAGGGCGGGAGACCTGGGCAGCCCACGGCCGTTGCCCTGATGCCGTCAGCGGTTTCGATCACGCCTCGCGTTACCCGGATGCAAACGACGTGAACGCCGTTAACGTCGAAATCGGAACCGGAGGCCGCGCGCGTGACGTAGCCGACAATCGTTGGGGGCTCTTGGCCTAGCGTCGATACGGCAGGAAGAGCCACCAATCCGCAGAGCAGAAGAACATTTGAAGGATTCATTGCCCAGCAGTATAGGATTTGCTCGCGGCGCAAAGCAAGCGAAGGCAGCTGGGACGGGTTTTGCGATTCCCTATGCCAGTTTGAGCGCCGCCCTGCCTTTGCGTGACGACCTCGACAAATCTCGGCCGGGTCACCACTGCAACACAGCTACCCCTCCCAATAACACCTGTTTTTTGGAAAGGCAGAAACAGCCGATCCCAGCACCGCGGATTTAAGCGCGTACAACTGGGATTCTGGAGGTTTTTGGAACGTGTCTGGAGTCCCCAGCAGGCAACTCTATGGGTTCCGAGCGAACGACCGGCCACTCGTCAGTTATAAAGTAGTTACGCAGAAGAAAAAGCGAAAGGCGATGATTGCCGCCAGGCATTGTCATGACGTCGAGAACCATAACCCTGGCCGACATTCGGTATCTATCAGTCTTCCGGGCTAACCCTGGCCTTTCTGTCATGAGGTATTGCCGCGCAACTTCCCTGGGGGGCGAGAACGCGGCGGCGGCCATCGGGATCTGACGGTTGCCAACGCCCGGGAATCGAACTTTCCCGGGCGCTGGCGTGGCTCAGTGTGACGAGCCATTGGTTCGCCGCACAGTGCTCGTGGCATGGAAGGTTATCTATATTGATGGGCTGGTGGCATTCATCTATGAGATGATTTCGCTTTCGGAGTATTTCGCCACCAATGACAGACTTCAAAGAAGGCCTTTACGATCAGTTAGTTACACGGCATGTCCGTGAGTTCCTGGATTTGCAAGCCACACGAGGTCTGAACTCCTCGGTCGAAGATCTTGAAGAGAGCGACTATCCGGACTACCTGGCCCGCCACCTCATCCGCCAGATGAAAGCTGTTTTCCGAGCTCTGCCCGCAGAAGACCGTAAGCAGAGGCAGACGGAGTTGGCGAATGTACTTTTGGATTTCGCGCGGGCTCAAGACAATTCGATCGAAGCTGACTCTGTTGATCAGGCCGGTCAAGTTCTGCGCGCAGTCTTTAGCGGCGCCACTGCTCCGGAACGTCCCTCCACGCCACTGAGTGTTACAACCCTGTTGATGAATGCCCTGGATGAACCGCGTTTAGGCTTTGAACTTGAACGAGAGATGGCGACTGCCGACCAGGTGTTTATGGTGGTCAGCTTCGTTCAATGGCGTGGCTGGCAGCGCCTCAAAAGCGCCTTCCATACTCTCGCCGAACGTAAGGTTCCGATCAGATTCCTCACAACCACCTACATCGGAGCAACGGATTTCCGCGCGATTGAGGAGCTCTCGCGGCTGCCAAATGTCGATTTGCGAATCTCCCTCGATGGGCGTCGGCGCCGGCTCCATGCAAAGGCGTGGCTCTTTCAGCGGGACAATGGCTTCAGCAGTATCTACGTCGGATCCGCAAACCTGTCAGGGCCCGCTCTTGAAGATGGAATCGAGTGGACGGTCAAGCTTAGCGAAGTTGAAGCACCACATATTGTTGAACGCTTCCGGGGTGCATTCGAATCGCTTTGCTGCGATGAGGAATTCGAAGAATTCCGCCCGAACGACGAAGCCTTCTGCCGTCGCGTGAAAGAAGCTCTCGAGTATGCGCGAAAAGGGCCAGGTCGTCGAGACTCCGGGCCGCCCGTGTTCTTCGATTTGAAGCCGCATCCTTACCAGCAAGCTACGCTCGACCAACTTGAAGCTGAGCGGGTCGACAGAGGGCATTTCCGCAACCTGGTGGTTGCCCCGACTGGGACCGGCAAAACATTAGTAGCAGCATTCGACTACGCCCGCCAGCCTATCACGGGGCCACGGCCGCGACTGCTCTTTTTGGCCCATCGCGAGGAGTTGCTGCGCCAGGCACGCGATCGATTCCGCCATGTCTTGCGTGACGAGTCCTTCGGAGATCTGCTGGGCGGCGGAGAGGAGCCAACCAGCTACGATCACCTCTTCGCCACAATCCAGAGCTTTCGAAGCCGCGGGCTGCTCGAATCTCAAGGCGCAGATCACTGGGACTACGTTGTGCTCGACGAAGCTCACCATGTGCCTGCGGACAGTTATAGGGAGATCGTCTCATCTTTGTGCCCTCGGATTCTGTTGGGTCTGACAGCGACACCTGAGCGCATGGACGGCGCGAGCATTCTGCCGTGGTTCGAAAATCGAATTGCGGACGAGATGCGTCTCTGGCACGCAATTGAACGCCAGTACCTTGTGCCCTTTGACTACTACGGCGTTCATGACGGAACTGATCTTTCTGCCCTCTCCTGGAGCGTGAGCATCGCTCATGCCGAGTTCATGGCCGAGTCATTTCGCCACGCGGGAATACCTGCGATAGCTATTACAAGTGAATCACCCGCCGAGGAAAGGTCCCAAGCTGCGAATCTCCTGCGCAGCCGGGAGGCGAACGTCCTATTCACTGTTGATCTGTTTAACGAGGGTGTGGACATTCCCGAAGTTGATTGTGTGCTATTTCTCCGGCCGACAGAAAGCTCAACCGTCTTTCTCCAACAACTGGGGCGCGGCCTTCGGTTGGATACGGGTAAGACTGCCTGCCTTGTGCTGGATTTCATTGGCAACCAGAGGCGAGAGTTCCGCTTCGATCAGAGATTTCTTGCCTTGTTTGGCGGTACCAGACAGCAAGTAATTCAGGAGATCGAAACGGGAATCACTCGGCTGCCAGGGAACTGCTACTTCAGGCTCGATAAAGAGTCCCGAAAGGTGATCCTTGAGAATCTCAAAGCACAGCTGAAGGCGAGCCGCGCCAGGATGGTTGCGGAACTCAGGATACTGGCTAGTCAACTCGGACGGCGCCCAACCCTGATTGAGTACTTAGCCGAAACGCGCTATGAGCTTTCCGACGTTTACAAGCCGTCCATTGGAGGCTGGTATGCACTTCTTAGTGAAGGGCAGTTTCTGACCGAACTGCCAACGGAAGCCGACATTCTACTGACGAAGCGCTTCCAGCATTTTCTTCACTTGGATTCGCCTAGGAGGCTACGGTTCTATCTCGACCTCTTAAACGAACAGCGTATTAGTGTCGACACGCTTCCACTATTGGAGAAGAGGATGGTGCAGATGCTCACATTTCGCCTTCTCCAGAGCGAAGCGCGACAGCAAGGAACAGATTGGGACTCTGGATTGGCGCGGCTTCTTCAAAATGGTGTAGTCCGAGAAGAGTTCAAGGAACTCTGCAATACTCTTCTGAATGCGGTGAAGTTGCATGCTAACGAAAGCCCGATAGTTGATGAATGTCCACTCTTCCTCCATCGGCAATACACACGCGATGAGGTTCTGGTCGCATTGGGCCTTCCGAATCTTGTCGGGTCGTTTCAAACGCAGACCGGTCGCTTTTGGATTGAATCATTGAACACAGAAGTTTTCTTCGTGACCCTGGACAAATCAGAAAAGACTTTCTCTCCAAGCACGCGCTATGAGGACTTTGCGCTCAGTCCGACCCGCTTTCATTGGCAATCTCAAAGCACAACCGGCGAGGATTCTCCAACTGGGCAGCGATACGTACTTCAACACGAAAACGGCGCCAAGTTTCTTCTGCTCGTTCGACCGAAGAAGAGCGACGCATTTTTGTTCCTCGGGCCGCTACATTATGTATCTCATTCAGGTAGCCGTCCTATGAGCATTCACTGGAACCTCCTCTACGCTATGCCTGCATGGTTCTTCGAAATCTGCGCATCACTTCGAGCCGCATGAAACTAGTACCTTGAAAAGGCAGCCCTTTCTCCGGGCATTGAAATCAGATACAGATTTGACGACCCTGACATCTGAGAAGCCGTTTTTCTCAGAGGCCAGTTGTCAGTTGTCAGTTTTCAGGGTCTAGATGCCGAGCCCGGCGGCGGCGTTGCGGGTGAAGATCTCCCCGATGCGGATGTAGCGGGCAAGCATCTCAACTGACTTGTGGCCGGTCTGGCGCATGATGTCGCGCTCGCTGACGCCGTTCATCGCGGCCTGGGTGACGCATCCGGCGCGCAAGCTGTGGCCGCCCAAAGGCTCCGGCTTCAAACCGGCGCGGCTGGCGGCCACTTTGAGGATCCAGCCCACGCAGTCCTTGTGGAGGCCGCGGTGGGACAGCTTTCCATTGCGGTTAACCCCGCGAAAGACAGCGCCGGAGCTGATGCCGGACGCCGCTAACCAGCGGCGAAGCGCGCGGACCGGGCAGGTTGCGTCCTCCTTCCCGAAGGGAATGCCGACCTTGCGACCTGCGGCCTCCTGGTCGGTCTTCGAGCGGCGCAGATCGATGATGAGGCCATCCTGGATGAATGAAACGTGGGTGAAGTCGATCGCGGCGAGCTCGGAGCGGCGAAAGGCGCCGGCGAAGCCAACGAGAATAAGCGCCCGGTCGCGGAGGCCCAATAAAGTCTCAGGACAGCAGGCGACGATCCTGCGGATGTCGCTGGTCAGGAGTGGTGCCTTGCCCTCCTGGGCGGTGCCGATTGAGCGGCGGATGCCCTTGAGGGTCTCGCTCACAACAAAGTGATGGCTCGACGAGGGCGACTCTTCAAATCCAGCCGCCTGGTGGGCCTTGGTGATCGAGGTCAGCCGGCGGGTGATGGTAGCCGAGCGAAGCGATACCGCACGGTCGGCGATGTAGAGGGCCACGGTTGTGGGAGTCGCCGGCAGGTAAGGCAGGTTGTGCCCTTTGCAAAACTTGGTAAAGTCCTCGAAGTCGGTTCGGTAGGCGCGGAGGGTGGCGGGGGCTTTGGCAGCGTGAATGTAGGATCGCGCCTTTTCGATCAGGTCTTCGAGGCCGAGGACCTGTGGGACCAATGAGAGCGTTGGTGTTTGCATGGGGAAACTCCAGATGAAGGGAGGAAGAAAAATGATAGGAAACGTGTGCTGTTGTTAGGCCTGCAGAGAGGCAATAAGCGGCCGCGCTAGGTCGAGAGAAGGCCACGGACAACGAGGAATTTTCTCAAGGTTGAATGGGAGTCGACCGGGGGACCGATCGGGGGGATCAGTTAGTTGGCCATGTACCGTTGTTACGAGCAAAAAGACAAACCTCTGCTGTTGCACGGCAAAGGTCTTGGCGAAAGTTCTAAGGTTTAATGCAATTGAGGGTGTTCAAGAGGGTGCTGAACAGATGCTGAATAATTGCTCGATGCGCCGATGCCGCGTGCCTACTTCAAGTATCTGGCGGAACATGGATTAAAAGTAAGTGTAGAGTATGTCCGGCACGGGTGATGAACTTGTAGTTTTTGATGCGCCTTCCGATCTGACGGCACTCAATTCCCGGCTCCCGGCACTGTTTCTCTTTGGCCCTCAGGCTTCAGAGCGATTCTGGGAATTCTTCGCAGCCAATATCCGCAACAAAAACACGCGGCGGGCCTATTACAGGGCAGCGTGCGGGTTTTCTGACTGGTGCGAAGGTCGGGGGTTGTTCGATCTGGCGATGGTGAAGCCTTTACACGTTACGGCTTTCATCGAAGAGTTGCAGGTCACGCATTCAAAGCCCACCGTGAAGCAGCATCTGGCGGCGCTTCGGATGCTTTTCGACTGGCTGGTGGTGGGTCAGGTGATGATTGCCAATCCGGCGCACGCGGTGCGCGGTCCCAAGCATGTCGTCAAGAAAGGCAAGACCCCTGTGCTGGCCGCCGATGAAGCGCGCGTGCTGCTAAACAAGATCGACGCTGCAACACCGGTCGGCCTGCGGGACCGGGCGCTTATCGCGCTGATGGCCTTTACGTTCGCTCGTATCGGGGCGGCGGTCGGGATGCGGGTGGAGGATTATTTTGTCCAGGGAAGGCGCGGATGGGTGCGTCTTTACGAAAAAGGCGGCAAGCAGCACGAAGTTCCCGCCAGTCACAATCTCGATGAATACCTCGAAGCCTATATCAAGGCAGCGGGTCTCGGCTCCGATCCCAAGCGGTTTCTCTTCTGCACCGCAAGGGGAAGGTTGACGCCTTGAGTGATCGTCCGATGAGCCAATCAGACGCCTATCGTATGGTTCGCAGGCGAGCCAAAGATGCGGGT
>JBEKOA010000211.1:0-6538 GCA_049522255.1 Occallatibacter sp.
AAGGCCGCAAACGCATTTATTCCCGGCGGCACAACGCAGAATGACTATACGTTCCTGGTGTGCAAGCGCCTGCATAAGGAGCTAGAAATTCGCGGCTGGGTGCAGTATGAGGGCTGGAAGGCGCCCATCTACAAGACTGGCGCCCAGAGCGATACCAGCGCCGCCGCACAAATAACATGGTTCCCGCACGAGGCGAAATAGCAACCAGCAACCTCCACCATCGGTGCCATGCAGCCATTGCGATTCTGCGATATGCGATCGCAGAGACAGCGCAGCCGCAGGCGTCATGGATTGTTCATCGTGGAACCGGGAGTTTCGCCAACAATGTAATTTGCGAATGCGCGACGCCGGCTTTCCGAACGGTTTCCTTCAACGGTTCAACTTTCCCATTGCTGCAATGCTTCGTTCAATCGGACAACTTGGGTTTCCAACTCTGAAACCCAGCGGGCAACCCTTGCCATGTCTCCGGCCTTGCCTGCCTGTTCCACTTCCCAAGCCGCATCCCTAAGAGCCTCCCCTCCCACGTTGGCAGCGGAGCCTTTCATCTTGTGGACTTGTTTCGATACAGTCGAGATTGCGGGCGTCTTTCCGCTGCATCCAGTGATGCTGGCAATCATAAAGCTGAGCGATAAGAACACAACCGAAATAACCTTGGCTCTCATGACACTCCCCAACTGTAAATGTGACTTCGAAGGAGTTATTGTCTGCGACCTCAAGACCCATGAGGCCAAGTCACTCTTTTTTGCGCAAGGAATCCTCTCCAGAAGCTCTTAACGAGACGGCTAGAAGCAGTTGAACGCATGGAAGACGGTAGGCTTGAAGGTCATGGCAGGCTACGAGCCGCTCAGCGAGCGCGCTCAATTGGCTTCAAACGAATCTCTTGATTTCATCAGATTAACTCATCCGCAATATCTATTCGCGTCAGAAAGAGCGGATAGTAAGGACCCCGGTCTGTTGGCCGGGTTGCTTGAGAGTGTTGGTTCCGGGATACAACTTTCCCGGTTTTGCGATGATCGCGGGCCGTCTTCAGCTCTCAATTGAGAGACAAGCCCTGGAAGGGGAGCTCTCTCTTGGGAATGGAGTGGCGAATGGCCGCGGCGAGTTTTCCAGAAAGACGCTGAACGGCATTCCAGCAAGCGGTGGGCAGCGGTCTGGGGCGGAACGCGATAGTCCATGGGCGCGTCTTCTTGACTTCGATGAACCTGCCCGGAGTCCGGCTCATGACGATCTTCTGCTCCCTGGCGGCCTGGATGTAACGCACCGCCAGTTGGGCGTGGTAGTCGGCCTCAGAGTGCTTTCCGCAGTTGCGCTCAATCTGAGCAAGCAGATAGTACCGGGAGGCGATTCGCTTGTGGTGGAGGGCGATGTCACCGAAGTTGATAGGCACGGCATTCTCCTCTTTCACCGTTTGTCGGCAAGGGTTGAACGGAACATGAGTTTTGTCGGCAAGAGTTGAATGGATTCCCAATTCGAACCCTTTGTCTCGGGGCGGGTGAAGGGCAGCGAAATCCGATGCCCTGGCGCGCCTCGCGCTGTCAAGGAAGAATGACTGTGTTTGTCTGTGGTGCTGCAATCGGGATGGAAGTTTCGACCGTAAAAGATTATGAGTTTCTCATGGAGTTGAAGAGATCCTCACATCGTCTTCTCTCAACTTCGCCGGGCTTGGGGATCGGCTAGCGAGAGAGTCACGCCAACGAAGCCGCTGGCGCCCAGGCATCTTCGGAAATACTGTCGGCCGAAACAATGCCCTCAAGCTGGCGCGACGATCAGGGAGCGACAGCCTTTGATGATGTTATAGAGGTCATGTCGTTTCCGAAAATGCTTTGGTCAGCCGCGCAGCCCTGGAACAGGGGTGGGCGGGGCATCCTGTAGCGACAGCCCCTGGAGGGAGTCGTTGGCGCTGGAGAGAGATTGCTGGAGAGCGTTGGCGAATGAGCCGGCTCCGCGCCGAATGGCCGAGAAGCAGGCGGCGGCCAAGGGGGTGCGCTTGGCAGCGGGCTGGGGAACGGGTTGGGGAGCGGCCTTGGTGGCTACGGCGGCAGAGCGCTTTGAGGCAGGTTTGGTTTCCTGGGCCCAGGGGCGCGGCGCTTGGCGAACGGCGATGCGGCCGGGCTCCTGGCTCATCGCCATCGCCTGCTCTTGCGCAGCCTCGACGTACCGCGCGGCCAACTGGTGGTTGTACTCGGCCAAGTTGAGATCTCCCGCATCCCGCGCCTTCCGCGCCAGTTCGAGGTGCTGGGCGGCTAACCGGCTGTGATAGTTGGCGATCTCTCCGAAATTGGCGGGCATGGGTGATTCCGTTCTCCCGGTCTCCCGAGCAGAGAAAGTGTCGGTCAGGTCTTTAACTTCTCTGTGCGCCTGGGGGGGCGGTAACCATCCAGAAACTACTCCTGCACTTTCAGTAGCACGTTCAGTGCCAAACTATCTATCGGCAGAATGAGAAGGATGTTAATAAAAAGGACAGTTCTTTTTACAAGGGGCCTTTCGGACTTCCGGCCAGTGTGCATCTCTGCAGAGCAGGTCAAGGACCGGGAAACAGTCTCGGGCTGGAAATCAGTTCGAATGGAAACGGAAGAAAGGACACACTTAATGTGGATTGCGGGCCGAGGAAGCGGCCTTGCGCTTCTGTGCTCGCCATTTGAGGCCGAGCCAGGCCAGGTAGCCCAGTTGAATGGCCCAGGTCACGCAGTAGGCTGCAATGACAAATTGGTGATCGAGTATTGCTGCTTGATCCATTCTCTTCCTCGTTCTCCTTCTCGTCCCGGACTTGGGTTCCCGGCAAATCAGCTATTCGCTGCGAGCGCTTCAAGGGCTTCTTGCGCGGCGCTCTGCTGGTGCTTGCGTTCCACTGTGTAACGAAGCACAAGAATCAGCAGACCCCAGCACAGCCAGGCGAGCATATTCCACAGCAGGACGCGGGCCATGGAGGGCGCCATACCAGAACCCTCGCTGCCGCCAAAGACCGGCGCGGGATGCTGCGTGCGCCACCATCGATTGGACATGTAGACGATGGGCACATCGAGCGCTCCAAAGATGCCCAGGACGGCGGCCAGCGTCTGCACCTGCGGCCCGGCGGCAAAGCGGCGCAACAGTAGATAGCTGACATAAATCAACCAGAGAACCAGGGTCGTGGTCAGCCGCGCGTCCCAGGTCCACCAGATGCCCCAGGCTCGCCGGCCCCATAACGGTCCCGTGGTCAGCACTACAGAGCAGAAAACTACGCCGACCTCAGCCCCAGCCAGCGCCCAGGCATCGGCGATCTGCGCCCAAGCCGGTCGGGTGCGGCGGTAGGCAAGGTAGCCGATGGAGCCGATGAGGCTTATCGTGAAGAACAGGAATGCGACCGAAGCCGAGGGCACGTGATAGTAGATGATGCGAAAGACATAGCCTTGCAGCGCGTCGTCCGGGGCGACATAGATGGCCTGGTAAAATCCCCAGATCATCAGGGCGACGGTGATTGCGGCGTAGAGGCTTATTGCGAATTTCTTCATTGGGGAACCCTGATCGAACGCTACCAGTGTACGGCACCCGCCACCTGCGGTGGGGCCAAAAGCTCGCTGTTCGCTCGCAGAAGTTTCAGCTCCGCGACAGAGAAAAGGCGCGGAAGTAGAGTTGCAGGTTTGGCCGAAACCGGTTCGGTTTTGTAACCTTCTGGGTGCATCCGAGACCCGGGGCTCTCATTTTTTTGGATGGATTCAACTCTTTGTGACGGGGAGAACCTTACTCGTAGGCTAAGGCGTCGATGGGGTCCTTGCGGGCGGCCATCCAGGCCGGATAAAGCGCGCCGAAGACCGAACCGACCAGCGCGATTGCCGAGCCCTGTAGAACCCAGAGGATGTTCATGTCCAGATAGAGCATGGGGAACCTGTGCGCCAGCGCGGATTTCACCCCAAAGGAGATGGCCACGCCCACCACCACGCCGGCGACCGCCAGCACCGCGGTCTCGCGCAGCACCACTCCCACAATGGCCGGATTGGAAGCGCCCATCGACTTGAGAATGCCGATCTCGCGCGTGCGCTCGAGCACCGAGGTATACATCGACTGGAAGATGACCATGAAACCGATGATGACGGCGATTCCGATCACCACGCGCATGGCCGTATTAAGGGCAGGAATATGGTCCGGCGTCAGCAGCGAATACCACTCGTCCATGGTCATGACCTGAAAGTCCGCCAGGCCCCGCGTCGAGTGAATCTCGCTGGTGATGAGGGATATATTCTCCGGCTGGTCGGCTTTGATGTAAAAGACTGAAGCCTTGTCGGGCGTGCCGGTCAGATCGCCCATAGTGGAGATGGAGATCAGCTTGCGACCGCCCTTGCCGTGCTCGAAGATGCCGGCGATGTGAAACGGGTGCTTGAGGATCTGGATTGTATCCCCGACGCGATGGCCCTGGCCCGCGGTGGCGAAGACATCGTCCACGATCACGTCGTCCGGCTTTTGCATCGGCCCGCCGGAGAGAAAGACGAAGGGGCTCAGTTGGCTATAGGTCGGGTAGTCGATCCCCCAGAGAACCTCAAGGCCATCTGCCATCGAGATGTACTGGTTGACCGGGGAGGCCACGGCGACGTGCGGGAGCGTGCGCAGGAATGGAGCGAGTTTGGCCGAGATGGGTGCGCCGCTGACGCCGTTGAAGACCATGGCATTGCTCGGGCGCACGATCAGATCGGCGCCGATGCCGTTGTTCATCCGCTTCTGGCCGGTCAACTGACCCATCATGATGGCGATGATGGTCAGCATCATGATCACTTCGATAGCCACCGCGAAGACGCTGATGATGGAGCGCAGGGGGCGGTGCAGCAGATTGGCAAAGATGAGCTTGTTCATTCCCGGCAATGGCTCCGAAAGGCGCAAAGGCGCCTGAAAAAAAGGCCCGCGCTTTCAGGGTAACAGCCCTGGGGGGTTGGCTAAGACCAGCTCTCCAACTCACAGGCTGTCTCCGGCGCCGTGAAGGGTGGCCTCTTGATGAGGAAAACCACAGACTCAAGGCTCTCAGTCGAACTTTGTTGGGCAGATGGATGAGGAATCCACTCCGTTTACAGATGCATTGGACCGTTTCGGTCCAATGCCTTGCGACCGCCCAAAATGACCGGAAAATAATAATAAACCCTTTGACATGAGCGCAAATCAGGTTTAAGGTGGGTCTTGAAATCCCTCGAAGACTCGATTGGTCTTTCCGGTCCGCGATGAGCACTTTTGGAGAAGACCTGCGCATGGAGCGGTTGTCCCGCGGCATAGCGTTGGCAGACATCACGGCGGTTACCAAAATCAGCGCACGGCACCTGGAAGCGCTGGAGCAGGGAAGGTTCCGTCTGCTTCCCGGCGGCATCCTCAACAAAGGAATCGTTCGCGGCTATGCCGGCGCCGTCGGCCTGAACCAGCACGACTGGACGGAGCGGTTTCTCAAGGCCTACATCGCATCAGGACAAATGCTTGACGACGACCGCGACTGGCTCGACTTCGCCTCGAATCCAGGGAAGTCCCGCGTTGAGCACCGGAGTGCATGGGGCCATCGCCTGCGCTGGATCGGCGCGATCGGGTTGCTGCTCATTGTGGCAGCTGCGATTTGGCTGGCCGTGCGCCACTTCTAGATCCCCTTCACTGTTCCTGTCCTGCGGGCCTCGCGGTCTCCCACCCTCGAACGTGTTGGCCCAAACAAGAACGCCGAATGACGTCCCCGAGGGGTTAAGAGCTCGTCCTTAATTCGTAGCGCTGACCTCCAGGTCGGCTGTCCTGCGGGTCTCCAGACCCGCAGACGTCTGGCGGCGAGGACGCCGCCCGTACAGTCGACCTCTCACCCCTGCGAGCACAAATAGCTCGCAGGGAACCCCGGTCTGGAGACCTGGGCTACATTCCTTCCACAATTCACGGACAAGTTCCAGAGCCCGCGATTTTATGGCTGCCTTCGCTTTGCGACTAAAGCTGCGCCCTTTCAAGACACATCCATGCAACCCGCTTCGCACAAACGCGCAGCGGGAATGGAAGGGCCAACTCCGGCCGGTATCCGATTCAGGAGTGTTTGCTAGCTCTTTGAGTCTGGTTTGGCAGATGGAGGCAGGCTCAGCTTGTTGAAGAGCGACATCATCTCCAAGGGCAGCGGGAAGATGATGGTGGTGTTCTTCTCGACGCCGATCTCGGTGAGGGTTTGCAAGTACCGCAATTGCAAGGTCATCGGCTCGGAGGCCAGCAGATGAGCGGCATCGACCAGTTTCTGCGCTGCGTCGAATTCACCGCCGGCATGGATCACCTTGGCGCGCTTTTCGCGCTCGGCCTCGGCCTGCTTGGCCATGGCGCGCTGCATCTGATCGGGCAGGTCCACCTGCTTCACTTCGACCGAGATGACCTTGACGCCAAACGGCTCGGTGCGCTGGTCCATGATGGACTGGATGCGCACGTTCAGCTTGTCGCGATGGCTGAGTAACTCATCCAACTCGACCTCGCCCAGCACCGTGCGCAGGGTGGTCTGCGCCAACTGCGAGGTCTGGTACACGTAGTTGGCTACCTTGATGGCCGCGTCGTTGGGGTTCACCACATAGAGCGT